>JBBSHN010000095.1:0-8379 GCA_038252945.1 Propionibacteriales bacterium | reverse complement strand
TGCTGCTCGGCCAGGGTGCAGAGGCGTCGGAGCGTCTCGTGAAGAGCACGCCGCCGGGCATTGGCCACGTCGCGCCCGGCCCACGTAAAGGGCGTGTCGAGGTGCAGATCAGCGAACAGCAGCAGGCGCACCGTGAGACCCCCTTGACATCAGCGCATCGTCCACTGGGCACATGATGCCGAGAGGCACCGACAAAAACGGTCCGCTGGGGAGGGTGTCGCGCACAGGGTCAGTTTCAGTCGGGGCTTCGAGTACCTCGCCGCCAACGCAACGGCCGGGAGGCGACCTCCCGCGAGGTGGTCCGCAGCCGATCAACCGCGACGGCAGCGGCCGGCCGGTGCGCCCACTGCTCCCGCAGCCGTTCGCGTTGCTGCGCCCGCTCGCCTAGGTCGATCTCCCGCAGAATTCGATCGATGCTTGCGAGTACCGACCCGTTGAGCTCCCACATGTTCTGGTCCTCTCGCGGGTCGATCATCAGCACGTCAGTGAGCCGGCCGCGAGCCTCGCCCACTGTGCGCAACGCTGCCGCAAGCTCCTCGTCTGTCGAGGTGACACCGTCGGCTTCCGCCCGCACCAACGTCCCGTACGCGGTGACGGCCCGTGCGAGGTCGCGCACGAGTATGGCAAACACATCACTGGCCTGCTCTGAGTACACATGCTCTGGATCGTCGACAAAGGACTGCATTTGATCGACGACGGCTCTGCCGAGTCCGCGCAACGCCACGGTGCAGTGCTCGAGCGCGTCGAGACCGCTGCGCAGGTTGGGGACGACGTCGACAGTGCCCAGCGCTCGGACGTTCAACTTCCGGCTCTCCTGCGCCTCCACGATCGCTCGGTCCGCGCGGGCGACTTTCGAGGCCAGGCGGCGACTCTCGTCGAGCCACCGGATCGCCTTCTCCAGCGTCACTCCCTCACAGGCCTCGTCGGCCATCCGCTCCATCACCTGAGCCATGTCGAGAGCGAACCGCTCCACTGCGGCGCCTGCCGTATCGGATTTGACGCGGCCAGGGAGTAGCACGTTGTACGCCACACCGACCGCCGCCCCCACGAGGGTCTCGGTGATGCGGGTGGCCGCCGGACGTTCCGCCCCACCCACCGACATGACGAGCATCGCACTGATCGGCACCTCAACCAGTTGTTCACGCAGTCGCAGTAGCTGCCCGATCAGGATGGAGCCGGCGATGAGGGCCGCGAGACTCCACCAGCTGAAGTGGACAAACGTGGCGAACAGCACGGCCAGGACCACACCCGCCACCACACTGGCGACCCGCTGCAATCCTGCGGTCAACGTATGGAAGAGCGACACCTGCACGACGAGCAGAGCGGTTAGCGGTGCGAGCAGCGGGCGGCTACCAGGAAAAATGACATCCGCCACGATGTACGCCGCCACCGACGCACCGGTGAGCTGCAGAGCCCGGATGACCGCCTTGCGCCCTCTGTCGCGCGCGCGGGTGATGCCGACGTCGACGAGCCGTCGCAGCTCTTTCGTCACCTCTGTCGCCCTTCGCCTGCTGACCGGCAAAACAACAACTGGCTGCCGGTTCGGTATTCCCGGCGGACGGCTGCCTCTAGCAAGGTGTGCCACCATGACGCCATGGGTGACGACGAGGCCCCACGTCAGTGGTTCCTGTCCCGAGACGAGCGTGGCAACTCCGCCACGGATTTTGACTGCGACTCAGCTGAGGCGAGCCCTTGGTCGGACGGAAACCTCGTGCGTCTGCTGGTGCACGGGGCGACGTACTTTCGACGGCTGTACGAAGAGTTGTGCATGCTTCGCGCCGGAGACCGGGTGTTCTTCACCGACTGGCGCGGTGATGCCGATGAGCGGTTGCTGCCGGACGGGCCGGCTGTCGGTGATGTGCTCGCCGATCTGGCGCACCGTCGGGTGGAGGTGCGTGGTCTGATGTGGCGTTCGCACTCCGACCACATGCGATTCAGCGCCCAAGAAAGCCAGCATCTTGGCGAGGAAGCAAACAAGGCAGGCGCGGAGGTGCTGCTCGACCAGCGCATACGCCGGTTCGGCTCTCATCACCAGAAGCTCTTCGTGATCCGACACCGGGCTGCGCCGGAGCGCGACGTCGCTTTCGCCGGCGGCATTGACCTTTGTCACGGGCGGCGAGACGACGACCGCCACCTCGGCGATCCCCAGCCGCAACCGATGGACAAGAGATACGGCGAGCGGTCGCCGTGGCACGACGCCATGCTGGAGATCCGCGGACCAGTGATCGGCCAGCTGCTCCGCACCTTCATCGAGCGGTGGGATGACGACACGCCGCTGGACAGGCGGACGCCGTACCGGATGTTCATGCAGCGCAAGGCGCACATGCCGCGACATCCCGAGGAGCTTCCGGAGCGGTTCCCCGATCCGCCGCGGGCAGGACCGCACGCCGTGCAGGTGTTGCGCACATATGGGCACAAGCGGCCCAAGTTTCCGTTCGCACCGGAAGGTGAACGGAGTGTCGCTCGTGCCTACGAGAAGGCCTTCCGCCGGGCGGAGTCGTTCATCTATGTCGAGGACCAGTACCTCTGGTCAGAGGCGATTGCCCGAAGCCTGGCCGAAGCGTTGCGCCGAGCGCCCAAGCTGCGGCTGATCGCCGTCGTACCCCGGTTCCCCGATCAGGACGCCCGCTTCAGCGGCCCTCCGAACCGGTTGGGACAGCTGGAGGCGATACACCTGCTACAGGAGGCGGCTCCTGACCGGGTCGGCATCTTCGACCTGGAGAACGCCGAGAGCACGCCAATCTATGTCCATGCCAAGGTGTGCATCGTCGACGACGTGTGGTTCACCTGCGGCTCCGACAACTTCAATCGCCGTTCGTGGACCAATGACAGCGAACTGACCTGCGCGGTCATCGACTCGACGTACGACGACCGCGAGCCCCTCGACCCGTCCGGGCTCGGAGATCACGCCCGAAAACTTGCTCGCGACGTCCGTCTGCAGCTGTGGGCTGAACACCTCGGACGCGACGCTGACGACGTCGCACTGCTGGATCCGGCAGACGCCCTTGAGCTGTGGGGCGCGACGGCCGCCGCGCTCGACGCGTGGCAGGACGGGGGTCGTCAGGGGATGCGTCCGGCCGGTCAGGTACGCCGGCACGAGCCGGACCCTGTCACGACGCTCCAGCGGCTCTGGGCGGCGCCTCTTTACAAGCTCGCGTACGATCCCGACGGGCGGCCAATGAGTCTGCGCCGCTCGGGCAAGTTCTGACAGCTATCGGCCCTTGATGCCACGACTTGTCAGATGCTCCGTGCGCTATAGGGCTCTGAGTTGCTGAGGAGTCGATGTGGCGAACCACTACAACGATCAGCGACGTCGGTACACCGACATCAGCGCCTCGCGGTCTGCGGGCTGCAGGTAACGGACCGCTTCGCGGATCGTCACGCCGGAAACGCGTGACCCCGCAAGGTCAGGAATTCAACGACCAGGTCCGGCCTACGCTTGCCGGCCTCGCGGAGCACCCACCCGATAGCCTTCCGGACGAAGAACTCGCGCTCGTCGAGCAGGTCGTCGGCAATCGTGCAGAACCGGCTCCAGATCCGCGTCGACGTCCAGGTGTTCACGCCGAATACGTTTGCTGCCGCACGGATGGCGGGTAGTGACGCGCCAGCATGGTTCCGTGAGCTCTTGACATAGGCCTTCTCGTGTATGGCGCGCGCAGGTGTACCGGCCGCTTGAAGCTCACACTCCGCCTCGTCAGCAATAGCGACGACGTCTAGCTCAGGCGTCACAGCGGCTGAGTGTAGAGCTCCAGGTCGAGCCAGCTAGCCAGGTCGTTGACCTCGCGGTCGACCGCGGCCGTCATGGCGTTGCTGAAGGGCGCATCCCGGTGGACCCCGGCGACATTGAGCATCCCGGACTTGCGGTCGGCTCGGGCGTCGAGCTTCCCGACCAGCCGGTCGCCGTACAGGATCGGGAGGGCGTAGTAACCCCACCGACGCTGGGTGGCGGGCTTGTACATCTCGAGGTAGTACTCGAACTCGAATACTTCGTTCATGCGCTTGCGATCGTGCAGAACTCGATCGAACGGCGACAGTAGGGCTGCACGGCCCGCGAAGGGCTGCGCGAGCAGCGCCGGATCGACCCGCCACTCGCCGCGAACCCCCTCGACCACGGCCCGCTCACCTGCCTCACCGACGTCGAGCGGCTCCACCGGGCACTTCTGCCCACGCGACCGGGCGATGCCGAGTGCGCTCAGCCGTCGCTCGTCGCGCAGCCGTCGCGCCTCCCCAGATGGGATCACCGGGTCGTCGGGGTAGACGCGAGACGCGAGGTCCCACAGCCGGTCGCGTCCCCGTCGGCCGGCGATCGCAACCTCCCCGCGCATGACGAGGAACTCGAGCATCATGGTGACATTCTTGTTGTTGGTCCAGCCGGTCGAAGTCCACGACTTCAGGCAGGTGTCGGGTATCTCGCGCGAGGGCAATGGCCCGTCGGCGCGGAGCCGCTCGAGGATGTCGCGCCGGCATTCGTCATTGGCCGCCACCCATTCCCGCCGGTATTCTTGCCAGTCAAGCAGCTCACCGGCGCCCGGCCATTCAGACATCTCGGCGCGATAGAGCGCGAGGTCTTCCGCCGGCCGCAGCGTCGCCCGCAGCTCAATCAGCATGTGCTCGTCGACGGCGTCCAGCAGTTCCTGCGGCGAGTACGCCGGCCCTAACCGACTCCACATCACCAGATCGGCGCTTGGTGCGATCGCCCTGATTGGGTCGAGTTGCAACAGCGAGAGTTGCCGCACCGTCTCGAGCAGACCGGTCGGCCGCTCCCCGGTCAGCAACTGTGCCCGCACGGCGATGCGGCGGGCATCGGTGCGGCTGAGCTCGTGAACCGTGACCATGCCGCGAGCGTAGAGACCCACACCGACGATCTCGGTGCACTCCTCGCCTTCAGTTGATGCCGTCAGTGATGCACCCGCGGGTTCGCGTCGGTCGACACTTGAAATAAGCGAGCCGGAGCCGCACCCCATGGTCGGTCACCTCTGCCGGAGTACGTCGACGACGCCTCCGCTTGCCAATCTCAGCGGCGGCTCATAACGGTCGTCTGCCTCAACTGGTAGTCATGCAGCGACCGCGTGGAAAAGCTGAAAACCTCCGGATAACCTGCAGCCCTCAATACATACCTGGCCCGGCGAGGCAGCGCCGGGTACGTCGATCTCTCCCGTCACCGCCGTCGTGATACATGTCTGCCGGTGCTCTGGCGGCGAGCCGAACGGCTGAGGACCACGCTGAACTTCGCGCCCCGCGTCGGCGCCACATCAAGCGAACGGACGCCCGCGGCTTCGAATGACCGATGCGATGCGCGGTCAAGTGTTCCGTGTCGACCTGGGCCAAACTTTCGACTACGAACTGACTGCGACCCTCGGTGCGCTCTCACCAGCGACGATGCGCCAATCTCCGCTGCACTTCGGTTGGCGCTTCCGTGAAAGGCGCCAGCTGAACGATCGGGCATCTCTGGCAGTCCGAGGAGCGGCGGCGTCACTGGCATAACTCGAGCCGGTACACGCACGCCAAACCAAGCCACGCGAACAAGGTTCAAGCACGGCCGACTTGCCTTCCGAGGAAGGCTCGACGCTTGAGTAAGGGGCCACAGAGAGAGTCGGCCGAAAACCGTGAACACCCCAGGAGAGAGAGTGAGTGGAGCTGCCGGGAATCGAACCCGGGTCCTTCGACGCCGAACCAAGCATTCTCCGAGCGCAGTCTGCTACGACGTTTTCTCAGCCCCGGCGCTTGAGCAGGCACATCGCCGACGGGCTCAGTCGCTGAAGGTGTCCCGCTGATCCCCAGCGACCAGGGATCGGCAGCGAGCCTCCTCAGTGAGGCCGGTTACTGGACCGGAGGCACTTCCAGACCGACCCTTCACCTAGTCGCCTCAGGCGGCGAGGGCGAAGTCAGTGCGCTTTGAGTTGGCACTTATTTGTTTTCCAAGGGATCGTTTACGAGTTGACCTTGGATCCTCGGCTCGCTTCTCTTGATTGCAACGAACGAAGTCGAAACCGTTCAGCCCCTGTTGAGTTGTACAGCCTTCCTAGGCTACCTGCTCCAACCGACAGGCTGCAGGCGGAATTCCCGGCAGCGCGGGTAGGCGCCGTTCGGCTCATCGCCGAAGGTCCCACCGGCCGGGACCGGAACACACTGTGATGGTCAGCCGGTCCGACGGACGCTTGTGGCAGGAAACCAAGCGCAGTGAAGAAGGCGACCGTCATGTTACTTCTCCAGGTAACGAACGACCTGTCAGCCGGTGAGGCCCTTCGCGCGCCGGCCAAGCTCCCGCTGGGCTTCCCGTGCCGCCTCGCGCTGAGCGATCGCCTGCCGCTTGTCGTACGTCCTCTTGCCGCGGGCGAGGGCGAGCTCGACCTTCGCGCGCCCGTCTTTGAAGTACATCGACAGCGGTACGACCGTGAGGCCGCGCTCGCCGACGCGGGAGGCCATCCGATCGATCTCCGAGCGGCGGAGCAGCAGCTTGCGCTTGCGGCGTGGAGCGTGATTGGTCCAGCTGCCTTGCGAGTACTCGGGGATGTACGCGCCGTGAAGCCACACCTCCCCGTCGCTGACCTCGGCAAACGCCTCACTCAGTGTGGCGCGGCCGGCGCGCAGTGACTTCACCTCCGTGCCGGTCAGCACCAACCCAGCCTCGTACGTGTCCTCGACTGTGTACTGGTGGCGTGCCTTTCGGTTGGACGCGATGAGCTTGCGCCCACGCTCTTTGGCCATTGGGCCATCTTCTCGCACCAGGCAAGGTGTGGCGGACTCGGATTGGTGTCGAAACGCTCGACCGGCGGCTCTGGTGGTGTGATCACAGCCAGGTCATCGGATCCACCGTGGACCCGTTGACGTAGACCGAGAAGTGCAGATGACACCCGGTCGACCAGCCGGTGTCTCCGGAGTAGGCGATGAGCTGTCCGCGGTGCACCCGTGCGCCCACGCTGGCGACGTACCTCGACAGATGGTTGTACGACGTCGACAAGCTGACGCCGCGCACCATGCCGTTGTCCAGTAGCAGCACGTTGCCGTAGCCGGCGTTGAAGTACTCCGACATGACTCGTCCGTTCGCTGCGGCGTACACAGGGGTGCCGCACGGCGCATAGAAGTCGGTCCCGTCGTGCAGCTCCCAGATGTGCAGAATCGGGTGCATCCGCATGCCGTACGGCGAGGTCACATACGTGTTGGTGTGCAGCGGATTGGTGAGGTAGCCGCTGCCAGGGCGCGCAGACGTCTTCGCGCTTACTGGGCCGGAGGACTGCCGCGCTTGTCGGGCCCGACGCTCGGCGAGTCTGTGCAGCTGCTGGTTGATGCGACTCTGCTCGCCGCGGAGAACCTGCAACCTATGTCTTTCCTGCTGCTTGGCCGCCGCCATCTTGTCGCGGGCGCCGCGCAGGGTTGACACACGCGAAGCCACCGCCTGCTTGGCCAGCTGAGCCTGCGCCTGCAACTGCCGCTCCTGTTGCAGGTTCTGCGCCGCCAGCACGCGACGATGCTGCACTTCAACCTTTGACTCCTGGACGCGCTCAGCGGTGAGCTTGAGCAGGACCCTCGACGCCTGCAGCCGCTGCAGCTCCATCGACTGCTTGTCGAGCACAGTCGTGCTTGCTTGCAGGCTGTTGAGCACCTGCTGAGCCGACTTCGCGGTGAATGCGATCCCCAGGGTGAAACTCGTCCCTGACTGGTAGTTCGAGACGGCGTACGACGCCATAACCGACCGAGTCGTCCGCACTTGGTCTCGTCCTCGGGCCAGGTCGTCACGGGCAGCCTGGAGTCGCGCAATCGCTGCGTCCAGCCTGGCTTGCATGCGCTGGTCGCGAGCGATCGCCGCCTGCACCTGCCTCTGCACACCAGCAAGCTCAGTGCGGGCTGACTGCAGGCTGTTGCGGGCGTCCACGAGTCGTGAATGGGTGCGGAGCAGCTGCCGGGAGACGTCCTCGAGACTGGCCTTCTGAGAAGAGATCGACTTTTCGACCCGATGCTTGCGGTGATGCAGGTGCGAATGGTCGGCAGCTGGGGAGGCCAGCGAGACCGACGTGGTGCCGGCACCAGCGAGGACCGAGATGGCTAGGGCGACGGCCAGGCACAGCCGAGCCCGCGTCATACGTCCGCGGGGGAGTTGCGGACCACCGGCAAAACCTCGGATTCGGTCGGTCGGACGAAGTGTGTCGACCGTAACCGACCGGCCTCACACTTTGAGGTATTTGCGGGTCATAGCGCAGTATGCGCTCTGCATTAGAGCGGGTGACGCGGGCGTCGTGCGAGGCGGGCGCGCCGCGCTGGCCGCCATGAGCCACTCGGCGCCCGGGCAGGCATCACGGTCGTCCGTCTGGGCTGACTGTCGCGGCAGGCGCAAGGCATGATTCACCCGTGGACGGCAGCGACACCGGTGAGGATCGATGA
>JBBSHN010000094.1:0-8393 GCA_038252945.1 Propionibacteriales bacterium | reverse complement strand
ACTGGTCGAGGGTTGCCGCACTGGTAGATTCCGACCGTCACGGTGGGCGTAGCTCAGCTGGTAGAGCTCCTGGTTGTGGTCCAGGCGGTCGGGGGTTCGAGTCCCCTCGCTCACCCTCCCACGAACTACCTGCAACTCCGAGGGTTCTCACGCCGGAACCGACGCCGCGGCGGACGCCCGTAGAAGGCGTAAGGGAACACCACGGACGCACCATCCCGCAGGCGGCGTCCTCCCCCTCGCCACCGAAGGGGTCCCGACGCTAGTGCGCCAACGCGCAGCCAAATGGCCGAGCCCGGGGAGCAACTGCTGCCGCGCGCCCACCGCGCCGTCTCCACCTCAAGGCCTGGCTGCACGGCACCCACCGCGGCGTCGGCGACCCCCACCTGCAGGTCTACCTCGACGAGTACGCCTTCCGCCACAACCGCCGCCGCACGCCGATGGCGGCCTTCCAGACCCTGCTCGGCCTCGGTGCAGGGCACGCGCCGACCACCTACGCGCAGATGACCGGCCGTCAGCGCCCCGCAGCCTGAGCGAACCGGATACGCACAAGCCAGGAAATCAAACTAGCGCCAGCGTGTGTTCACGTATTCCACAGCGTCCGCGGTGTTGAGGAGGCGAGTCGAGTTGTTGAGCCGAACGTACAGGTCCGCATCTCCCTTGCCTCCGCGAACATACGTTGGCCGCTCACCTTGCTCGACGTCGACCCGACAGATCGTCCCCTCAGGGAAGCTCTCGCGAAAGATGGAAACCTTGGATGTCGCGGTCGGTCCCAGCATCCGGTGGAGAAGTCCCGTCAGCCAAAGCTCGAATCCATCCCACGTCTGTTTGCTCCCCAGCGTCTTCAGATCTTTCTCGACACCGGAGACCTTTCCGCTGTCTGTCACGCCGATGAGCAGCGTCCCGCCGTGCCCGTTCATGAAGCCGGCGACCGACTTTACGACCATGAGCTCCATCACCTGGTCGCGCTGCTTCGTCGCAGCGTTCACGCGTGCGGTCTGCTTGAACTCCACGCGACTGCCCTCCCCCTGAGCAATCAGCTCCGCGATGGAAGCCGAAGCGCGCTTTCCGCCGTCACTTGGCTCTTCAGCGGCAGGCGCAGCGTCGTCGGTAGCGATGGGGTTGAGCTCCTCGGGTTGTTCGGGCACGTCGACCCAGACCTCGTGTCCGGTATCCCTCTCCACGTAGGAGAACGCCGTCTTGGCGTAGTCGTGCCGAGCGAGCTTCTTGAGCTGCTCCTTGACGCGCCGCCTGCCCTCCATGGCGAACTCGAGGTACTCGCGCAGCTCCCCGTGGCTCCACTCGCCATGAGGATGGAGGATCTTCAGAAGCCCGGAGACCGTCTTTCGGACGGCCTTCTCATCTCGCGCTGACAAGTGCGTCCCGAGCGCGAAGTCACGGTCCAAAGCGCCTACTTGGCTCTGCTTGCGCAGCTGACGCAGCGCCTCGGCGAAGTAGTCCGACACGAGGCCGAAGTGGTCGGTGAACAGTCGCTTCTCGAGCTTCGGCGCTTCCCACCCGGGCAGGTAGTAGTGCAGCCGGTCGAGGAACGCCGGATCGATCATCGCCTTGGGCAGATCCGCGAAGAGGTGCACGCTGCGAACGAGTTCTTGGTGGGGCTTGCTCGTGTTCCCGATGAACACGATCGACGCCTCGGTCGGAACTTCCTCCTTGCCACGCGCGAACGACCCAGACTCCATGAAGTCCTTGAGCATGTTGATGACGGTGGAATCGGACATCTCAAGCCCCGCGACCTCATCGAAGGCCACGACGTCCCACATCCCCAGCAACCCGACGCGGCCTGAGCTGAGGTTGACGAACAGCTGCGCGACCGTGACTTTGCCGCCCGAGATCAGGATCGCGTTCGGCGAAGACTCACGGAAGATGAACGACTTCCCGGTTCCCCACGGTCCCAGCTCGATGAGGTTGTAGTTCCGCTCGACCATCGGGAGGAGCCGAAGGACCGCTAGCAGCTTGCCCCTTACGTCGTAGTGCCCCGGCTCGAGCCCGATCGAGCGTGTGACGAGGTCAAGCCACTCGTCGCGACTGAATCTCTCTCGTGCAGCGACGTACTCGTCCATGTCGAACGCCGCGACCTGGATCGGCTTGAGGGCCTTGATGTAGAACGGCCGCTTCTGGGGCTGATCGTCATCGGCGTTGTAGACAAGATCCAACTGACACCACACGCCGCCGCCCAGCAGCCGCTCGTACTTGTAGACGAGTTCCTCTGAGATGTGGACGTACTTGTCGCCGAAGCTCGACAGGTGCGCCCAGAACTTGTCCTCGCTGGCGACGAGCCGCACGTCGACCTTGTCGATGAGCCGGTGCTGACCTTTCCGCTTGAGCTTCGCCTTCGCCTGCTCAGACTCGTCGGGTCGGATGAAGTTCTCCTGCAGGGTCTGGTTGACGACTTGGAGGCCGGTCGCGATCGCGGCGGGGTCGTCGGACGCGCAGTACTTGCCGAGCAAGAACTCGAGGACGTAGACGGGTACGTTGGCGCCGACCTTCACTTGGCGCACGAGATCCTTGCGGACGACCCGGCCCGCGAATGCGTCATTAGCCAGGCGGTCGAGCGCGTCCATCGGCGTGCCGGCCACGATGATGACTTCGCTCATTCGAGCTCATCCTCCACGACGACCTTGGCCGACACGTTGGCCTCGGCGCCGCCGAGGCGGACACCGGTTCGGGCGTCGAGAACCTCTATCTCCACGGTGGTATCCCGCTCGAGGTTCGCGGTCACTTGGAACGTGAGCACGGGAGGCGGGCCGTCGGCCCGCAGAGCCACTGAACCGGTCGCGGGGTCATAGCCGTCGCCGGACACGACACGAGCCACGACGTCGCTTCCCTTCGCCCCTCGGGCGACGACTCGTACCGTGATCTCGCTGGTGAAGAGATCCCCAGAGAAACCCACAGTGGCGGCGAACGCCCCAGTGGTAATCCGGCCGCCGGCGACCGAAACGTCGACCTGGAGCTGCTTTGGAGCTGGCGCTGGTTCAGTGTCGATGACGATCACCGGCACCACCAGCTCCTGTGGCGAAAGCCCACCGTGGAAGAACTGCTTCGAGCCGCCCGCCCTGAACACTGCTAGGCCTCGCGGCACGATCAGATCGAGGTCGCTTGGCACGCCCGTCGATCCCAGCGGAACGCGCAACGTGCTCTCAGTCGTCGACGCGCCCTTGCCGACCCATCCGCGGCGGTGAAGGTGGCCGGTCCCCCCAGCAGGCGGGTCGATCGACCGGCTGGGGCCGAGGCCGCGGGACAGGGTTACGAAGCCATGATCGGCCGCGATGACTATCCGCCGGACACCGGCCTGGCCGAGTCGAGCCACAAGGTTGCGCAACAGGTCAAGCACTGCGTTGAACTGCGCCCAGGCGGCGTTGAGCATGCCCGACTCACCGGCCGCATCCAGCTCTTGGGAGCGAACGAGCAGCAGATCAGCGTCACCAAGCGCGCGCTTCAGTTCCTTCTCCCCCTGGCCGGCCACGACCTCCAGCGTGCGGTTGAGAACCTTGTCACCGTGGGCGGCACGCAGACCGGCGACTCGATCGGTGACCGTCGCAACCTTCGAGCCGTCTATGCGAATGGCGAGATCCTTGCCGTCAAGCTCGAGTGAGAGGCCGGCTCCGGCACCCGGCGTGAGATTGGCCATGCCCACCGGCGTGATGGTCGGCGCCGCGGCGACTGCTGCGTGAAGCTCGACGCTGTGACCGTCGGCACGAAGACCGTCTGCGAGATCGGTGGCGAGTTCGAACCTGAGGGCATCGACCCAGACGTACGCCACGGGCGCGCCAGCATCCCGTACCCACCGAGCGTAGATGTCGCCCTGGCGGGTCAGGCCTCCGACGTCGAAGCCGCTGCGCTCGACCGCGCTCGTGAAAGCGACCAGTGTCGCGTCGAGCCACTCTTCGTGGGCCACCCGGGCCGCCGTGAATGCGGGCTCGAGGTCACCTAGGACTCGGAGATCGTTGCGGGCGATTTCCAACCGCCGGTGCGCTCGGTCGACTTCCCAGCCTCTGTCGACGTACCAGCTCAGGAGCTCCGCAGCCGTCACGCCGGCGGGTAGGTGGACGGTTGACAGAGCCGTTCGCAGATCCGCTGTGGCCTTCACCGCGCGCCAGCGGGCAGCGACGGATGCCCACCCATCGCCGGCCGGCCCTTGAGGTTGGACCCAAGGACTGATCTTGAGGCGGTGCTCTGCGAGGGTCGAGGCGCCCGGCGTGTCGTCGTTAGCGAGTCGCTTGACCGCCTCCCCGAGCACGACCTCTTCAAGCGCTGGCGTGGCGGTGCAGCCAGCCAATCCGTCATCCCAGGGCAGCGTCGTTGTCAGGGCCAAGTCGTCGTCGACGAAGTGAGCGACCGCTCCATAGTCCTCACGCCACCCGGGGTAGGTCTGCCACGCCTGCAGCAACTCGGCCGTGCGCCTGCGCTGCTCGGCGTCCGCTGCTCCCCACGCTGACCCAAGAGCGTCTGGGAGCCTGTCGGTCGCGATTGCTATTTCGGTAAGTGCCATCTGTCGCAGCGCAGCGCGACTGAGATCGTCCCATTCCCCGGCAAGCAGCCCTCCGATCTGACCAGCTAGGAACTCGGTGGCGGCGGGCCATGCTCCTTGATCGTCGAGCACCTCGGCGCGTTCGCCGGTGAGGATGCGCAACAACATCGTGCGGGTGTCACTCGCGCCCAGGATGCTGATGAGCCGGACGTCGCCGCCGGCGTCGCCACCGACCGCCGCTTCGGCCTCTGCCAACGTGCGTGCTTGACCACCGATCTCCGCAAGGCGCTGTTCACTCAAGTCGCCTTTCAGAGCGTTCTTGACAAGCGTGCCGAGCCTGATCGTGAACCGGACCCCGGCTGCGCGGATCTCTTCGAGAGGATCGTTCGCTAGCGAGGTTCCAGGCGCGTAAACGACAAGCTTTGGTGGCGTGTCGCCACCCAGCAGCGACTCCACGTCGCGGCGTAGCGCGTACCAGCTGCCGTCATACGCCGTGAAGTGAGCATCAGGCGGGCACAGCTGGGCGGCGACTTCTCCATACTCGTGGTCCGTGTCCTGCCAGACCACGATGCCGCGCTGGCTCACCTTCTTCGCCAGCTCGGCTGCCAGGTGGTCGCGCAACGCGGTCGTCACAACTCCTCCGCCCATCGAGCCACGGCGGCCCACTCGTGATGGCCCTTTCGAAGCTCGTCCCGGGCCTTCTTGGCATCAGGCCACGCCGAGAAGATTTCAGCGAGCGGCGCAGCGCAGAGAACGATGCCGTCATCGAGATCAGGCTCCCATCCGAGTGCCGCAATCCGTTGGGCCTCGGTCCGAAACCGGCGGAGCTCCTCGGCCAGTTTCTCCTCGGAATCGAGTTCCTCGGCGATCTTTCGTGCTGGGCGCCCGCCGTCTTCCGGCTCTTCGCGCTCGAGCCGAGCAATCGCCTCAACCGCGAGTCGCTCGCGCCGATCCGCCTCGCTGGCGACCGCATAGAGCGTCTCCCGGCTTAGCGTCGGTGCGTAGATCCAAACGCCCCAGCTCCTCGACGGGACAGTCAGCGGCCAGTAGATCGGCGCTTTTCGTCGGCTCTTCGAGTACCGCGAGAGGTGCTCCTTGAAAAAGCGCCGGCGAAGATATGTGCGGAGTTCCGTGTCGCCTGTGGCCGCTAGGGCGTCCGCAACGATGCCGCCCTCAGAGAAGTACGCCTGCTCGGCCCGACGCACGACGCGCGCGATGTCCCGTTCGTGGCCCTCTTCATCGACCAGAACCCCATCCCTAGGGGCCGCGAACTCCTGACGGCGTCCGCTAGCCATCGCAACTCCAGGAGGGACAGCCGGGAGGGCATCGAACGGCTGTCGACTGAGAACGATTGAGGCGTCAGCACGGCCTGCTTCTAGATCGAACCGTCCAAAGGCAGCGCCAACGAGGTACGAGACCAAGGACGAGCCGACCACAGCACGTTCACGGCGTGTTGGGGGTAGACCTTCGACCTCGTCCGCTATGCGAGAGGCACGGCAGCCCAGAATGCGTGCCGCCAGTTCCAATCGCCTGTCCGCGAAGTATGCCTTCTTGGTCGTAAATCTTATAGCTCCGAGTTGCTGAGTTGCCGCCTCGACGAGCTCGGGTTCGTCGAGTTCCCAGAGCTTGCCAAGCTGCTCAAGGTCGGGAGGCTCGTCGGTAAGGGCCTCGGGGTGCCGGCCCCATAACGCATCGCACAACTCGCGGGTCAGTCCAGCTGGTGAGCAGTAGTGATCCTCGGCCAATACGGATAGAGAGAGCCTCGCCCTCACACAGGCAACAAATGCCTTTCGACGGCGAGCTACGACTTCGTCGACTGAGCGCACACCGTCGACGCCGCCCGGGATCGGGCTCACAAACAGCGCGCTCTCCTCTTCGCAAGACGAAAGGGCGGTCGAGGTGGCGAGGGCCTCTCGTACTAAGCGGATTAGTGGGGGGCTCTCAGCTCCCTCCGGACTCAGCGGTGGCATTCGTGAAAGCCACGGCGCTGAGTAATTGCGCGCGGCGCCCCCTCCAACAGATGAGTCACCTCCCCCGATAACGGCTTCAACAAGGACCTTGTAGGGCCGGGTGAAACATGATGCAAGGGTCAACAAAAGAGGCTCTTCTGACCCTTGAATTGCGGGGCCTCCACGCGTAAAGCCGCAACCGCTAGGCAGCAGCCGGAGGCAATGGTCGCTCGTAGTCCGGTACGGATAGGTCAGGCCGCCCCGGAGAAAGCTTGAGCGCGATCTCGGCCTCTTCTCCCAATGATCCCAGTCGAGCAGCAGATGGATGTCCCCCCAGTAGGGCTCGTATTCACCCCCTTTCGATATGGGGATCCACCGGGTGCCTCGAGAGGAGGCTTCCGGGAGCTCCCATCGAAGACGGAGGAGACGAAAGTCATCGTCGGTCTGAGGTCCGGTCCGAGCCTCAATACCCACGGATGACCAGCCGCCGCCGCTCAGCGCAAGCAGTGCGTCCTCTCCAATCCAATAGGGAATCGCGGCCTTGCCGACCGCTGAGAAACGGTCGAGAGAGACAAGATCGATCGAACCCGGAATGGATGCCCGCAACTCGGCGGCCTTGTCTCGAGCATCTAGAAGCCGAATGAAGGCGGCCGCGTGAATCCCCGGGTTCTTCGACACTATAAACGCGGCAACCTCGACGAGGGCGCCCTGCAGCACTCCGATGCCGAGATCGACAAGAGTTTCCAGGCGAGAACTTCCGAGAAGTTGCTCTCTTCGCCACACCTCAAGCCCGTCCAGAAAGAGGACCTGACGGGTTGCGAGTACACCGGTACGCCCATGTGGCTTAAGCAGCTCCTGCGCACGGGCGACAAAACATGCCGCCAGCTCTCGCGCTGCCGATCCGTAGGCGCCCTTGAGGTACTCCCGAGTCGTCGGCACCGCCTCGCCAAACGGCGGGTTCATCAGGACGACGTCGTAGCGGCGTTGCACGACGTCGACTAGTCGGAGGGCATCATCCATCTCGGCGGCGAGGAGCCGATCTGCGACAGATGAAGCAGCTCGATCGGCGGCTGCTTGCAGATGATTCATGAGATCGGCGTGAGTGACTGCGAACGCACGGTCCGTCAGCGGCAGCGTCCCCGGTTGCTTGTCAAAGGCCGCGTGTCGGATCTCCCGCTCCACCGCCTCCTCAGCCTTGAGCAACACCCCGAGCATCGGAGCGTCGGAGAGCACGCCGCTGATTCGGTCAACGAGCTGGCGCTGTTGACCACTGAGGCCGAGGTCCGCCGAAAGCGCGACAGAGTCCACCGGGAGATTACGCGCGGTGACGATATTCGGCCTGGGAAGCGGCAGCTCCCGGCAGTGCCGTCGCGCGCGTAATACGATGGCGGCCGATGCCACTTGCGCGCACCGGGGGTCGATGTCGACACCCCAGAGCGAGGCCACGATAGCGGGGGCTGACTCGGAGGGCCGGACGCCCTTCAGTTCCCACGCCCGCTCAAGGAGGTCGTAGCAGCCCAACAGGAAGTGCCCACTTCCGCATGCTGGATCTAGTACGGCAACCTCATGGAGGTCGAGGGGCGGTCCGGGCGCGGCGGGGGTATTTGGTAAGAGCGTCAGCTCGCCCATCAGCGGGCTCGTCGGGTCGTTCTCGATCAAACGTCGGCCGAGCGTGTTCTGCACCAGGAAGTCCACGACGTACCGGGGCGTGAAGAACTGATTGCGGACCGCCAGCTCGCGCGAGGTTCGCGGGGCTGCCGCGCCCTCTCGCATCAAGCGCCGCTCGTCCGCCGTGTTGAAAAACTGATACGCCCAGCCTGTCCCGGCCCCGGTTCACCGGACACTTCTGTGGTGAACGTTGGTGATCATGGCACGAGTGCCCGATGGAGCAGGTGCTCGCGTGCTTCGGCGGGTGTGCGGTAGCTGTGGCGTTCGAGCAGCCACGCGTGGTTGTAGGT
>JBBSHN010000093.1:0-8435 GCA_038252945.1 Propionibacteriales bacterium | reverse complement strand
GGAAGTCCGTCCAGTAGGCGACGACGTTCCGGCCGTCGGCAGCCAGGCCGGTGTAGTCGCCGACGAAGCTGGCGGGGTAGGGGAATGATGGCTTGACGGTGCCGGCGCTCGGAAGGTCGTTCCGGGTCGGATCGGAGAGCGCGGTCGCCACCCGTTGGAGGCGGAAGTCCAGCTGGCCGGGTCTGGTCTCGGTGGCGAGGGTGAAGCCGTATTTCCGGTCGGTCGGGTCGTAGGAGCGGTCGAGGAACCCGACCCGGAGATTGCCGGTGAGGTCGTAGGCAGCCCAGGGCATGAACTGGTCACGGGCCTGGGCGATGGCGGCAGGTCGGCTCCAGGTGTTCCCGCCGTCGAAGGTCTGGCTGACCACGATCTCGGAGTTGGTGTTGGCCTCGTAGGGATCGGTCGGGACCGGGAGTGCCGCGCCGCGGTCGTCGTACCAGACCAGGGCGAAGTGGAGGCCCCGGGGGTCGGTCGGATCGGCCGCCACGTTGCCGTCGGAGCTGACCGCGAACTGGCTGTCGTGAAGGGTCTGGACGCCGTTGTCGTTGAGCGGGTAGTCGTGCTCGATGATGCCGTCGCGCTCCTGTCCTACCACGACCGGGCCGCTCAGCCTGGCGCCGGTCATCGGGTCGACGACCACGGCCAGGTAGGTATCCCGGCCGAGTGAGGCGCCTGCGTCGGGGGCCTCCTTGTAGGTCTGCTGAAAGGCAACCACCGCTCGTCCCCTCGAGATCGCCACCGAGTTGCCGAAGGTCTGGTCGCAAGCGTCACCGCCCTGGCGCCCGACGCAGAACGGAGCCGAGCCCGAGATGTCGGCCGGCGTGCTCCACGTCTTCCCGCGATCGTGGCTGACCGCGTCGTAGACCGGCGCGGTGACGAGCTGGCCGTCGCTGAAGACCTCGTGGATCCATGTGACCACGACCTTTCCGTCGGCGAAGGCGGTGACCTTTGGATGATCGTTGAACGTCGTGGGCCCATCGATGCCGCTCGTGATCGGCACCGGGTCGAACCAGTTGAGGCCCCCATCCTCGGAACGAGCCACCACGATGTCGTTGGTGGCGCCGGAGTTGGCCGTGGCCAGGTAGACGTGGCCGGAGCCGTCAAAGGCGACCGACGGGTCGACCGCGCTTCGGTAGCTGCCGTGGTCGAGCCCGATGTCCGACCATGTTCGCCCCCCGTCAACGCTCGCGTGGGGCTCGGTGAACTGCGAAAGGGCCGGGCGGCCGTTGACGGTCGAGACCGTGGTGTGGATGACCCCGCCCACGATGTCGTTGCGATTGGTCGGGTTGACGCTGATGCTCGTCTCTGCGTAGTTCCCGGCACTCTGGCAGTCGGTGTTGACGTTCAACTCCCCGGAGGACGCAGTCCGGCAGAGGAGCCGGCTCGACGTTGAGCCAGCGCTGCTGGCGCTTGCCGCAGCCGCACCAGGGACGAGCCCAAGGACCGCTGCGACGAAGACGGCGAGGTGGATCAGCCGGACTCGGACGGACATCGCTTCTCCCTGTCTCAGCGCACCATCAGACCGTCCCAGCGGAGCATAGCGGGGCTGGGAGACGCGAGCTGACGCGAGACGGGGCGATCTCCGACGTGACGCCTTCCGGCGCCCCGCCGGCGCCGTAGAGCGCCGGTAATGTCCGCTGTGCGATTGGGAGAAGCTCCCATGACCATCGGACCCACCGCCGGCCCCACTCCACTGCCGTCCGCGACTCAGCTCCGCATCCAGTGGTCGATCACGATCGCCGCCGCGACCGCCTTCGCCGCTGAAGCGAGAGCCCTCACGCACGAGGCAGCCGCTCCCGTCTCGGACGAGCTGCGACAGTCGGGCGGAGCTGACCTCGCGACTGCTTTGCGCCGAATCCGATAACGCCGTGATCCATCGCGTGATGGGGTCGGCGAGGCTGGTCCATGACGAGGCGAAACTCTTGGGCGGCAGCAACCGTAAAGGACCAGACGTCGTTCGCTCTGGCGGCTGAGCAGTTCGACGATACGCCGCAGGGGAAGTCGCTCGGTTGGTCAGCTTCGGATCCGGACCGTGCGTTTCAGCGTCATCTTGCCCCTGCCGTCGGAGACTCTGATGGTCAGCTTTGCCTTGACGCGCTGGCGCGTCTTGGGATTCTGGAGCGCGCGCTTAACAATCCTGAGCACCCGTTTCGGTATCTGGAGCCTGATTGTCGCCCAGCGCCTTGCTCGGAGGCGCTTGGTGACCGGCCCCAGCGTAAAGCTTCGCGCCCCGTGAGCGCTTACGCTTGGGACACTAAGCGCGCCAGTGCCCCGGACCGTGCACGCCTTACGACAGCGCATCGCCACGGTAATCGTGCGACCGGCGCGCTGGATTGTAGGCCCAGACAAGCGTGCTACACACGCCCCACGTATGGGCGGGGCATTGCGAGTCGACACACAAAGCTGGCGGCGGGTAGTGGTGCCATCGTCGTGCTTCATAGCGACTGTCACGGTCAGACGGTCCGTCCAAGGGGAAATCTTGGCGCCGAACGACTTGGGACGTACCCAGGGACCAGGCGTGCGTTGATCGATGTGGCCGTCGCTCGTGAAGTCCCATGAGTAAGCATTGACCGGGGCACCGCGAGCATAGACCGCCCCCGCCGACAGGACGTATGTCCCGTTCTCCAATTGCGCGGCGAGCTCGCCGAGCGGATGGGGCGGTGGAAGCGCAGCGTGCTGGCGCTTGCGCACCATCGTCGCCAGGAGCCCCGCAGAGTCCTGCAGCACGCGGTCGTCGTAGCCCCCGGTGTGGCGCCCGAAGCTAAGCCCTCCGCCAACGCAGACGGGGTCGCCCGAGACGCAGTAAGTCTGGGTGATGCGGCTGAACCACGAACTCACCAACGCCTCGCCGGCGATACCGCCGCCGAACCACGCGAACGAGCCGCGGGCCACCGGATCCTTGGGGTCAAACCGCGGCGAGGCCAGCAGCGCAACCCCGGCGACACTTCGCCACCGCTTGTCCGATTTCGCTGCAGCCTCACGTGCGAGCCGATCGAGCGCGGACTGGATCACGTGCGCGCCCTGACTGAAGCCAACCAGCAGAATCGGCGTGTTGGGACCACACGGGCCGGCTCGGACGTTGTCGATCGACGCGAGGAGCTGCCTGACACCACTATTTAGCGACGCCGGATAGGACGGCAAAGCAAATGGGTTGGTGGCAGACGACGCCGCGTACGAGACGCCAATCAGATCGTCGACGCCGCCTCCGTCGTAGTCAACACCTTCCGTGTACAGCCTTACGCCAAACCGCTGCTCAAGCTCATGCGCGACCGAGAGTGCGTGGCGCCCAGGCCAGTCGAGCTGGTGGCCAAGGTGGTTGTTGTCCCCTGAGCCGCGCACCCCAATTAGCACCGCATCCGCATTACCACACGACTGAGGAGGAGCAGACGGCGGCGGCGGCGGCGGAGCTTTACCACCTGACGTCACCTCGCTCTGTAGGGCGAGTCGATAGTCGACCCCAAGACCGGATGCAACAAACGCTGCCAGGGTCGGCGTACTATTACCGCTCAGCAGATAAAGCCGATCAGTATCGATGGCCGGCGCATCGTTCACCTGAATAGCGCCATACTCAGGAGGTGGGTCGGTGATCTGGAGTGTGGGTAAGACGGCGGCACCGGATTGCTGCGATAGAAACTCGACCTGTAGACCGGTGCACGGGTAGGGCGGTGCGAGCGAGCAGGGAGAGCCGCTGTAGTCGAAGGCGCTCGCCAGAGCCACGACCCCGTTGGCATCGACACGTGGCGGCCAGTAGCCCCCCAGACTAGAGGAGGAGTCGCTTGTCTGATGCGTCCACCGAGGTGTCCCGGAGGCATCAAGGTACGTGAGGTCCGCAGCACGAAAGCGTGTGGTGGAGCCCCTAGCGAATACGACACCGCCGTCGGGCGTTGTGGCGACATCCAGCGGCCGGCAAGTGTTGTCAGGCGCCGGCTCCGTCCACACCCACGCGATTCCGCTGGGAGTAATCTTCGTCACGCTGCTCATGCCCGGAGTAGTCCCATTGTACTGTGCGCAAGGTGAGTTTACGTGACCAGCCACGTACACGGTGCCGTTAGTTCCCTGACTCGACCAGCTATTACCGCCGCCAATTAGGTTGTTAGGCGAGTACGTGCCTTGAGCAGTTCCGTCGTATCCGACGTAGTTCACCTGGTTTGGATAGGTAACGACGGCGAGCCCGCCAGCATAGGCGTACAGATCCAGAGTCCAGTCAAACGTCTTACTGAAGGTCTGCGCTCCGGTCGTGGTATCAAAACGAAAGACATTCGACGAAGAGTTGTAGCCGTTCGCCGAGTCCGCGACATAGACACTGCCGTTAGCACCAAGGACGGGGTTAGCCTTGGGCGAACGGAAGGGTACCCCGGCAGAGGTCATCCACCGAACCTGCCCACCGGTGTCAAGCGACTCCACCGCCAGATTCCCAGCGGCATCCGATGTTTCGATGTAGGTATTGCCGCGGGCGTCGACGACCGCGGCACAATCCCATATTGATGGCCTGCTCCAGACGCTGCTCCCGTCCCGGGCAAAGGTTTGCGCAACTACGTTCGCGACAGCACCTGTATACGCGGGACAGTTAACGAGCACGTTGCCGGTCGGGGTCGGCGCCACCTGGTAGGTGTTGTCCGGCGCTTGGACAGTCCACAGCGACCCAGGTAGCTGGCTTACTGCCCCGGCCACAGTGACCAGCGGACCGCCGAGACCGATGGCTGTCGTGAGCATCAGGCTTGCGAGAACTACGGAAGCGCACCGCCGGTTGCGACCAGAAGGTGCTCCGTAGGCACGACGCCGCGCGCTGCGAACGAACGACGCCCACGAAGACAGCGTCAGCCATACGCTGTGGAACCGCGTGGGCGACGATCCGATCTTCGCGTCGTACGGCGCCATGCCGAGCCCCTGGCCCTTCGAAGGATCCGGTCGATGCGCCGGAGAGCCGCCGCAGCGTATCAGCCCTGACCGAGAGGACTGTGCTGTTGATACTCAACGTGAACCAGCCGTGCTACACCTGAATCTGCCCGCAATCGCGGAGGTCGTGTCGGGTCGCTGAAATGGAGAATGGTCGCGCCTGATCCAACTCGGGCGCCGTCGCGCTTCCCAGGAAGAGCACAAGACGATATGCAGACCCTCAGCCGCTATCGCTTCCGGCGCGGAGGCGTAGCGCGAGCGTGCTCCGGTGCCGGCGCTACTCCTCGGCGCCGGAAGCAGTCGCCTGTGGCGGTGGCCTGGGTCTCCCGCTATTCGTTGCCGAAACCAATAACGCGCGGCCACGGCGCCGAAGCGCCTCCTCGTCCACAGCGGACGCCTCGCGCGCTCGTCGAAGCTCACTTTCGTGTCCGCACACCTGCTGATCTGGCGTACGACTTGACCGGCCAGGCTGGACGGAAGGTGATCGAAGGCGCGCCTCTCGTTGCTTATGGTCGCGTCTGGTGCTGGGAGGATTGCCGTACACGGTCGGGCCCTCCCACAGCGCCCCAGGATCTCCCCGAACAGTCCGTGAGCGCGGCTTGGTGACGTCGGCAACCGCGCTCAATCGGGTAACGGGGAAATGGCCGTAGCCGTTGCCGAGCTGCTTGGCCACGCCTCCTGCGGAGTGGGTCTGGGTCGAGGCGCTTCCCGGGCCTCTCCGTTCCGCTGGATCTTCTCCGCGTCCGCGTCGACAGCGGTGATCGCGATCTTCCGCCTGTCCGGGCCGTAGCCGCAGAGATCAGGGCTCAGGTCCTCGATGTCGTGTCAGCCGTCGAGTTTCAAAGTGGCCGAGCATGTGATCGAACGAGCGGTTCTCCATCATCACCACGACGATGTACTTGATCTGCTCGAGGTTGACGAGCGCTTGGTCGGTGGCCATGGATTCCTCTAGTAGTTAGCGCGAGACACTTCTGCCGAGCGAGGTCACGACGCTCTGCACGCCGACCGCCGTGAAGACCGGGCCCACGAGCGCAGCGACGCTAGTCCAGGTGTCGGCCCCCCAAGCCGGGTTGGCAGAGTAGATGGCGATGATGCTGCCACCGGCGACACCGAGCGCGACCAACGTCGTGATCCACCAGTTCAGGTCGTTGACAACGCCCCAGAAGTACCAGCCGAGGTTGTGCTGCTTCGGGTCCTTGTGCAGCTCGACGACCTGCTGTGTATTTCCTGCCTTGGCGGCGTCCGCGATGGTCTGCTCTTCGTCCTTGGCTTGACGGGCGGCCATCCCCCGCAGCAGCAGGAACACGAGAGCCGCGACGAGGACGCCGATGGCGAGCCGCAACGCAAGCGTCTCGTTCTTCGCGTTTTCGGTGATGCTGAGCGTGGTCGGCGCCAAGCCCTTCGGGCCCTCGACAATGACCGAGCCGCCGTAGGAGCCGGGGTCGAGACCTGCGCCGCTGAGGCAGACGGTGAAGGTGACGCGGTCCCTTCCGGAAGAGATCTGCGGTGGGGAGAACGTGGGGCTAGGGGCTGACTCGGTAGGCAGCGTCTGCGAGACGCGGGTGAACCGGCGGAGGATGCCGAGGCGGATCTGGTCCGCGGTCGTGCTCGGCGGCAGCGCCGGGGTGGCGCTCAGCACCACGTCGATCGCCTTCGAGCCGCGGGACCCGCCGAAGTTCACGCTTTGCGCGGAGATGTCCGGCACCAGCTTGACCGGCTGTTTGAGGGGCGGGCCCGACTTCCCTTGACCCGGTTGCGGCGTGCAGTTCTCCGCGTTGGTCTGAGCGGGCGCCGCAGGGGCGATAGCGGCCGAGAGCACGAGCCCGAGTGCGACGGCACGCGCCTTCATGGGCCCGCGGTTTGCGCGGCACGGGCTATCCATGGGACGCGGGGATCGTGACGGTCACCGTGGCCCGCTTCTATGCCGCCGTTGCGCCGGTGGGATAGACCTCCGGACCGGGGTAGTCGCGGGCGAGCGAGACGTACAGCTCAGCTACCGGGTCGGGGTCGAATTCGTGAGCCACAACAAGCGGATTCGTCAGGTGGGCCGCAACGTATCCGCCGGACAGTCGCACTGTCAAGGGTTGGATAGTGCGCATCCTTTGGACTGCAGCTAGGCTGCGCTTCAGGGGCCGCGATGAGGCTCCGAGCGCCGTCGCTTGCTACGAGGGGAGACCGCATGGCTGACCGCGCGATCCGACCACTGGTTCTGAAGGGTAAGGTCGTGACCGTCGACGACGAAAGCCGAGTGCTCGAGAACGGCGCGATCTACGTCCAGCCCAACCATCCAGGCACCGCGTCCGGATCAAGGCGGTGCAAGATGTCAGCGAGGCGGCACCCGCCGGTTACGCGAAGTCCCAACTGTCGAGAGCGACGGCGTGATTTACCCCGGCCTGATCGACCTACACTGCCACCAGGCCTACAACCTCATCCTCGCTCTGAGCAATGATCTGTCCAGTGTCGACTGACAACTAGTTCGCACATTAACCGTGATGGTCCGGACCCGCGTGTAACCAACCCAGCGCGCCGCCACCTTCTTTCCGAAGGAGCAGACACTCGAAATGGACGAGCACGCCGGCTCCGCTGTGGTCGGGACTCTCGCTCCTTCCGGGCGATACGGGAGCCGACCACTCGCCAGCCCGGCGCTCGGACGTCGTCCCCCGCGCGGTGGTGTTCGCTACATCGGGTGGGGCGCTCGCTTGAGGGCGTGGAGCCCAATTGCGTGCGAGCCCCTCGCTCGTCGTGCGACGTCGGTCCAAAAGGGCGGCGAATCGGAAACGGCCGACCTACAGGATGATCCCTGCATGAACGGCCCGGGTGCGACCCTGACCAGGTGCGCGAACTGCGGGGCCCGGGTGGCGGCGCTCGACGGGCCCACGCATCCGTACATGATCTCGGCACCGGGGTGCTGGGCGAAATTCGGCGAGCTGCAGGCCTCGGAGATGGCCCGGTTCGGCTACCCGCCCGCCCACGGCATCGTGGTCGATGCCTACGCCGCCTCCCACGGCGGCGACGGCACGCAGCGACGTGACCGTCAGTCGGTATTCATCCACCTGATGGCTATCTGCGCAGTCACCGAGCAAGGCTTGCACACGGCGCGACGCAACGCCCTCCTACAGCGGGTCACGGCCGGGCATCCAGACTTCCCCTGGCTCGTGCGCCCACCGGACCTTCCGCTCCAGGACTTCACCGAACTGCTCGGCGCCGAGGACGCCCAGGACTACGACGGCCGCGCGCGAGCGTGGGCGGCCGCCGTATGGGCGTTCTGGGCACCCGAACAACCGCGCATCCGGGCGGCCCTGGACGCCGCGACCTAAGCCCGAATCCACCGATCGGGCGGCGGATCGTCGGAAGATGAGCGCCGGCGGGGTCGTGGCGGCGGGGCTGGGTCGGTCGGGGGGCGCGATTGGCGGTCGGAGCGCTCGTTGGTGCTCGCGCTGATCGTGAGGTCGTGTTCGCGGGCGAGCGGCGTCGCGCCCCGGTGGGACGGAAGGGACTGCTCGTTCGTCGGTGCCCGGGTCGCGGTCAGGCGGCGGCGG
>JBBSHN010000092.1:0-8462 GCA_038252945.1 Propionibacteriales bacterium | reverse complement strand
TCCCAGGTCCGCAGGTGGGGCGGGGCCCGCGACGCATTGAACAGCGGGGCGTCGTCTCCTCGACGTGCGCATCGGGCGACGCGTTCGGGGGCCGGCAGGGACGATGCCGCGCGGTTGCGTGCGGAGAACCAGCGGCTGACCCGCGAGCTGGCCAAGTCGGCGGCGGTGGTGGAGATCATGGGAAAACTGCAAGGGCTCTTGGAGACCATCTCCGAGAGCACGGACACGCCACCGTCGTCGAAGCCGCGGTGAGCGTGACGTTCACCGAGCTGCGTGCGGTCGCGGTGCCGATCAAGGTGTGCTGCACCCTGCTCGGCCGGGCCAGAGCCACCCATTACCGCCATGTCCGGGGACCGGTGCACGGTCCACGGCCGGCACGGGTGGCGCCTGAGAATGGGCAGGCGCTGTCGGCCGCCGAGCGGGCGGCGGTGCTCACGCTGATCAACATCCCTGCGTACGCGGATCTCTCGATCGGCCAGATCTGGGCCCGGGAACTCGATGAGGGCCGCTACTGGTGCTCGGTGTCCTCGATGTATCGCATCGCCCGAGCGGCCGGCCAAAGCCGTGAACGACGCCGACTGGCGACCCATCCGGCCAAGGTGAAACCCGAGCTGCTGGCCGACGGTCCGTCGCAGGTGTGGACGTGGGACATCACGAAACTGCGTGGCCCGGCCAAGGGGATCTGGTTCCAGCTCTACGTGCTGATCGACATCTACTCCCGGTTCAACCCGTCGTGGATCATCTCCCCGGTCGAGGACTCCGAGTTGGCGGCCGACTTCATCGACGAGGCCATCGAACGCAACGGCGCGGTCCCGCACACCGTGCACGCCGACCGCGGCACCTCGATGACATCCAAACCAGTCTCGGCACTGCTGACCGATCTCGGGGTGACCCGGTCGCACTCGCGGCCCCGGGTCAGTAACGACAACCCGTTCTCCGAGGCCCAGTTCAAGACCCTGAAGTACATGCCCGACTTCCCGGCGTCCTTCGCGTCACTGGCTCACGCCCGCGAGTTCTGCACCGGCTTCTTCCACGAGTACAACTACATCCACCGGCACTCCGGCATCGCCTGGCACACCCCGGCCTCGGTCCACTTCGGCACCGCCGACGCCATCGACCAGGAGCGCCAGAACACCCTCACCGCCGCCTACCACGCCCACCCGGAGCGGTTCGGTCGCCGACCACACCCACCGGTGATGCCTACCCAGTTCTGGATCAACCAGCCCGAGATCGAACCCCAAATGAACTGACCGCAACTGTCTCAGTTGACTTGACAGATTCCGCCTACCCTGACTGAATGACAAGGAAGAGGAAGCCACCATCGCAGGACTCCCAGAAGGCTGCGAGCCGGTACGTGAACCAGATCAACCGCTACGTCGAGGGTCTGGAGACACAGCGCAAGCGCATCATGGACTTCGCTGCCAACGCCCCTCGTCTACTGGAGGGCACTCCATACGAGGTGATCAACCTCACGGGTGACTCAGGGCTCGACTTGGACTACTACCTGTACAACCTGGGTCGCGCTCGAGCGGCAGGACTTGAGATGCTCGACAGCTTCGTGGATCCGCCTGAGATCGTCGTCGCCCTTGACAAGTTGGACAACGCTATCCCGTTGATGCGCCCTACCAGGAACGCTCTAAGTCACATCGATGACTCAGGCCGTCTTGATCGGATTGGGTGGTTCTCCTCGATGGTCGAGTTCGAGGACGACGGTCGCAGAAGGACGTTGGTCGATCCTCGGTACGAGCACCACGACGCCGCTATGACGTTCTGCGGTGAGCTGATTGCCTACTGCCGGGGAATCATCCGAAGCTAAGGCCTCATCAGGCGCAACGCTCCGTCACTAGTGAATCAGTTAAGCCGATTAGCAAGATGTATGCAACGACCTGGGCTTAACAGGTGGGGACGTGGGGACGGCTCTAGTCCGGTACGCCCAGGCGCAGACGTGCCATCTCGTCGACCTGCTTGCTTGCTTTCAAAAAATCTTTGGTTACCCGGGTCAAATCGTCAGTAGCAGTGCGTGAGCGCTCAATCACGCCCATGCGTTCATCTTGAGGAATCACGCCGTGTGCGTAATCCTGTCTAGTAAAGTGGACATCGGATGTGCCCCTAACGACATTATATGCTGCAAGAGATAACTGAATGCTCAGCTTGAGCGGGCGATGCCTTCCATGCCATCGCTTGCAGGTCTACCCTTTGGTGTACAAGTTATCCTTGCGACCGGAGTTTGCTTGTGGCCTTTGGGGCGGCGAGAGTGATACGAGCCCATGCAGCAGGGGCTCGGGGCAGGGTTGTCAGCTGAGGGCGGCGAGCACCTGGCCCACCGCCCCCAGCTCGAGCACTACTAGCCGTTCTCCATTACCGTGGTGTTGAGGTGCCGCTGAGCGGTCCCCTTAGTCACGTACTTGCCGCTGATAGCGCTGCGATAAGCCTTTTACGAGCCCTTGTTCGAGCCCGACTCTACAACGGAAGTGCGGGGGTTCCGCGCTGCCGCTGCCCTGGTGATGTAGCGCCCCGAAATGGCGCTACGTGCGTGGCCCTTAGCCATGCTTCGCTCCTATCGCTTCCCGGTTCCGGTTAAACCGGTCTTGCTGACTTCTAAGTCCGGCGGTCGGGTCTATCCCTGACTCGATCGTCGTCAACTGCTCGTCGCTTCGCCCTTTCAGCCGCTGCCTTCGCCAACGACTCGCCCCTTGACAGCGGGACTCGGGAACGTGCGAGTCGAGCCTGGCTCGACCCCAGCGACGAGCGTTCGATCAAGTCATCGATCGGAACAGCCCTTGGATCAGTCATCCTGCGTCCTCCTCGGGACTCTGTAGGTTGCGAAGTCTGCGACGCTGGTATCCGATCAGATTCTCGATCGCCTTCGCGTCGGGCTCTCCCAGCCGGGCCGCAATCTCACCCAGCGAGTAACCTGCCCACTGGAGGGTCAACGCTTCGCGAGCTTTGTCAGTAGAAAGCGCCTCAAGTCCTTTCACCGCGTTGAGGTGTTGGATCAGGGGAGCGTCTGCGGACGCACCTGTTCCGAGGAACAGGGCCGTAGGATCAGCGGTGGGGCGCTCGATAGCCAGCCGGCGCTGTTCTCGGCGCCACGACTTCAGGGCGTTGGGAAACTGAAAGCAACCCTGTCCAACGAAGAAGGTCTTCAACGACGCTCCGCGGCGTGGGTCCCACTTGTTTCGCTTCAGGACGTGTTCCAAGAAGGCGTCCAGACTAGCGATCACCGTGTCGCTCGCCAGCGTGTGCACGTCCTCGTCAGTCAGCGGGCGTTCAGGGCGCGTCAGCGGCCAGCCAGTCTTCTCAAGCACCTTCCGCCAGACGGTTCCCGTCCAAATCCAGCCGACGAACACGTCGTAGCCGTAGCGACCGAACTCCTCGGAGGGGCGCTTCCACTCCTCCGGTGCATAACCGCTCAGCTGCAGTCGGAACAGCAGGTCAGAGTCCGCGAGCAGGCGGTCGAGACGTTCATCTGCCGGCAGCTCTTCACCTTCAAAATCTGGTCCTCGTGAGGGTTGTATGTGCAAGCGGGAGCGCCCGGATGACTCCGGGGTCTCGCTCGCGCCATCGCGCATCCCAACTCCACATCTGCCGGACTCGACCTCAGGCCTTCGGTCGATTCCTTGTAAGTACCTGTCGGTGGCGTACCCCTGAAAACTGCGCTAACAAACTTCAGCCCGCTCACAGCTTGCTTCGATTGTCCCAGATCGGTCAGGCCGAGCTGGGGTGTCAGGCCGCTGTACGTGACTGTCGACGACGCTCGGAGATGAGGCCATAGCGACGGTCGAAAACGAGGCCAGCCAGACAGATTGGACGGGTGATGTCAGTGGAGGATTCGGCTCTGCTCCGGCGACTGGTTATGGAGGTGTTCCGCAGCGTCAGGTCGCGCGGGATCTAGGGTTCGTAGGTCAGCAGTCGGCTGGCCTCGGACCGGCCGCCGAAATTCGAGCGCCTGGCGGTGCCGACGGCGTTCACGCCGTTCGAGCCGCGGGTGCGGCTGTTGTTGAAAGGCGCATCGGAGATGCGGCCACGTTGAGCGCCGAGCGGGTCGGCTGGACGGGGTCGATCACATGCCTCAGGGACAACGTGCGCCGGCTGCGTCCTAAGCATCGGCCGGTAGCCCCGTCGGATCGGTTGACGGGGCTGCCAGGTGATACGGCCCAGTGCGACCTGTGGTTCCCGCCCAAGAAGATCCCACTAGAGGACGGCACCAAGGCGCTGCTGGCGGTTCTGGCCCGATTTGAGCGCTGGCGGCTCACACACCTGCGCCCGCACCAAGGACGGAGCCCTGTTCTACTGGGGCGCCGGCCGCGCTGGCCAGCTCGGCTACGGCAGCCGGGACCACCAGAACGCGCCGCTGCGGATCGGCACCCGAAGCGACTGAGACCAGTTCGCCGCCGGCGGCGCCCACACCTGCGCCACCCGAACCGACCACACCCTGTCCTGCCGGGGCAAGAACGGGTTTGGCCAACTCGGCCTCCGCCACACCACCGCCTCCTCCCCCCTCACCTCGTCTGATGCGCCGCATCGAAGCCGAGAGGTTCGAAGGCGACTGGAACCGGGCTAGCGCAACGATCCAGCTATGCTTGTTAGGGCAGGAGGAAGGGACGGGAAGGCATGTCTTGTCCGACACCGTCATCGCCACTTCCCAACAGACCGTGTCGCTGGGAGACGCTGACGGGATGCTGTTCCTGCCCCAAGCGCGCGGACCCGCGTGATCGTGTCTGCCGACGAAGTCGATCCCTCCGGGGTGGACATAGGCTGGGTGGACCTCGTCGCGGTCGAGGACTAAATTTGGCGGCCTTCCCGGATGCACGCCTTACGCAGCCGCACCGTGCCTCGGAGACGAACGCTGTTGCTGCAAGTCGAGCGATTGTCCCGATGGGAGGTTTGCACAGACCTGGGGCGACTACCCCGCAGGTACGTCGCCATTGGCGCATGATGGACCCGTCACTGGCGTTCAATCGGATCTGACGCGACGAAGGTGGCGGTCTCCCCGGAGAGAGATACATCGTCGCCCCTCACCGCCAGCAGTCCGATTGCACAGCAGCCAATGCTTCGTGGCCCTCCAAGTGTGCGCACGATCCGCTGCGCCCATGGGACATCGCTTGCCAGAACGAAGAAAAAGGCGCTTGTCGGTGGCGTCGGCCAGACTAAGCCCTCCCCGACATCGAACAGAGGACGATATGGCACCTACGTCGGTCACAGAGCTGCTGCTCCTCCTGCTGTTCGTCGTCCCCGGCTTCGTCTACCAAGCGGTGCGCATCTCGGTTCGTGGACGGCTGCCCTTCGACCTTGAGCTGTCCACACGGATCGTTCGAGCGATCGTCACCTCAGGCATCTTCGGGCTTGTCTACGTCGTCCTCCTCGGAGACGAGCTCGTCAACGCGGCGCACGGCACTGGAGTGGGGTTCGACCACCCACGCGTCGGAGCTCTGCTGGCCCTCCTCGGCGGCATCGCCGTCCCGGCCGGGCTCGCCCTGGTCCCTGCACCAGATTGGCAATGGATCGCCAACCTACGGGCGAAGTTGCCCGAGGTCACCAAGTACGACGCAACACCCACTGCTTGGGACAAGGCGTTCCAATCCGCCGAGGAATGCTTCATCCGGGTTCTCACGAACGAAGACCGTTGGATTGCCGGGTACTACGGCTCGACCTCGTACGCGACCTCCTACCCTGAGCCCCACCAGTTGTTCCTGGAGAAGGCGTTCGAGGTATCCCAAGACGGCACCATCGGAGTCGAGATCGAAGGCACGCGAGGGGTCATCGTCGACTGCACCGCGATACAGTTGCTCCAAGTGTTGTCCGGTGCTGAGCCAGAAGGGGATGAGTCAGATGGCTAGTCGGCTTCCTCCAGCCGGCAGTGGCTATTCGGGGCGCTCGGCCTCCGTCGGGCGCTTCGTGAGCAAGTCCGCGGCCGCGAAGAATCCGGCATCGTCCTCGAACGTGAAGAGCCGGTCTGCGGTGTCTGGCAAGTTCGTCAAGACGCCCCCCAAGGGATCGGCAGGAGTTAGCCGTGCCAAATGAGGACCGGCCCGCCCAGCGGCCCAGCCCCCAAGGCAAGCCCGACGGCCACGAAGAGAAAGGTTGGAAGCCGCCGAAGGCCCCCGACCGGCCGCGCCCGATCAAGCCGCCCAGCGGCTCTGGCGGCACCGCCAAGGGCAAGTAGTCTCGCCAAGCCCGCCGGCCAACCCGCTGCAGGTCGGTGTCTCAACACTAAGACTCAAGCAAGCAAGCATCGGAGATCCAGCGTGAGAACGGCGAGCGGCGTCACAGCGGACTGGCGTCGCAGGTGTTGGTCTTCCAGATCACCCGGCCGTCGTCTCCTCATCCACACTCCTCACCAGATCGCAAACCCCACCGACGGGCTCGTCCCTCATCGACCCGATTTGCGGAGGCGAGGCGACCACACCCCTAAACGCGCAACACCGGCGCCTGCGACGTCACCAACCGGGCTGCCGATGCCACCGCAGCCTATCCTTGACCGGGGGTCCTTCCCTCCGTCGCATGACGGGGCGTGACCTGTCACGGGTACCGGCCGGCTGCCAGTCGGATCAAGCCGCAGGAACCAATACGGGGAACGTGCACTTTCACGCCTGGGCGCATCGCCAGCACCTGGGGTAGCTGTCGCCCGCCAACACGCAATAGGGAGGGTGCAGTCGACCATGCCCTGGCCGGTCCGAGCCGACCGAGGCCGACGACCTTCGCCGCGTGCCGTGACGGCCGACGGGGCGGTCACGCTACTCGCAGCTCGCGTCCTTGCGCCCACATAGACGCAGCACGAGTGATGCATGCGAGAGGACGAGCTCCGGGAGAGACGTTTGACGCGAAGTGGTCATGGCCGGTGCGCTCCGCTTGGCCCGGTCGTTGATCGCATGCGTGGCTTGCCCGTTGTCGCACTAGCGATTGGCCAGCTCCTCTACGGGCCGAGTAGGCCACGGGACGGCCAGACGCTCTCCTTATGCAGAAGGACGGCAAGGTCCGCCTGTTCAGCTTGGCCGAGAATGAGGCATGCGGCCGGGCTGCCGGGACCCGAGTGCGGCAAGCGAGCCTTCGTGCCAGGACGAATCACGGTCCCCCCGCGGTCGAGTGGCGATACATCTGGGGAGATGACCCGCTCCGCGTTGAGCACGGGCGTGACGAGCTCGGCACGGACCATCGAGTCGCCTCGGTTGTCTACGTGCAGGCCGGAGGGACCTAGCGACACGACTGTGTCGAGAAGGAATTGCTCACCCATCCAGGCACGGACCGGGAGCCCAGGCCGGAAGTGCGAGTACGCTGACCTGTGCGGAAGCGGCAGCTGAGGGAACGAGCCCGATTTCCCTACAGCCTCGACTCGCAACCGCCACACTGCTTCGTGCTCTTTTTGTGCCAGCGAGAAGCGGTTCGAGGCGGTCCAGTCCGGGGAGGTTTGACTCGGGCCGAGGATGGCCTCCGGAAATCGTGTGGCTGGAGCGGTAGCTCGGGCTTGCTGCTCCCTGTTCCACTTGCAGTTCAGCTGGAATGCCGTGAGGACCTCGGCCTGAAGGGCTCTTGTTGCGCGGTTTAGAGCGAGCGACAGGTCATCGCCCGAGCCGAGGGCGGCCCAGGTCATTCCGTACATCACCTGGGCTCGCGCCAGGTCGATCGGCCGCCCCCGGGCGTGTCCCACGGCGTCGGCGAAGGCTTGACGCCCGTCGTCGAGCATCTGTTGCCGGTCTTCTGGGCGACGGTGCCCCGCAGCGGCGTCCGCAAGCAGCAGGGTCCCTGACGTCATGGCCGCGTGGTACGGGTCGGTCTCGAGCTTGTCGAGTTTCTGCTCGATCCGCGCCAGGTCGGCGTCGGCCTTGCGTTGGCCTGCGACGAGGGCCTCGAGGAACGCCGAGGCGACTTCCCCCACGTCCTGGCTTCCGAGGGACCGGTTCTCGACCGCGGCACGGATCAAGCGGCCACCACCTTTGACGGCAAGTGTGGCGACGATGGTCTCAATCACAACTTCCCCCGGCTGCGTGAACACGGATGACGGCTCAGTATGCCGGACTCACTGTCACGCCCGCAGCGAGTCGGGCGACAACGCGGCGGCCGAGGCGAGTCACAATTGCGGCTACCTGCCGTTCGGACGACGTGGTCTTTTCACCGCGAGCGGGCGCGCACAGCTTGGTCGTGCGTCTGTCGACCCTGCGCCGCTCGACCTTGCCCTTGGCGAGGTTACGCGAGTTGGAGAAGTGAGGTCTCAGACGTCGGTCTGCTGAGGAGGCGGCGAGTTCTGCTACCTGTTCCCAAGATGCTTGTCGTCGTTCGGTCGCCCGCCGGCTGAGTCGCCGGCTGTCGATTACGCGAACGATTCCATGTTCTCGTCACGACTTCTCCGGCATGTCGACGACGCGTGAAAACTGACCCCCTGGGGTCGGATGAAAACTGACCCCCTGTCGAAACCCTGGCTCTAGTCGAGCCAGGGAGGCAGTGAGGTGTTGTCAGTGGAGCCC
>JBBSHN010000091.1:0-8648 GCA_038252945.1 Propionibacteriales bacterium | reverse complement strand
CCTACCACCACCGACCCCACTCCGGGCTCGGCTACCGCACCCCCGCCGAGGTCGCCGCCACCTGGCACAGCGACCCCGAGAGACTACAAACTGCAGCGACCTAAACCGTCCACGGCGATGGGGTCCACGTCACTTGTCAACGTATTGACCATCGCCTGTGTGGTCAATCACCGGGAGTCTTAGCTTGGTCCACCGGCCGGCGCTGACGGTTACGAAACAGACATAACCGGGATTGGCCGTTCTCGCACGCCACATGAAAGCGAGAGACTCCAGTGACCATCGCACAAACGATCGTTTACGGACGCTCCACAGTTGTGGTCGTGACATAGGTTGCCGTATCAGCATTGCGGCAGGCAGGAATCTGATTGGTGTCCCGGGGACGAGGTCCACGCGATCGGTGAAGTGAATACCACATAGCGGCCGTCGCCGATATGGCTGGGCGGGCGCTGTCTCCGTTCTCCTGTTGGCCGTTGGACCCAACCGACACGTGTTCCGTTGAATCACCGACGTGATCCCGCACGAACACGTCCCAAAACCGTTCGTGTCGCCGGGGACGAGGTCGTCTGCCGCCGACTGGAACGTGACATAGCGACCGTTCGCCGAGATTGAAGGCGCCAAACTCCGCCTGCTCGCCTGCACGCTGCCCGACCCAACCGACACCCGACGCGTCACATGCGCAACGCGATCCCGAACGAACACATCGGTTACGCCGTTGGTGTCATTCGGGACGAGATGCGTCAACAGCTGCCCTCGCGGTGGAACTTAGGACTTCTTCGTCACGGGCTTCGCTCCCCTTTTGACGGTCGTCGCGCGCCTTCGGCCGGCATGATGTCGCAGGCTAGCGTGAGACCATGTCTCGCACCGTGTTGCTCGAGCTCGACCTGACCCGAGGACTGCTTGAGAGCTCCCCGGCGGAGCCAGTCGCAGCGCTGCGGAGCCGACGGATCCCGACTGTTCGCGTTCTGGTCGAGCACCTTGCGCAGGCCGCCCAGGATGACTCGGTGGTCGGCTTGGTCGCACAGGTCGGCGACAAGTCGCTGACCGTGGCACAGGCACAAGAGCTCGGTGAGGCCGTCGAGCGGTTCGGTGACAGCGGCCGAGTAACGGCCTGCTGGACGGAGTCGTTCGGCGAGCTCGCCCCCCGAACGGTGCCCTACTTGTTTGCGGCGTACTGCTCGGAGGTGTGGCTGCAGCCGTCGGGCTCGCTGGGCTTGCTCGGGGTCGCCACGCGCGGCATCTTCTTGCGGCGGCTGTTAGGCCGGCTCGGCATGGAGCCGCAGCTGGGGCAGAGGCATGAGTTCAAGAACGCAGCGGACCTGCTCATGCGGGAGGACATGAGCCCAGCGCAGCGTGAGGCCCTGCAGCGGGTCACCGACTCCGTGCTTGACGAGGTCGTCGCCACCGCGGCCCGCAGGCGGCGGCTGAGTTTGGAGCAGGTGCGGGAGGCGGTCAGCTCCAGCCCGTTGTCTGCCCAGCAGGCGGTGGACATGCGGCTGGTGGACAGGCTCGGGTACCGCGATGAGCTGTACGACGACCTGCGTTCCCGGCTCAGCCCAAGCGGAGATGTGACTCTGCGCTACGTCGAGCGGTGGAGGCCCCAGCCGGTCACGACGCTGCGGCGCCAAGTCGCCAGGCATCGGCCGACCCTCGCCATGGTTCCGGTGGTCGGCGGAATCCGAGTTGGCCGTAGCGGAAGCAGCCCGGTCGGTGGGCCACACTCGGGGTCCGACACGGTGACCGCCGCCCTGCGGTCAGCCGCGAAGCGCGAAGACATCCGTGCCGTCGTGCTGCGGGTGGTCAGCCCCGGCGGGTCCTACGTCGCTTCTGATGCTGTACGCCAGGCAGTGCTGCGGCTGCGGGAGACCGGACGCCCGGTGGTGGCGTCGATGGGGACGGTGGCCGCGTCGGGCGGCTATTTCGTGTCGATGCCCTGCGACGAGATCGTGGCGAGTCCGACCACGATCACCGGCTCCATCGGTGTTCTCGGCGGCAAGGTGTCGATTCAGAGCACCCTGCAGCAAGCCGGTGTCAGTGTTGAGCCGGTGTCGTCTGGGTCACAAGCTGCCATGTTTGTTCCCGAGCGTCCTTTCGACCCGGTCGAGTGGGAGCGCGTCGAGGCCTGGCTGGACCAGGTGTACGACGACTTCACGCGAAAAGCCGCCGCGGACCGGGGAGTTTCCTGGAATCAGCTCGAACCACTCGCCCGCGGTCGAGTGTGGACCGGCGCCGATGCCCGGGACCGGGGCCTGGTGGACCGTCTCGGCGGCTTGAACACAGCGCTCGACCGGGCGGCGCAGCTCGCCGGAGTTGACCGACGGCAGGCTCGCCTCGTGGTCTTGCCGCACGTGAAGCCAGTGAACCGGCTGCGCCCGCCGAAGTCGAGTGAGTCTCCGGCCGCGGCGACCGCTTCTGTCGCCCCAGAAGCGGCTGGAGTCGAGGCGCTGCTGTCGAGCGTGTGGTCCAGTCTGGGGGTCGCGGCGAACGGAGTGCTCACCCTTCCCGGATCGTGGGAGCTGCGCTAGGTCTCCGGGACTTCGGGAGCCGCGACACGACGTCGGCGTACGATCCGTCGACTGCTTCGAGGATCTCCAGCCATCGATCCGACGAAGGCAAAGATCTTGTCGCCGACCTTCGCGACAACATCTCCGTCCCAGGGCTCGTCGCGCCAGGCTCCAGGCTTGGCCAGGCAGTAGTCGAGCAGCTCCTTTGCTGTCACCGGGCTCCGGCTGACACCATCTGTCGCAGCTCCTTCTTGAGTTCTGCGATCTCGTCACGCAGCCGAGCCGCGACCTCGAACTGAAGCTCCGCAGCCGCGGCATGCATCTGATCGGTGAGCTGCTGCACGAGGTCGGTGAGGTCGCTGGAAGGAAGTGCCGCCAGCCCGCGCGCGTGACGGCCGGACTCGCGGCTCGAAAGCCCCGGGACGGGCGCCTTGCCGCGCGACTGTTGCCGACCACTGCCACCGATGAGCTCGACGGTGTCGGCGTCTTCGCGCGCCAGCATGTCGGTGATGTCGGCGATGCGCTTGCGCAACGGTTGCGGATCAACGCCGCTGGCCTCGTTGTAGGCAATCTGCTTGGCCCGCCGACGGTTGGTCTCGTCGATCGCCTTCGCCATGGAATCGGTGACCCGGTCGGCGTACATGATGACCTGACCGGAAACATTCCGGGCGGCGCGACCGATGGTCTGCACCAGCGACGTGCCGGACCGCAGGAACCCCTCCTTGTCGGCGTCGAGGATGGCGACCAGCGACACCTCGGGCAGGTCGAGGCCCTCGCGCAGCAGATTGATGCCGACGAGTACGTCATAGACCCCGAGGCGAAGCTCCCGCAGCAGCTCGATTCGCCGCAAGGTGTCAACCTCGCTGTGCAGATATCGGGTGCGAATGCCGTTCTCGAGCAGATAATCGGTGAGATCTTCGGACATCTTCTTGGTGAGAGTGGTCACCAGGACGCGCTCGCTCCGCTCGGCGCGAGCGACAATCTCGGCCATCAAGTCGTCGATCTGGCCCTTGGTGGGCTTGACAATCACCTCAGGGTCGACCAGGCCAGTCGGCCGGATGAGCAGCTCAACGGTGTTGTCGACCCGTGACAACTCGTAAGGTCCTGGTGTCGCCGACAGATAAACCGTTTGTCCGATGCGGTCGAGGAACTCCTCCCACCGCAGCGGTCGGTTGTCCATCGCGCTCGGCAGCCGGAACCCGTGGTCCACCAGTGTGCGCTTGCGGGACATATCGCCCTCGTACATGCCGCCGATCTGCGGAACCGTGACATGGGACTCGTCGACGACGAGCAAGAAGTCCTCGGGGAAGTAATCGAGCAGGCAGTTGGGGGCAGTGCCCTGAGCTCGTCCGTCGATGTGGCGGGAGTAGTTCTCGATGCCTGAGCAGGTGCCGACCTGGCGCATCATCTCGATGTCGTACGACGTTCGCATGCGCAGCCGCTGCGCCTCGAGGAGCTGACCGGACCGCTCCAGGTCGGCCAGCCGGTCCTGCAGCTCCAACTCGATCCCGGAGATCGCCCGCTCCATACGCTCCGGACCGGCGACGTAGTGCGATGCCGGGAAGATGTAGAGCAGCGAGTCTTCCGTGACCACTTCGCCCGTCACCGGGTGCAGGGTCATAAGCCGCTCGATCTCGTCGCCGAAGAACTCGACGCGAACCGCATGCTCCTCGTAGACGGGAAACACCTCAAGAGTGTCACCTCGGACTCGGAACGTGCCCCGGGTGAAGTTGAGGTCGTTGCGGGCGTACTGGATCGCCACCAGCGATCGCAGCAGCGAGTCTCGGTCGACCTCGTCACCAACGCGCAGTGGCACCATGCGGTCGACGTACTCCTGCGGCGTGCCGAGGCCGTAGATGCACGACACGGTGGACACGACGATGACGTCTCGCCTGGTCAGCAATGAGTTGGTGGCCGAGTGCCTTAGCCGCTCGACCTCCTCGTTGATCGAGGAGTCCTTCTCGATGTAGGTGTCGGTTTGGGGAACATAGGCCTCGGGCTGGTAGTAGTCGTAGTAGGAGACGAAGTACTCCACAGCGTTGTCAGGGAGGAGCTCACGCAGCTCGTTGGCGAACTGGGCTGCCAGCGTCTTGTTGGGCAGCATCACTAGCGTCGGGCGCTGCACCCGTTCGACCAGCCACGCCATTGTGGCGGTCTTGCCGGTACCGGTCGCGCCGAGCAAAACTAGGTTCTTCTCGCCGCCGGTGACGCGACGCTCGAGGTCGTCGATCGCGGCGGGCTGGTCGCCTGAGGGGGAGAAGTCGGAGACGACCTTGAACGGGGCGACTCGGCGCTCGAGCGCAGTGACTGGTCTCACGCGAAAGAGGTTACGCCGGGGCGCCGACAGTTCTCATTGGCAATGACCAGATGGACCGCGACTCATCGTCGGTCGCTTCGAAGCGGGGCTGAAGCTTTGCAGTAGCTGCGCGCAGCCGCAAAGCCAGTCACCAGCACCACCGTGGAGAGCGCCAGCCCACCGATGCCGTCACTGGCCCAGTGAAAGTCTCCGAGCACCGCACCGACCGCTGCGAGGGTGCCCATGGCCAGGCCCGCAACTAGTCCGGCGCGTGCCGCCGGGACCGGTGGGCGTCCGGCGTACCAGCCTGCCATCGCGAGGAACACGACGGTTCCGGTGACGACTGCGGCAGTGGTCGAGTGACCGGACGGAAAGTATCCGGGATATCCCGTTCGATCTGTCCACTCCCCTGGCCCGGGGCGCGCGACGAGCGTCTTGATGAGGAGCACAGCACCCTCTGCCGTCACGAAGATGCCGGCACTCATTGCCAGCGGCCACAGCCGCCAGAGTGCTTGAGCACAGATCAGCGCTGCAATGGCAAGCACCGGCGCCCCGACGCCGAGGTCACCGAGCGCTTCAGGCAGCGCGAGCCACCAAGGCGTCGCCGGTGGGCGTGGCTGAACAGCCGCTCGGATTGCCGCGTCAAGATGAGTTAACGGACCGCCGGTGACCACGTCCGCGGTGACGAATGCCAAGGCGAACGCGGCCAAGGCGAGCACCCGTCGTTCGTCTGGCCGCAGGTTCAGCCGGAATGTCAGCGAGGTCGGACGCCAGGTCACTACAGAAGCTTTCCGCTCATCGGGGTAGGTGTCGTCGCGGCGCCATTCGTGGCCCGCGCCGAGGTCTCCCCTGCATTCTGGTGGTCACCACGTGTTGGATGCGGTAGCGGTGCGGCCGCTCCGGCTCGAGTGCGGCGGCGAGCTCGACGTCGCTGAATTCCCTTCCTGCCAGCGCCCAGCCCACATGCCGGGCGATGTGATAGTCACCGAAGCTGACCGCGTCCGCGTCACCGTGCGCCCGTTGCCGCACCTCTGCCGCGGTCCAAATCCCGACGCCTGGTATGGAGCACAGCCCACGCTCCACCTCTGTCGATGGTTGGCCTAACGTCCGCTGCAACGCGGCATCCATGCGGGCGGCTCGGACTATGCTCGCGGAGCGGGCTCCGTCGATCGAGCAGCGCAGCCACTCCCAGGAGGAAACGGCGGCTAGCTCACGCGCTGGCGGAAGGCACCGCATTCCGCGGGCTTCGCCTGGTCCAGGCGCCGCATCCCCGAAGCGGCGAAGCAACCGCCGCCAGCCGGTCCATGCCTCTTGCCCCGTCACCTTTTGCTCGATCACGGCAGCCACCAGTGCCTCCAGCACCAAGCCAGTTCGGCACACCCGCCAATGAGGGTTGCGGCGCCACGCCGTCTTCACCAGAGGAGCCGACGGTGCGAATCCGCTCACATCGTCCGCGGCGCCGAGCATGGTCGGTGCCTGCGCCAGCATCCAGTCCGCGCCCGGCCCCCATGCGGTCAGCTCAATCTCCCCCGCTCGCGCTCTCCGGAATATCCGCACGGTGGATGCGCCTTGCGGCGTCATCGCAGCTCGCCATACAGACCCGTCTCCGTCCATCGAGAACGACGGATCGCCGGTGCCGCGGCGTAAGGTTCGCAAGACGTCGATGGGATCACACGGCCAGGCCGGGCGCCAGGTTGAGCGCCGGATGTCGACAGCGCTGCCCATGCCCTCAGGCTAACCGTGTTCGACTTCAGGGAACTCGAAGCGGCCTGGATCGTGGCCATCGAGTACACGAGCGATGCGTTCTGCGTATTCCGGAGTCGGGTCGACACAATGGCGGCATGCTGCTTGCTGACGTTGTGGCCACTTCTGAGCAGATCGCCGGCACCAGCTCTCGCCTGGCGAAACGGTCTTCGTTGGCAGACCTGTTGCAGTCCTCCCGGCACTCCGACGACCTTGAGATCGCGGTCGCGTATCTGGCTGGTGAGCTGCGACAGCGCCGAACCGGCCTGGGATGGGCCGCGCTTTCCCGGCTTCCTGCTCCTGCTGCAGAGTCGGCGCTGACACTGACCGAGGTCGATGGTGAACTCGGGCAGATTGCAGCACTCGCAGGCGCCGGATCATCGAAGGCCCGTTCCGATCTGCTGAGCACCTTGCTGAGCCGAGCCACCCGCGAGGAACAGCTCTTCCTTCGCAACCTTGTCCTCGGTGAGATTCGGCAGGGCGCTCTCGACGCGGCCATGATCGACGCCATCGCTGCGGCGTCGGGAATTTCCGTGTCGGCGATCCGACGGGCCGTGATGCTGCGCGGCGCCACGGCACCCGTCGCTGGAGCGGCACTTCGGAAGGGCGAAGCCGCAGTCTCTGCGTTCAGCCTGACAGTCGGGCAACCGGTGCGGCCGATGCTGGCCGCATCCGCTCCCGACGTTGTCTCTGCGTTCGACAAGCTGGATGCCGGAGCAACTGCGGCGATCGACACCAAGTTCGACGGTGTGCGCGTCCAGGTGCACAAGGCTGGGACCGACGTGCGGATCTTCACGCGCAGCCTCGACGAGATCACGGCCAGACTGCCCGAAGTGGCCAACGCCGTGCGTCGTCTGCCTGTCGACACCCTGATTCTCGATGGAGAGGCGCTGGCGCTCGATGAGTCCGGCCGGCCGCGCCCGTTTCAGGAGACTGCCTCACGTGCCGCGAGTGCCCCAGACGCGGCCATCTCGGCACGCATTACGCCGTTCTTCTTCGACTGCCTGCTCGCCGACGGCGAGTCGCTGATCGACCGCTCACTGCAGGAGCGACTGCGGGTGCTCGACGCCGTTGTGCCCCGCGAGCTGGTCGCTCCGCGCCTGGTCACCTCGGACGTGGAGGCGGGGTCAGCGTTCTTTCGTCGAGTCGTCGACGAGGGACAAGAGGGGGTGGTCATCAAGGCGCACGACTCGCGGTACGACGCGGGCCGCCGTGGGGCGGCGTGGATCAAGGTGAAGCCGAGGCACACCCTCGACCTCGTCGTGCTGGCGGTCGAGGCGGGAAGCGGTCGACGAACCGGCACGCTGTCGAATATTCACCTGGGCGCCCGCGATCCGACAACCGGTGGGTTCGTGATGATGGGCAAGACGTTCAAGGGGATGACCGATGAGATGCTGCGCTGGCAGACTGAGCGGTTCGGTGAGCTAGAGGTCTCGCGTACGGGGCACGTGGTGACGCTTCGTCCTGAGCAGGTCGTGGAGATCGCCTTCGACGGTCTGCAGCGGTCCCGCCGGTACCCCGGCGGACTCGCCTTGCGCTTCGCCCGCGTCTTGCGCTACCGGGACGACAAGTCCGCCGACGAGGCCGACACAATCAACACCGTCCGAGCATTGGCCGGCGCACCAAACGGCTGAGGTCCCGTCAACGAATGTGACCGAAGCGCACCCGTGAGGTTTGCTTCGCAGTCACTCGCTTGGAAAAGGTGCCCGCGGCCGGATCCCACACTCCCAGGTCCGAGACGCGGTCGCCGTTCCAGTCACCTACCACCGGCAGCGAGTTGGGGCGGCCGTACACGACTGTCTTGGTGCCACCTCTCGGCATGGCGAGGCTGAACGTGGTGGTGGCTGGGTTGTAGGTTCCAAGGTCAGTGCGGCCGTCGCCGTTCCAGTCGCCGGTGATGGGTATCGACGAGACGGCTCCCAACCGCTTGGTGACGGTCTTCCCGCCCGGGTACCGGAGCGAAAATGTGGTTGTCTTGGGGTCGAAAACCCCGAGATTCCAGCGGCCGTTGCCGTCCCAGTCGCCGGTGACCGGCACATCGTTCCGGTCACCGAACGTCACCTTCCGACTGCCTCCGGCCGCCGTGAGCAGCGAGAACGTCGCGGTGG
>JBBSHN010000090.1:0-8867 GCA_038252945.1 Propionibacteriales bacterium | reverse complement strand
GGTCATAGACCCACAGCCGCTCGGTCCAGGGCCGCTCGCTCGCCGGCTTCTTGTCGAAGAACAGCACGTTGGCTTTCACGCCCTGCGCATAGAAGATCCCCGTCGGGAGCCGCAGCAGCGTGTGGACGTTGAAATCGGCCAGCATCCTGCGGCGCAGGGTCTCCCCCACGCCGCCTTCGAAGAGCACGTTGTCGGGTACGACGACAGCAGCTCGGCCGTTGATGTCGAGGATGGTGGCGATGTGCTGCACGAAATTGAGCTGCTTGTTCGCCGTCGTCACAACGAAGTCCGGGCGCTCGATCTCCCGGTCCTCTCGCGCCTCCCGGCCGTCGGCGCCGACCATCGTGATCGAGGACTTCCGACCGAATGGCGGGTTGGACAGCACGACCGACCACCGCGTGCCTGGGTCGGCGATCAGCGAGTCCTTCACTTCGATCAGGCTCGGCCCGTCCGGCTTGCCGATGCCGTGCAGTAACAGGTTCATCGCCGCCAACCGCGCGGTGCCGTCGACGAGCTCGATGCCGTGCACGAACCCGTCCCGCAGATGGGCGCGCTGGTCCGGGGTCAGGTCCTCCGCATCATGGGACGCGTGCTCGTGCGCGACCAGCAGGAAGCCACCCGTACCCGCCGCCGGATCGATCACGGTGTCCCCCGGCGCGGGGTCGATGCAGTCCACGATCGCGTGGATCAACGGACGCGGGGTGAAGTACTGCCCCGCGCCGGACTTGATGTCCTCCGCGCCCTTGCTCAGCAGCTCCTCATACGCGTCGCCCTTGATGTCGACCCCGGCCGCGGACCAGTTCTCCTTGTCGATCAGGTCCACGATCAGCCGCTTGAGCTTCGCCGGGTCCTGAATGCGGTTCTGCGCCTTGCGGAAGATCACCCCCAACGTGCCGGGCTGCCGCGCGAGCTGCTCCAGGATGTGCCGGTAGGTCACCTCCAGCTCATCGCCGTCGTTGTCCAGCAGCCGCTGCCACGAGCACTCCGGCGGCACGATCCGCTCCGGCTTCAGCGGCCGGGTCTCCCGCTCGTGCGCCATCTTCAGGAACAGCAGGTACGTCAGCTGCTCGGTGTACTCGATCGTCGAGACACCGTCGTCGCGCAGCACGTTGCAGTACGACCACAGCTTGTCGACCAGTCGCCTCGCGTTAGACACCTACCAGCTCCGTTCGTCAAACAGCTTCATAGATTGCGCTTGGGCTTGTGCGTCGTGCGCAGCTTCGCCGTGCACGGCGGGAAGTCCGCGTCACGGTCCGCGGCGATCATCAGCCTTCGCACCCGGATGATCAGGTCGACGGCTTGGGCATAGGCCTGGTTGTTCTTCGCGTCGACGACCCGCTCGATCTCGCCCTGCCAGATCGGGATCGCCTCCAGCGGGTGCTCCCCTTCCCGCAGCTGAGCCAGCTTCAGCCACAGGTCACGTCGGCAACCGGCCGCGCTCGCCTCCGCCCACGCCTGCTCGACATCACCGTCGTGCAGCAGCACCTCCACGAGGGTCGAGCTGTCGACTGCCGGTGCGGCCCAGCGGGTCACGCGGCCGCGGGCCGGCTTACGATCCTTGTGTGCGATGCGCTCCCGCAGCAGCGCGAGGGACTTCTCGTGCCAGTCCGGCCACAGCCCGGCTCGAGTCGCCTGCTCAGCGAGCTGTCGGTAGGTCCGCAGCGCCGGCGAGGCGTCGTAGGCATCCCACGCAACCCGGACGGCGTCTTCGCCGCGACCGGCCCGGTGATACTCCTCAGCTGCAGCCTCAACCAGCCGCGAGTCAGACCCGCCATGCAGCGCCAAACCCTTCTCCGCCCACGCCAACGCGTCGTCGTACCGTCCGGCCTTCGTGTACAGCTCGGCGATCCGGACGAACTGGTACGCCGACGACTGGTCACGGGCGAGCACGTCCACGACGGCGTCGACGTCGCCGGTCAGCTCGGCGAGGGTCTCCATGATCTGCGTGATCCGGAAGCGCCGTGACGAGTAGCTGCGCTCCTCCTGACTGGGCCCCAAGGGGGGCAGCGCATCCCACTCCTCCTGGGCCAGTCGTCGGTACTCCGCGAGGCCCTTCTTCCCCAGTACCTTCGCGTACCTCGACGCCGCGCCGTGGAAGACGTCGAGGTCACCCGAGTGCCGCTCCCGCTCGAAAAGCGTGCGGGCCAGCGCAAACGGCTCCGGCTTGGCCGCCCTGCAAGCGTCGTAGTGCAGCTCCTGCAGCCGCTCCGCGATCGTGGACATCCAGCCATCGGAGTCATCGACGTAACCCACAGCGTCCTCGGCCCGGTCAACCGCGTGCTCAGCGAGCGCGATGACCGCCTCCGCGTGGCCGTCAATGAGCATCTCCCGCAGCGAGTCGAGCACGGACTCGATGTTCGTCGCGTAGTCGTACATCTCCCGGTAGCCGACGTAGCCGCCCACCACGAAAGCCTCGTCGAGGTCGTGCCGGAAGACCGCGATGGGCGGGGCGCCCTCCGTGGCCCGAGCCGCCGACATCCGCAAGCGCGCATCGAAGTGCTCGTCCTCGGCGGCGCGCTCGACGAGCAGCTCGACGAGGGCGCCGTGGTCGAGGCCGGCGAGGTACGCGCGGATGTCGATGACGGCCTCAGCCTGCTGATCGGGGTCGGCGAACGCTTCGGTCACCACGAGCGCCAGCGCGACTGCGTGCTTACAAAACCTGCCCTCCATTCCGACCGGGCATGAGCAGTCGAATACCGGCTGTCCGTCATCGAGGGAGAGCATCACCTGGTACGACGACGAGCCGCGCACCTTCGCCTTGACGCTCGACTCGATCGCCGTGCACTTGCCGACCCGACCGTTCGTCGCGTAGAGCAGCCCGCGCTCGAAGGACCGCCGATCCGCCAGAGCCTCTATCGAGCGGCGAGCGAAGGCCTTAAGGAATGCCCGTCCGGGCAACTCGGTGGTCATGCCGTCAGCCGACCCGCGAAGGCTGCCGCCAGCAGCGCCCGACGCGTCCCTTGCGTGCGGGCAGGCACGGGGTCCAGTTCGTTGGCAAGGCGACCCCAAGCCCCCGCATGCTCGTCGAAGCGTGCGAGCACTCTTTCTTCATCAGCGGCTGGAGGAATTGGAAACCAGAACTCTGCGATCTGCTTCGTGAACATGTGCTGGATGAGGCTGCCCGTGTTGAGAGAGGAGACGTACGTTCTGAAGATGGGTGATCGAAACACGATGGTCGCGAACTCCGAAGAAACCGTCTTCGGTACCAGGCGAGCCAGCCGCTGGTTGAGCAGGGCGGCGTCGTCGCCTCGAACCAGGCACACCCGACCAAGGAAGTCGTCCTTGAGACTCTGGGCGGTCAGGTTCATCACAACGTCGCCGAGATGAATCAGCAAATCTGAGTGACTGTCGAGATATCGCACGGGTAGCGCCCTGGTCGCCGAGGACCGCCACTCCAGAAACCCGTGCATCCCGAGGTTGCCCGGACGCAAGAGCCGAACCCCGTCGGCTTGGTAATCCGAGCTTGGAAAGGCGCGTCCATTCTGGCTGGTGCCCACCTCGCGCCACTTCTGCCAGCGCCACCCCTCGGGCAACTGAACCAGAGGTTCCCGGGGTCCGCCCCAGTCGACCCCCTCCAAGTTCGGGACGTCCACTTGCGAGCCGCCAAGGCCCCATCCAACGGCGGCTTGCAGGAGTAGGGAACGGAGCAATACCGATCCCTTGAGTCTTCCCTCCCTAACAAGCCGATCCGCAAAGTCGAGGCGGGAGAGGTGGTCTTCGAGGATCTCGACGATGCGCCGCTGCTCACTCAACTTTGGCCAACGCAACCGCGTCCGGCCAAACTCCTTGCCCGAGATCTCCTTGAACGTCGTACCGCTGGCTCGGGCCTCCATGTCATCCCGTGCCTGGAGCATGAACCAGTACAGATACCGCGAGTCGATCTCCGGTGGCGGGACTGCGATCTTGCATCCCTGGTTCGTGCTCATCTGCTCGCCAGCGATCGCGACGTAGCCAATCGGCGCGCGCGAACTGACTATCACCGAGCCGGCGGGGAACAGCTTCGCCGATGAGTTCGCCAGGCCTTCCCCCGTGATGCTCCGCGCCCCGCCGTGAACCACCTGGCTCTTGTCCAGCGCAAGGTCCTTGGGAGTAAGCCACGGGATATCTCCATCCCAGTACGCGGCTACACCCGTCCTTGGAGTGCCTCCCGAGACCACCTCGCACACGTCGGCGAGGGCTGCGCATCGCCATCCTTTGGGCACCGTGCTCATGCGGTGAGTTCCGCGTTTAACTGCTGGAGGTACGTGCTGGCATCGGCACCGAGGTCGCGGATGGCCCCGTCGATGCCACCGCGTTCGGTGAACGGTGAGTTGTCTAGATCGTCGTCGGTGATGCCGGCACTGGTGGCGATGACGTCGGCGATCCGGTCCAACTACCACCGCTGCTGGTCCGTGAACACCGCTCCGGCCTGAGCCTGCTGCGCGAGCCAACCGGCGTACCGCTCCTCGACGATGCTGGCGTAGGGGATGAGCTCACCGTCGACGCCGAGGGTGAAGCGCAGCAGGCTGACCAGGTCGGTCACGGTGTGCCGGTCGGCGCGGTGGACCTTGTCGACCTCGATGGCGGCGTAGGCGTTCCAGAGCAGGTCGGGAGTCCAGTTGTACGGAGGACGATGGATCCGCTCGGCGAGCTCGCGCAGATCCGCGAACGTGATGCGACGAGACCGCGGCTCGGAGTAGACGACCTGAAGCGCTGTGATCTCATCGCGGTGCTCGTCGAGGTAGGCGCGCCACGACGTGATGACGGACCGAGCGCGTTCGACGTCAACGACACCGCGGGCATCGAGCAGCACATCGACGCTAACCTCGTCGATGACCTGGTCGTGGCTGGCGCGCAGCTCCAGGATCCGCTGGCGTAGAGAAGGGTTCGCCGCCAGTGGTCGTACCGCGTCATCGAGCAGCGCCTGCACGGCTGCCCTCGCGTCGACCACACCGTCGACCATGGGAGCGGCGTCGATCGCGACGGCCTGCACGTCGGAGTCGACCGCAGCGACGAGGCGTCGTACCAGGTCCTTGAGCGATCCTCCGGCAACCTCGTCGAGCTCCACGCGTTCGGCCGGGGTGAGCTGCAGTTCGAGTTTGGCCAGCCGGGAGGCAAGGGTCGCGGTCTCGTCCTCGGTCAGCGTGAGAGATGCGGCCTTGTCGAGCAGCTTCTTCAGCGAGACGGTCTTCGCCCGCTCCAGCGGGCATGCGTCGACGTAGTCGTGCTCGGTGACCCCGATGGCGTCGATGAGCACAAAACGAGTCTTCGCCTCGGCGTCGGGGGTGACGGATTGGAAGTCGGCGTTGCTGATGGTGCGGGCGCCGCGGCCCTTCATCTGCTCGAAGTACGACGCCGAGCGCACGTCGCGCAGGAAGAACACGCACTCCAGCGGCTTGACGTCGGTGCCGGTGGCGATCATGTCCACGGTCACGGCGATGCGCAGCGTCGCCGAGGTGCGGAAGGCCTGCAGCAGTCCCTTAGGGTCACGGGCGCTGTAGGTGATCTTGGCGGCGAAGTCGTTGCCCTTGCCGAAGACCTCCCGGACCGTGGTGAGGACCTCTTCGGCGTGGTTGTCGTCCTTGGCGAAGATCAACGTCTTGGGCACCGTCGTGCGGCCGGGGAAGATCTCGGTGAACAGTCGGTCTCGAAACGTCTCCAGCACCAGGCGGATCTGCGAGCGCGAGGTGACGGCGCGGTCCAGCTGGGTAGCTGTGTAGTTCAGGTCGTCGTCGAGGGCCTCGTAGCGCTCGCGGCGGGTGCGCCGGTCACGGACCGGGACGATGGTGCCTGCCTCAAGCGTGGAGCCCTGGTCGGTGATCTGGGTGGAGATGCGGTAAACGTCGAAGTCGACGTTGACGTTGTCCGCGACCGATTGGGCGTACGTGTACTCAGAAACGAGGTTCTGCTGGAAGAAGCCGAACGTCTGCTTCACCGGGGTCGCGGTCAGCCCGACGACGTGCGCATCGAAATACTCCAGCACCCCACGCCACACCCCGTAGATAGAGCGGTGCGCCTCGTCGACGATCACGAGGTCGAACGCCTCCGGCGGCATCTGCGCGTTGTAGACAACCTCGACCGGGGCGTCGGGGGTGTAGTCGTCGATGTTCGGGTCGTCGACATCGACGACCTGCTGGCCCCGCAGCGCGGCGTAGACGCGCTGGATCGTCGAGATCACCACATGTGAGGAGCCGACCATGCCGGCACCGGTGAGCTTGTCCACGTTGTAGAGCTCGGTGAACCTGCGGCCGTCGTCGGGGGTGGCGTAGTTCTGGAACTCCCGCAGCGTCTGGTCGCCGAGGTTGTTTCGGTCCACCAAGAAGAGCACCCGGCGGAAGCCGCCGTGCTTGAGCAGCCGGTAGGACTCGGTGACGGCGGTGAACGTTTTCCCCGCACCGGTAGCCATCTGCACCAGCGACCGGCCGAAGCGCTGCTCGGCCAAGCTGCGCTCGATGCCGTTGACCGCCTCGATCTGAGCCGGGCGGAGACCCTCGGTGACGAGAGCAGGCATCTGCTTAACCTTGCCGCGCCAGGGCGCTGCGGCTGGATCGGCATCGGCATCACGCAGGGCTCGCGCGAGCGTCTCCGGCCGCGGGAAGGCGAACACCCGACGGGCTCGCGGGCTGGGGTCGAACCCGTTGGTGAAGTGGGTCTCCGACCCGGAGGCTTCGAACACAAACGGCAACCGCCCGTCGTGAGTCAGCGCCTTGAGCCGGATCTCAGGCGGCAGGCCCTCGGCGTACACCGCCGACTGCCATTCGACCCCCGACAGGGGCATCCCCTCCGGCTTGGCCTCGATCACGCCGACGGCACGCTGGTCGACGTACAGCAGATAGTCAACGCGGCCATGCCCCGCTGCCATGATGACCTCGCGGACCGCCACGCCCTGTCCCCCGAAGAGGTTGAGGTCCTTCTTGTGCTGCACCTTCCAACCGGCATCCATGAGTTGGCGGTCGATGAGCACGCGGGCGCGCTGCTCCGCGGCCAGCTGCACCTCGTCCACGACCCGAACCTACCGGGGCATCCCGCCCTCGCAGGGAAGGTGAGAACCAGCGCAGAGCGGCGGATTCAGCTCAGCGATGTGCGGACGATATCTCGAAGATCCGGGACTGCATGGCGTGAAGCCTCGCTAGAGCCAATGGCCGGCCGCTGGGTCCCAATGCCCTGGGACAGCCCCGGCGAGTACTGCGTCGAGCAGCCGGCGCGCCAGGTCAACTGCCTCTTCAAAGGACGCGACCGGACCCGGAGCATCCGCGGCACGGTTCGGGTAACCAGCGCGCCACGCGGCGACATCCGGAACAGCAAAGTTCGCCGGCAGCACGAGCCCACGATGAGCGGCACCGGCGTGCAAAGCGACCCGTAGCTCCGCACCAGAGATCGACTGGCTACGCGCGATGAGGGCGATGTCGACGAGGTCCTTGACGCGACTACTCACTCGCGCTCTCCCGTCGCCGGGATCGTGCGACTCGAGCATGGCGCAGACCTTGTCCGCAACATGGTCCGCGATGGGGAACACGCGGTAGGAGGGGCGATCCAGACCTTCGATCTCCAGGGGCGTCAGCGGCGGTGCGAGGTCAGGCTGCCCGGTCATGGCCGTGCCCACAACGACGTCCACGTGAAAGTCAGCGAATAGCGCCCCCAGATAGGCAGCGAGATGAACACGGCGGCCTTTGGCGGCCTCTTGCAGGGGACTGGTCCTCGTCACCTCGAAACGGAAGTGATCGCCGAGATCGCGGCCGAGTGCGTCTCGGAGTGCCTGGACCGCGTCGTCCGTGTCGCGGACCGCTGGGAGAAATACAGGTCGATGTCCTTACTGTGGCGAGCCTGCCCCTCAAGCCTGGCCAACAGAGCTCCTGCTCCCTTGAGCACCCAGAAGTTGGCGTCCCCACCGGTGAAGCACCGCGCAAGCACTCGGTCATAGGCGAACTGACGCTGCAACTCGTGGACGCCGATCCGCGAGTCGCCCGCAGCGATCGCCACGCAACGCGCCTTGAGAGCCGTGCGGAATGCATGAGCAGTGGCGTACGGGATCACCGCTCAGCTCACCTCCCGCGTCGCCTCGCGGCCAGCCAGAGTCATCGCAAACTCGCGTCCGCGCCTGTGCCCGTACACCCTGGCAGCCGGCCCCGACAGATCGATCAGTTCGTCGAGGACGAGCAGGTCTGCACGAATCGCGTCCTGGCAGATGCGGGCGACCGCCGACTCGTCTTCTCGATCGGCCAGCAGGTCCGCGACGATGCGCGGCGCCGTGCACACCGGCAGCCCGGCCACGACCCGCCATTCCGCGTCGGGGAGACTTGCCCGCACGCGCAGCCGTAGATCCGAGCGCCGCAGTTGTCGGCGGCGGGTCACGTAGAACTCATGGACGTCGGCGAGCAGGTCGCCGAGGCCGAGAGCAGCCGCGGCAGAGCGATGGCTTGCCACCGCGTCCGGTCGACGCAGACGTGTCGATGCCGGGAGGTCCTGCCCTAGCTGCAGCCAGGCGGCCCGGAGCGCATCCAGATCTGGGTCCGGTGGTGAGCCAGTCAGGCGGTAGACGCGGGCCGCGGTCTCGATCCGCTCAAGCGATCCGTCATCGAGGAGCCGTGCGATGTCTAACCGCGACACTCCAAGATCTCGTGCCTGGTCGGCGGTCACCATCCCCCACTGCTCGGGCGACAGCCGACTCAGGGCTGCTAGCGCCGTGCCTCGTGACATGCTGCGATCGTACCACTATTGATACTTATGCAGCAGAATTCTGCCCAAGACCGCGCCGGTGATGCGTCCAGATCTGGCCAGTCCGGGACTCGCGGAGCGCCGCAGCTACTGCGCTTGAGGTATCGGCGCGAAGCGCTGATACCAGGGTGTGTTCCGGGCTATGGGGTCGCCTGGTCGACGCTCAGCGGGGG
>JBBSHN010000089.1:0-9013 GCA_038252945.1 Propionibacteriales bacterium | reverse complement strand
GGCCGAGTGTCACCTTCACCGCATCGGCGAGGGTATTCATCCCGCGCTCGAGGGCGCGTCGGGCTTCCTCGTTGAAAGCAATCAGTTTGGACATGTACGCGAGTCCTCCCGCGCTTGAAGTGGATATTTCGTCGGTACGGCGCCCGCGACGGACGGGGCAGGCTCACCGCGGTCCCTTCCCGCAGCGGGGCGCTGTCCCTCGCCGAACCGATGGCTGTCACTCTCGTACGGAGAGTGCTAACTCATTCTTAGCACTCGACCCCTGCGAGTGCAAACCCCTTCCAGCTGTTCAACGCCGTATTGAGTGGTCGGCTTCCAGCGCCGTGGGCGAAGATAACGCCGACGTGACTGAGCCTCCGCTCGACATCCATCCCGAGGAACGACCGCGCACCGCGAGGCGGTGGCGAGTCGACCTCAACCCCCTTCGACGCTCCCGCGACTACCGGCTGATCTGGTGGTCGGGGCTCGTCACCTATCTCGGCAGCCTGACGACGTACGTCGCCCTGCCGTTCCAGATCCAGCAGCTCACCGGGTCTCTGGCACTGGCGGGACTGCTCGGTCTGACCGAGCTCGTGCCGCTGATCGTGTTCGGTCTGTGGGGCGGGGCTCTCGCCGACGCGCACGACCGCAAGCGGCTCGTCGTCGGTTCGGAGGTGGCGATGCTCGTGCTGTCGGGCATCTTGATGGTAAATGCCCTGTTGCCTCATCCCCAGGTCTGGGTGCTCTTCGTAGTCGTCGCGATGTTTGCGACGTTCGACGCGCTGCAGCGTCCTTCGCTCGAGGCGATGATCCCCCAAGTCGTGGCCCATGAGGATCTCGCGGCGGCCAGTGCACTCGGGTCCATCCGCTTCGACACCGGAGCCATTCTCGGTCCAGCGCTCGCCGGGCTCTTGCTCACGGCCGGCGCCACATGGGTGGCCTACGCCTTCGACGTTGCGACGTTCGCCGTCTCGCTGGCCTTTCTCGTGCGGATCGCACATGTCTCAGTCCCCGCGGAGGGTGCCGTTGCAAGTCTTCGGTCAATCGCCGCGGGCCTTTCCTACGCATGGCAACGCAAGGACCTGCTCGGCACCTACGCCGTCGATCTGTTGGCAATGTTCTTCGGGATGACGACCTCAATCTTTCCGTTTCTAGCGGTTGCGCTCACGGCGCCATGGGCGGTTGGGCTGCTGTTCGCGGCCCCAGCGGTGGGCTCGGTTGTCGTGTCGTTGACGTCAGGGTGGATGGGCCATGTGCACCGTCACGGGTTGGCGATCGCCTGGGCGGCCGCTGCGTACGGCCTTGCCATGGCGTGTGTCGGGATCGCCGGCAATATCTGGCTGGCGCTGGCTGCCCTCGTGGTCGCCGGAGGCGCCGACATGGTCAGCGCCATCTTCCGCTCCACGGTGTGGAACGGAAGCGTTCCCGACGAGCTTCGTGGGCGGCTCGCCGGAGTGGAGCTTCTGAGCTTCTCGATCGGGCCGACGCTCGGCAACGCCAGAGCCGGTTTGGTGGCGTCGCAGTTCGGTGTACGCCGAGCCATCGCGTCAGGCGGCGTGTTGGCCGTCGCGGGCGCACTCGCCGTAACCGTCGCCATGCGAGACTTCCGGTCCTACGACGACCGCACGAACCCCGACGCCGTTGCCAAGCGAGCTGCTCGCGGTCGCTCCGCGGCCTATTCGAGTTCGGCGGACTAGAGCTCGAGGCTGCTCAACCGCTCCACGAGAGCTTTCATGAAGTCGGCCACCCCGTCAGGACCGGTCAGCACAACGTCGGCTCGGCGTGTGAGCGCGTCCTCTTCCGATGAGCTCGAGCACACCAGCAGTCCTGGTGTCCCCCTGGCTCGCAGCCTGTCGATCTCGTCGAACGCCGCGAGGTCTCCAAGGTCGTCTCCAACGAACGCCACGAAGCGAGCACGCTGCTCGGCGACCAGGCGTCGTAGCGCCTCGCCCTTGTCCATGCCACGCGGGCGCAGCTCGATGACGCGCTTTCCCGGCTCAGCCGCCAGATCGTAACGGTTCGCGAGGTCGCGAAGCGGCTCCTCCAGCTGCCTTAAAGCTCCGTCGGGGTCGGGAAGATTTCGGACGTGCACGGCTACCGACAAGCCCTTGTCCTCAACGGCCGCGCTCGAGAGATTGAGTGCGGCGAGCAAGTCCGGAAGTTCCGCTCGCGCTCGTGCCAGCACGGGAGGCGGCTCCGGCGTGACGAACCGGCCGCTGGCGGCTTCCCAACGCTCCAACCCGTAGTGGCCGAGTACGACAAGTGACTCCAGTCCCCGCGCCTCGCGCAGTCCGGCGAGTTCTACCGCGGTACGAGCCGGTCGACCGGTGATGATCGCGAGACCGCCGACGTACAAGGACAGCTGTCCTAGGGCCCGGACAACCTCAGGGTGGGGTACCGCTGCGGCGGGATCGGCAACAATGGGCGCCAGCGTGCCGTCGTAGTCGAACGCGAGAAGTGCGGCCTGCGGATCCCTCAACAAAGCAGACAGTCCCTGTCGGCCGGCTTTGGTGACTACCGACAGGTCCATGCATGCAGTCAATCAGGACGTCGATTCTCGGCGTCGTCCGTGGCCGGAATCAGCCCGTGGCCAGAATGACCGTCAAGCGGTCGAACTGCATGGGAGCCACTGCCGGGCGTAGGCGGGCGATGTGCAGGGCATGCGCGAGTTTCTTCGCTGCTGCGCGCAGGTGCGGTGGGTAATACACAGTGTCGGCCGGGATGTTGCCGTACCAGTTGGCGGTCGCGGCCACGTTCCACCCGGCACCCTCCAGCATTGTGGCCTTCTGGGCGGCGAGTCCGGTCATGGTGGTGTTGTTGTAGACCTCCACCAACACGTTGGGCGCCGCGTCAGGATGAGCCCGAGCGCCGGCGCGCTTGTGCACCGTCCGCGTTGGGGCGGTCGGTAAGGCGGGTGGGTTCTCCGAAGCGCTGGGCGTGTGGGCGACGCGGGTTGTCGAAGGTGCCGCCGCGGATTGACGACTCGGTGAGTGATTGACCGTCTCCGCCGTGGCGGCAGCGAGCCCCACACCGGCTATCAGGACGAAGCCCAAGCTGCCGACCGTCACGGCGGAGGGCAAAGACATGGTCAGAGGTCGATCCCGAGCCGGCGAGCAGAACGCATCCGCTGCCGAGCTGAGCGAAGTCGGCGTAGCCGCTTGACCAGCAGCGGGTCGAAGGCGAGTGCCTCAGGCTTGTCGATCAGCGCGTTGAGCAGCTGGTAATAGCGAGTCGTCGACATGTCGAACTTCTCGCGGATGGCCTGCTCTTTCGCTCCGGCGTACTTCCACCACAACCGCTCGAACTCCAGGATTCGCTGATCGCGCAGTGACAACTCGACTGCACCAGTGGGCAGACCACCGGCGGCCTTTGCTGCATCCACGTGGCTAACTCCTCCGGACGAACCACGCCTCTGAGATGAGGCGCCGGTAAAGCGATGGTAGGTGACGACTTACACGCATGTCATTTACCGCGTGAGGCTTGGCGCGCCGCCTTTTGACCCGCATCTCTTGACGAAGGAGGGGTACGCCGGCACATGACTTCAGAGAGAAGGAGCCTGTGGAAACAATTCGATGGGGTCTGCTGTCGACGAGCCACATTGCTCACGCCTTTGCGGAGGACTTAGGGCGTACCGAAGGGGCGGAGTTGGCCGCGGTCGGCTCACGCTCTTTGCAGTCAGCGCAGAGGTTCGCCGACCAATATGGCGTAGCCCGCGCACACGGCAGCTACGAAGAGCTGGTGAGCGACCCGGACGTCGACGTCGTCTACGTGTCGACGCCGCACGCACTTCACAAGGACAACGTCCGCCTGTGCTTCGACGCCGGCAAGCCGGTGCTGTGCGAAAAGGCCCTGACGCTCAATGCCCACGACGCGGCCGAACTCGTCTCCACCGCTCGCGACGCTGGCCTCTTTTTCATGGAGGCGATGTGGATGCGCTGCAATCCAAACATTCGCGCCATGCATGCTCTGGTGCAGTCCGGTGCGATCGGCGAGGTCACGGCAGTCGGAGCCGACTTCGGATTCGTGCCCGACAAGCCCCCAGAGCACCGACTGTTCGACCCTGCACTAGGAGCTAGCGCACTCCTCGACCTCGGCGTCTACACAACCACGTTCGTGTGGCTTTGGCTGGGCCAACCCGACAGGGTGCAGTCGACAGGCGTGCTCTCAGATCGAGGCATCGATCTCTCTTGCGCCAGCGTCTTCACCTACAGCAACGCGACGGCGAGCGGCACCTGCTCCATGACGGCATTCACGTCCCGAACCGCGTACATCGGCGGCACGCGAGGGCACATCGATGTGCCAGCGTACTTTCACCGAACGAGGGAGTTCAGCGTCACCATCGACGGCGACGTCGAGCGCCATGAGCATCCGGTGCGCGGCAACGGCTACGTCGACGAGATCGAGGAGGTGCACCGCTGCCTGCGAGCAGGCGCCACCGAGTCCCAGCTCGTGCCTCTGAATGACACTGTCGCGATTCTCAAGGTCATCGACGAGATGCGGGAGCAGGTCGGATCCACCCTCCCCGGTGACGAAGCCTGGTCTCCCGTAGGGTGAGTTGATGGTCTCGCAGCCGACCAGTTCGTTCGTTGTTGTTGCAAATCGGCTCCCGGTCGACCGGGTGTTGGATGGCGACCCGCCGGGTTGGCGGACCTCACCGGGGGGACTCGTCACCGCGCTCAACGCCGTGCTGCGGCAGCACGACGGGGTGTGGATCGGTTGGCCAGGTTCCGCTCTGGACGACTACAGCCCATTCACCGCCGACGGTCTCTCGCTCATGCCGATCGAGCTCTCCCCCCGCGAGGTGGAGCAGTACTACGAAGGCATGTCCAACGGCACCCTGTGGCCGCTGTACCACGACGTCGTGGCGAAGCCGGCGTTTCATCGCGAGTGGTGGGACGCCTACGTGGCGGTGAACTCACGGTTCGCGGATGCGGCAGCGCAGGCGGCCGAGCATGAAGCAGTCGTGTGGATACAGGACTACCAGCTGCAGCTCGTGCCGGCAATGCTGCGCCAGCGACGGCCGGACCTGCGTATCGGCTTCTTCCTCCACATTCCATTTCCTCCTACCGAGCTGTTCCGGCAGATGCCCTGGCGCGACCGCATCCTTGAAGGCCTGCTGGGAGCTGACCTGGTGGGTTTCCAGCGTCCTGGCGGGGCAGCGAACTTCGCGCGGCTCGTCCGGCAGCGGCTCGGCCACAAGACGCACCGCGACAGGATTCTTCTCGACAACGGCCGGGTGGTCGGTGCACGCGCGTACCCCATCTCGATTGACTTTCACGGCATGGAAGAGCTCGCGAGGAGCTCAGCGGTTCAGGCGCGCGCCGAGGAGATTCGCGAGGAGCTGAGTCGGCCGCGGTACACCTTGTTGGGCGTGGACCGGCTGGATTACACGAAGGGCATCCTCCCTCGGCTTCGGGCGTTCGCTGAGCTGATCCTCGAAGGACGGCTGCAGGTGGAGGATGTGGTGTTTCTGCAGGTCGCTGCGCCAAGCCGGGAAAGAGTGGATCAGTACCGCGAGGTGCGGGCGGAGATCGAGCGCTTGGTAGGCCGCATCAACGGCGACCTCGGCACGTTCGGGCATCAGCCCATCCACTACCTGCACACCTCCTATCCGCGTGAGGAGATGGCGGCGCTGTTCCAAGTCGCCGACGTTATGGTCGTGACACCGTTCGCCGACGGCATGAACCTCGTTGCCAAGGAGTACGTCGCCTGTCGACTGGACAACACCGGTGCCTTGGTGCTGTCGGAGTTCGCCGGTGCCTCAGACGAGCTCAAGCAGGCATTCGTGGTCAATCCCCACGACATCAACGGCCTCAAGGAAGCACTCGCAGCAGCGATTTTCTCTCCTCCGCGCGACCTGGCTCGACGCATCCGGGCTATGCGTAGGCAGGTGCGCGAGCACGACATCAACGCGTGGGCCTACGGCTTCCTTCGTGACCTTGGAGTGGAACCGGCGGCTGAGCCGTCCACGTCGCTCGCTGGCTGACGCCTGCGCCTCCGGATTTGTCAGACGTTCCGCGACTATGGCCCTTTCAACGCCTGTCAAGTCATCAAAATGTGGCCGCGACGCGCCAGCCGCAATACCTGCGATATAAGGGACAAACGCGGTAAGCCACCGTACGCTGAGCACACATGCCCACAAAAGGGTGGCGGCTCCGCAAAGTATGAGTTTGCGGAGCCGCCGATATGTCTCAGCGGGTGACAGCTGAGACGACGAAATGGTTCTCCCCGGCCCATCCGCCTGTCACCAGGCGGGACCAGAGCGGCCGAAGCCACTCGGCACCGACAGGGGGTGAACCCCGCCGGTCGACCGGTCCTCTTCCATTCGCCGCGGACTCCGTCTCCAAAGCCCGCACCCATTTTCTATCGTCTAAAAGAGGCCGTCCGCAACCCCCTTGGACGAAGAAAATTGGCTGGCTTGCGTGTCCTCGGCGTGTCTTCGGACAACACGCCGAGAGGCGTCCTCACCACCGATTCAGCTACCGGAAAATGCTGCACAGTGAGCCCTGTGACGGCGCGTCCGACGTACCAGCGAGCGATGCGGTGACGCCGTCCACACAGCTGACGGACCTTGTTGCGCCGGACTGGGCAGCAGCGTTGGACCCGGTTGGTCCGACGCTCACCCAGCTCGGCCAATTCCTTCGCGCGGAGGTTGCAGCGGGACGTGGCTATCTGCCGCGGGGGGACCAAATCCTGCGCGCTTTCACGGTGCCGCTCGAGCAGGTGCAGGTTCTGCTCGTCGGACAAGACCCCTACCCCACTCGCGGCCACGCCGTGGGCCTCGCCTTCGCCGTCGACGGACGCGTGCGTCCGTTGCCTCCCAGCCTGACCAACATCTACCGAGAGCTGCACGACGACGTGGGCGTGCCTGCACCAACTCACGGTGACCTTTCCACCTGGGCACAGCGCGGGGTCCTGCTGCTGAACCGATCCCTGACGGTACGTCCGGGGCAGCCGGGCTCACATCGTGGACGAGGCTGGGAGCACCTCACCGACACGGCCATTGCCGCCCTGAGCCGGCGCGGCGGTCCGCTGGTTGCGATCCTTTGGGGACGCGACGCCCAGTCGCTTGGGCCCGCTCTCGGCGACGTGCCCGTCATTTCCAGCCCGCACCCGTCGCCGTTGTCCGCGGCGCGCGGGTTCTTCGGATCGCGGCCTTTCAGCCGGGCCAATCGCTTGCTGGTGGAGCAAGGGAGCCAGCCGATCGACTGGTCGATCCCGGCATGGCAAGGTTGAGCCATGACCGAATCCTCCGACGGGCTCGAGCTCGACGTCCAAGAGCAGTCCGAGCAGCTCAGCCAAGGACAGCCTTACGACACTCTCGACGACCGTGGAGTGCAAGACGTCCTGGATGAGGGCTTCTCACCTCCCGAGAAGTGGTCGACCGCGCAGAAGTTCGGCAACACCGCGGAGGAGATGCGTGAGGGAGAGACCCTCGAGCAGCGGTTGGCTCAGGAGGAGCCGGACGTCGAGCCGGATCTCGACGGCGACGCTCTCGACGACGGTGAGGTCGGTGACCGACGCGCCGGCCGGCTTGTCGATCCTGACGGCGGAATCGGTATGGACACGGAAAAAGACTTGGTCGGATATGACGTCGGTGTCGACGGGGCTGGCGCGGGCGCCGAAGAGGCTGCGGTGCACATCGTCGACGAGTCAGAAGCCGATCTCTGACCTCGAAGGCCCTCGCCGGATTCTCGATGCGACGAGTGCGGAGGGATTGTTGCGGCGCGCGTTTCCTGCTCGCCTGAGCTTTCAGACCATCCGGCCCATCACCGGCGGCTGGGCGTACTTCACATTCGATCTGGATGGACTCTGGATCGCCCGATTCCCCAGGACTGCCGAGATCGCCGCTGCGACAAGGCGCGAGCTGAAGCTGTTGCCCGTCCTTTCACAGCGGATGTCCTTTGAGGTCCCCACCCCGAGGTTCGTCGGTGCCTGGTCGGGCTGGCCGTTCTTCGTCTACGAGCGGATTGCAGGCCGTGCCCTTGTGCCCGAGGACTTACCGACAGCCGCTGATGGCCTGGCCCACCTGTTAAAGGAACTGCACTCCTTTCCGATATCTAAGGCTTCCACGCTGCTTGGCGTGCCCGGGACAGTCGAGGGATGGCGCGACCGATATCGACACCTCTGGCGAACTCTCGATGACATCGTCGTGCCACTGCTGGACAGCCGGACAGCCAGGCGGCTCGAGGCCGCTTACCATCATTTTGTCGACGGGAGGCTCGACTTCGAGCCATCACTGGTGCACAACGACCTCGGACCCGCCCACATCCTCATCGATGACGGGAGCCGCTCGGTCGTCGGCGTCATCGACTTCGAAGACGCGACAGTCGGCGACCCTGCCATCGACTTGGTGTGGCTACACCGAATGTCTCCCCCCCGCGTGGTGAACATCCTTTTCAGCGAACGCGAATGGGGACCCGACCTTGACCGCCGCCTCTGGTTCTACGACTGGATGGGCTCGGTGCACGCCATCATCTACGGCGTTAGGGAGGGTGACGACAACGAGGTTCGTGACGGCCTGACGGGCCTACAACAGCGTTTGGGAGTGAGCGGCTAGTCCCGGGGGCACGGACGCGGGCTGCCCGGGCTGCACCACGGCGTGTGACTACGTCGCCTGGGGAAGTTGGGCAGCTTTCGGCCTCGACTGCGTTGTGCGACTTCGTGCGCTCCGCCTAAAGCCGTCCGGCCCGTTTATACGCCTATTTACGACTTGACTACATTTCGACCGGAACGCATGCTGGGGCAAATGCGCGTCCGACTGTGGTGGCTGATGGGAGTTCTCATCCTCGCGCTTTCGGGCTGTGGCGGCGAAACGCGACCGGCCGACACCCCGTTGGCAAACTCAAACAAGCCGTCAAAGACTCCCTCCTCCAACGCTCCGACGAAGTTGTTGGTGGTGGTGGAGGAGAATTCTTCGTTCGGGGAGATGCAGTCGGGGATGCCGTATTTGTGGTCGTTGGCGCAGCAGTATGGATATGCCAGTGCTTACACGGCGTTGAGTCATCCGTCGTTGCCGAACTATTTGGCGATC
>JBBSHN010000088.1:0-9243 GCA_038252945.1 Propionibacteriales bacterium | reverse complement strand
CTATGAGTTTCAAGCGACGAGGCGAAGCCTGGTGAACGGCGGACGTTTCAAAACCCTCTGTCTGCCTTCCCACTATCCGAGACGGCCGCATCCGCAGCGCCTCCTTGACGAGGTTGCGCCGCTTGATCTCACCGGTGCCCTCAAGCCCCGACTGGCGCGTTTGCATCGCGACCCAATCAGGGTGGTGGAATCGCAGTTCGTATACCTCTTCCGCCGAGACGATGCGCTCATGTCCCGGCACCGCAAAGCCGAGTGTGTTGAGCAAGGTCGACTTGCCGGCCTGGGTGCTGCCGACGACGAAGCTGTTCGCCTGGGCGACGACGTCTTACGTCCCGACGAACGCGCTGACTAGTGAGAGGACGGGCGGGCCGGGTCCAGCAACCGGTCGAAGATGACACCGGTTGCTGCCGCCTGGACCAGCTTGTCGATGATGTCGACGGTCCAGTCCTGACGGGACCACTCGCTCGGTCGGAAGAGTCCGAGCGCCGTGTTGAGCACGATGTCACCCGTGTAGACAGTCCCGAACACCACCGCCACTGCGCGTGGGCCGCGGAGCCCGGCGCGGGCCGCGACGCCGTACCCCACATGGTCCCAAGCGCGAGATGCGTAGCGTTGTTCAAGCGCCACCGGGCTGCGCCCTGAGGATGGATGCGCAAGACCTTCTCGACCAGCTCAGCCGGGAGCGTAGCTGTCCGGACGCCCCGTGAGCGGCATCTCGGCGAGCTTCTGGAAGACCGTCATCACCACTGTGCCCGCGACGCCCGCCACGACGCTACGGCCCAAGATCTCGGGTTCTGACGATTCGTTCTTCACCATGTCTGCTCTCCTGACACCTGGCCGGCGGCGTGCTGGCTAGCGCGCCACGCGGCTTCCGGAGCGGTCGGCGAGGAAGAAGCCGACGCCGATGCCGAGCACGCCGAGCGTCAGGTGGATGAGGTTATCCAGCACGGTTTCGTACTCGTGCGGCAACAGCCCGAACATGTCAGGCACGAAGATGCCGAGCACGCCGACCAGCAGATAGACGACGCCCACCCCACCGACCACTGTGCGGACGGCGCTGTCCGAACCACGGAAAGCCACCGCAGCCATCAGCCCGCCTGAGAGGAGGTGCACGATGTCCTCGGCGATATCAATGTTCAGCACGCCGAGAAGCGACTTCTCCCCCAGTACCAGACCACCGATACCGATGAGTATGACGACGACGCCGACGACCTTGGCGTAAGTACGCGCGTTCATGTCTGTCTCCCATGTTTGATGTGGCAGGCCTTGTCGGCATGCCGGTCCAGTCAACCAGGACCGTCTTGCCGGGTCTCAGCGGAGGCTCAGTCCGGGTCGAGAGCCTGAGCAACCGCCGCCGCCTCGGACCGGGTGAACCTTTCACTCGCGACCCGGGGTTTCGGTGCTTCTAGGGGTCCCTGCCGACAATTGACAAGTTGCGCTAGCAACATTCCCGTTTATCCCCGGCTTGGGTGCCGCCGGCCACGACGATGTTGAGCCCGGCCACGACACAGGCGTCGAGAAAGGCCGCGCAACCGTGGTGCGGGATCGAATCCCAGCGTATTGCCTGGTGGTGGGGCGGGCGGGACTCGAACCCGCGACCCAAGGATTATGAGTCCTCTGCTCTAACCAGCTGAGCTACCGCCCCGCAGACTCGCATTCGAGCGGAGCCCCGTTGGACGGCATGGTACTGCCCCCTGCCTCCTGGGCAGCGATTGAGCCAACGACGGTCCAGGCCCGTCGACTCATGGCGGAATGGGGCGCGTTCTCGAGCGGCTCCGGACCGTGTGACACCCGTCTTGTTTCTGACGATCGAAGATCTCGGCACGCTGGTGCGACTCCTGCGGGCGCGCCTGGTGCGCGACCTCGGCTTGCTCGATGTGGGAGCCGCACGACCGCAGTCCAACGCTCTTGGTCAAGACGCTTATCCGACCCTGTCAACCAATGCAGCTGCCTTGCTGCACTCCCTGGTCGCTGCCACGCAAATTCGGGCAGTCACGCCGTCGAAGATGGGCCTTGTGTGGCGTGTCGGCGGGATGGGTCAGGAGCGGCCGCGGGAGCGAACCCAGCGCGCGAAGAGCGGGTCGACGAACCGCCAGTGCGACGACGTACCCGCCGGTGCGGTGATCCGGCTGATGTGCTGGCCTTCCTTGGCAAGGTCTCGGACCGCCGACTGCAGTGCGGCGCGTGTGAGACCTGACCGCTCGCTGGCTCGTGAACCTGTCGGCGGTACGCCGTCAGAGAGTGCGGCGAGCACTGCTTTCTTGCCGGCGCTGAGCGAGTCCCACACCGCTCGATGTGCTTCTTGCGTCTGCGTCAGAGCCAGCTCCAGAATTTCCTCCGCGAGCACGATTCCCGTGGCGTCGGCGTACCCGTCCGGAAGTGTGGACAGGCCAGACTCGCGCATGGTGAGCTCTCGATGGAGCAGATGCGCGAGCAACATCGTGCGCTGCGGATGGCCCGCTGCCGCGGTGACCAGGGGCGCCAGCGAGTCTCCAGGGTCGACCCCGAGCCGGCCGAACCGGTCAGCCAGCTCAGCCTGCGTCTCCTCGAGCGGCAGCGGCGCCAGCTCCAGCGGCTCCGCTTGACCGTAGAGCGGGCGCTCGCGGTCGGTGAAGAGGCGACGCATGAGGGAGGGCTGCGAGCCTGCGTAGATGTACGACGCGGCCTCGCCGTGGTACTGGATGTGCGACCGCAATAGCCCGTCGAGCGTCGGCCCGGCGCTCAGCAGGTCCTGGAACTCGTCGAACACGACCAGCGTCGGCAGCCGGTCGCGCTCGAAAAGGCGAACGGGCAGATTCAGCAGCTCCGACGCCACCGTGTAGGTGGCATCAGGTGAAGGCTGCTTCGGCCCGACTGTCACCCCGATGCCTGACGTGGTCAGGGTCAGCCCGACACGCGAGCTCAGAGCGTCGAGGAACCCGCGGATGCGCGAGTCCTGCAACTTCGCGTACGACGTCGCGATGCGCGCGCAGACCTCGGCCAGCGACGTGACGCCGTACAGGTCGACATGCACGGTGCGCCACTTCGTGTCCCCGAGCGCTCGCTCGTGAGCAAGGAGCAGGGACGTCTTGCCGTACCGGCGAGGTCCTGCCACCCGAACGTGCGCGCCGTCGACCGCGGCAAGGTGCAGTTGGTGAAGTTCGTCTCTGCGGTCGATCAGCTTGTCGGCGCCTACCGGTGTTGCGAACGGGAAAACTGCATGCATGGGAGACACCATACACAAAGGTATGCTTGTGACCATTCAATGTTGCCCCGGAGGCGTCATGCAAAAAAAACCCGGCGCGATGCTGTTCACCTAAGACAGTAGACGGGGGTTTCCCTCTGCGATCAGACGATGGGGGGTGCGGTACGGACGCCGGTGGGGATGAGTGGCCCGGTCCCGCGAGGTGCCGTTGGCGCACGGGAGTGGGACGGTGACGGGGAGCCGCGGTCGCTCGGCGACGTGCTGGTCGGTGTCGGGAGCGGGAGAGGGCCAGGACCCGGCGATGGCGGTGCGGGCGCCTGAGTACGGAAGATTCCGACCGCAATCCACAAGCCCAGTGCGGCGATCGCGAGCACGAGCGCGAATGCTGCGACGTGCGTCCAGCGGCTCGCCGAGCTCAGGGCCGACGGCCAAGGCAGGGGCCACACCCGCCAGCGGCCGGTGCCTCGCCGCGGCGACCAGTGCGGCCGGAACGGTGGTCCTTGTTGTCGGCCGACCGATGTGACGTCCTCCATGCCGACGGCGGCGAGCAACGCAACCGCTGCATCGAGGCCTTGCTCCCATGTCTCGGCGGGTACGGCGGCCCAAGGAGCGATGTCGACGTCGGTGTCGCGTCCTACCACTGCCGTGCGGTTGTTCGCGGTAAGCGCGGCCTGCGCTGACTCGAAGCGGGCCCGCGCATAGGAATCCCGCTCAGCCCCCTCGGTGAGCAGCACGACCGCCGTCTGCTGACCGTCGAGCTGCCCGGCGTACACGGTCCCGGTGTCCGTGTTCGCGAGCCGACCGGTGATCTGCACCGCGCCGAGCGCTCGAGGATCCTGCCGCTGCAGCGGCTGAATCGGCAAAGACTCGGTAGTCACGACCAAGCGTCGCAAGCTACGTACGGCGACGCCTCGGCGGCCGCACGATGTTGTCCGGTCTGTAACACTTATCCGAGGGTACGACGACCGGCGGCCGCGGAAGGAACGACCATGACGTTGAGTCTGCCGCACGCGGCGCTGGCTGACGGTGGTGTGCCCGAGCGGTCGGCTCTAGCTCAGCGGGCTCTTGCGGAGGTCAAGCGGGTCATCGTCGGCCAGGAGCACATGGTTGAGCAGCTGATGGTCTCGTTGTTGGCCCGCGGACATTGCCTGGTCGAGGGTGTCCCCGGAGTCGCGAAGACGCTCGCGGTGCGGACGCTCGCCGACGTGGTCGGCGGAGAGTTCGCGCGCATCCAGTTCACGCCGGATCTCGTGCCTTCCGACATCGTTGGCACGCGCATCTACCGACCCAGCAAGGAGTCCTTCGACGTCGAGGTAGGCCCCGTCTTCGTCAACTTCGTACTCGCCGACGAGATCAACCGGGCACCCGCCAAGGTGCAGTCAGCCATGCTGGAGCTGATGGCCGAGCACCAGGTCTCGATCGGCGGCCACACATTCGCGTTGCCCGACCCCTTTATCGTCATCGCCACGCAGAACCCGATCGAGTCCGAAGGCGTCTATCCGCTGCCGGAGGCACAACGCGATCGCTTCTTGTTCAAGGTTGACGTCGGGCACCCGCGCGGTAGGGAGGAATTCGAGATCCTCCGGCGGATGAGCGTCGACCCGCCGAGCGCCCGGAGAGTTCTCGGACCGGATCAGGTTCGTGACCTGCAGGTCGCCGCCGATGCAGTGTTCGTGCACAACCTGGTCGCGGAGTACATCGTCCGCATCGTGCTGGCGACTCGCTCGCCGCTGGAGTTCCATCTCCCCGAGCTGGTGGGAGTCGTCGAGATCGGCGCCAGCCCTCGGGCGACTCTGGGTCTGGCAGCCGCCGCTCGAGCCGTCGCCGTCATCCATGGACGCAACTACGTGCTGCCCCAAGACATCGCCGCGATGGCGCGCGACGTGATGGCACATCGGCTGGTGCTGAGCTTCGACGCGGTGGCGGACGGCGTAGACCCGCGAGCGGTCGTTGACCGCGTCGTGTCCACGATTCCGCAGCCGCAACCGGTCTGGCCGGGATCGGTCGACGCTGCCATCCCGGAGTTCCGCTGACGGTGCTCCGCCGTCTGCGAGCCGGCGCTCCGGGACCCTCGCCCGCTCGCGCCCAACCCGCCACGAGCTGGTCGACGCCGCCGGGCCGGTTTCGAGCCGATCAGGTGCCGCTCTCCGCGCTCGCGCCGGAACGCGCTCTTCGCCGACTTGAGCTGCAGATCGTGCGACGTCTCGAAGGATTCCTCCACGGCGAGCACCTCGGTCTGCTGCCCGGGCCAGGGACCGACCTGGCCGAGGCTCGCTACTACCTGCCGGGTGAGGACGACGTACGCCGTATGGACTGGGCGGTATCGGCGCGTACGACGATTCCCCACGTCCGCGACGTCATCGCCGACCGCGAGCTCGAGACGTGGGTGCTGGTCGACATGTCGCCGTCGATGTTCTTTGGCACCGCTGCGATGGAGAAGCGTGACCTCGCAGTGGCCGCGGTCGCGACCATGGGATTGTTGACGTTCCGGGTGGGTGACCGGTTCGGTGGCTACGTTCTGCGGCAAGGGGCTGTCGCCAGGTGGCCGGCACGCTCGGGGCGGCTCGCGCTCTTCGGGCTGCTGCGCTCGCTGCTGCGCGACCAACGGACATCCGATGGCCACGCGCCGGTGTCGCTGGCCGACGCGGTGACTGCCGTCGCTCGAGCACAGCGCAAACGCGGTCTTCGTGTCGTGGTGTCCGACTTCATCGATCACGGCGACGTCAGCCGGGATGCCAACGCTGCACCACCATGGGAGCGGGCGATGCGTGAGCTCGCCGCTCGCCATCAGGTGATCGCCATTGAGATCATCGACCCCCGTGAGCTCGACATACCTAATGTTGGGACTGTCCTGCTCGAGGACCCGGAAACCGGTGCGGTCCGCGCGCTCAACACCGGCAGCCGCAGGACTCGCCGTCGGTACGCCGCAGCTGCCCGCGTGCAACGGGAAAGAACGGCACGGGCACTACGTCGCGCGGGTGTTGCTCATCTCGTCTTGCGCACCGACCGCGACTGGGTGGCTGACACGGCACGATTCGCGATGAGGCACCGCCGCGTCGCCGCTCGGCTGCATGCGCCGCCGCCGGGGGTGACGCGATGAGCTTCCTCGAGCCGACGCGACTGTGGCTGCTGCTAATCATTCCAGCGCTGACGCTGGTGTACGTCGCCTTGCAGTACCGCCGCAGCCACTACACCGTCCGCTTCACCAACCTGGCGCTGTTGGACTCGGTTGCTCCCCGCCGGGTCAACTGGCGGCAACACTTGGCCGTACTTCTCGCGCTGCTGACTCTTGCGTTCGCGCTGGCCCTGTTTGCCAAGCCGACCGACGTCGTCAAGGTGCCTCGCAAAAGCGGAGTAACGGTCGTGCTGACGATAGATGTCTCGCTGTCGATGGAGTCGACTGATGTCAACCCTGACCGCATCACGGCTGCCAAGCGGACGGCCAAGGAGTTTCTCACCCAGCTGCCACCGGCGTTCAAGGTCGCGGTGGTGAGCTTCGCACGGTACGCGCAGGTGGTTGTGCCCCCGACCGTCAACCGGCAGAAGGTCACGTCGGCGATCGACCGCTTGAAGCTCGCGGAGTACACGGCAACCGGTGAAGGCATCTACTCCGCCCTTGACGTGGTGAAGCAGTCGCTCGGTGCGACGGCGCACCCGAGCGGCAAGCTCCCGGCCATGGTCGTGCTGATCAGTGATGGCGCCCGAACGACCGGGCGCTCTCAGGTGGCGGCCGCGCGCGCCGCCAAACGGCAAGGCGTCCCCGTCTACACCGTGGCGTTGGGCACCACGTCCGGCACGATCAGCAGCGGCGGGGAGATTGTCGCCGTACCCGTCGAGGTCGGTCAGCTTCGCCAGATCGCTCGCATCTCTGGCGGCAAGTCGTACGTCGCCTCCAGCCCGGCAGACCTTGTGAACGCGTACAAGGACGTCGACGGCCGGATCGTCTACACCAGGGAGCTGCAGGACGCGACCTCGCAGTACATGGGATATCTCGTCGTGCTTTCACTGCTCTCCACCGGCGCCGGCCTGTTCGTCGCCTCCCGCTGGCCATAACTCTGCCGACACGCCGCCGAGGCCCGCATTCGCCGGTGTGCCGCCGCCCTCGGTGCTGGTGCGCCGTGGAGCCCTGAGGCACAATGGCCGCAGTTCACTTCTTTCCGCTTCAAGGCAAGCAGACCGCTGGGGAAGGCGACTCTCAAGCCTTGAGGAGGAGAATCTGTGAACCCGAATGGTCGCGTGTCCGCCAGCGAAGCAAACACCCGCGGCGTGCTGTTTATACACGCTGCTCCGTCGGCGCTGTGCCCGCACGTCGAATGGGCCGTGGCGGGCGGTTTGGGCACCCCCGTCGACCTTGCCTGGATGCCGCAACCAGCTCGCGCGGGCACCTATCGGGCGGAGTTTTCGTGGACGGGCGAGCTCGGCACAGCAGCCGCGCTCGCGTCTGCGCTTCGCGGCTGGTCGCGTCTGCTTTTCGAGGTCACCGAGGAGCCGACGTCGGCCAGTGAGGGAGTGAGGTTCTCGTTCACGCCGGAGCTCGGCATCTTCTCAGCGGTTACCGGCCTCAACGGCGACATCTTGATCCCCGAAGACCGGCTCAAGGCGGCCGTCGTAAAGGCGGCCCTGGGCGAGCAGTCCCTCCTGGAGGAGATCGACAAGCTGCTGGGCAGGGAGTGGGACGAGGCGCTGGAGGCCTTCCGGTACGCCGGCAGTGGCGCGCCGGTGCGGTGGCTGCACCACGTCGTCTGAAATGCTACAGCGGGATGTTGCCGTGCTGACCGCGCACTGATGATTCGAGCGAGGCGAGGGCTTCTGCTAGGGACGATCGAGTAGCAGACGGCTCGACCACCTCGTCCACGACACCGATCTCCACCGCCTTGTCGACACCTCCGGCGATTCGCTCATGCTCACCGGCGAGCTCGACTTCCATCGTCGGGCGCAGGTCGGGTGGCACTTCAGCGAGCTTGCGGCGATGGAGTATGCGCACTGCCGCCACGGCACCCATCACGGCTACCTCGGCACCCGGCCATGCGAACACCCGGTCCGCGCCCAGCGCGCGGGAATTCATCGCGATGTAGGCACCGCCGTACGCCTTGCGCGTCACGAGGGTGACTCGCGGCACCGACGCCTCGGCGAAGGCGTGCAGCAGCTTCGCGCCTCGCCGTACGACGCCTTCCCACTCCTGCCCTACGCCGGGCAGGTAGCCGGGGACGTCGACGACCACCACCAGCGGAACACCGAACGCGTCGCACATTCGGACGAAACGCGCCGCCTTCTCCGCCGAGGGCGAGTCGAGGCAGCCGCCGAGGCGGAGCGGGTTATTGGCGATAACGCCGACTGTTCGACCGCCAAGCCGACCCAGTGCCGTCACAAGATTCGGCGCCCATCGCGAATGCAGCTCGAGCACGGTGGCGTCGTCGAGCAGCGCGTGGACGAGCGGGTGCACGTCGTACGCCCGGCGTCTCGACTCGGGCAGCTGCTCAGCAAGGTCAATGTCGCTCACCGACCGCACGTTCAGGCTTCCTTGGTTTCCCAGCAGCGCGACGGACCGGCGCGCCTCGCCCAGCGCGTGCTCTTCGGAGTCGGCGACAACGTGGACGACGCCTGAGCGCCGCCCGTGGGGCTCCGGCCCGCCGAGGCGCAACATGTCGACGTCCTCGCCGGTGACCGACCGTACGACGTCGGGCCCGGTCACGAAGATGCGCCCGTCCGGACCCAAGATCACGACATCGGTCAAGGCTGGCCCGTACGCCGCACCCCCGGCCGCCGGCCCCAGCACTACCGAGATCTGGGGAACGCGCCCTGACGCGCGAGTCATGATCGCGAAGATTCGCCCGACTGCGTGCAGAGACAGCACTCCTTCAGCGAGCCGAGCGCCCCCGGAGTGCCACAGGCCCACGATCGGGGCCTGATCCGCCAGTGCTCGTTCGTACGCCGACACGACGACCTGACAGCCCGCGTGCCCCATCGCCCCGCCCATCAAGGTGGCGTCAGAGCAGAAGGCAACGGTGTGGACGCCCTCCACCAGCCCTACTCCGGCGAGCATGCCGCTGTCGTCGTCG
>JBBSHN010000087.1:0-9389 GCA_038252945.1 Propionibacteriales bacterium | reverse complement strand
GGATCCGCACTGGGTGTGCTCGCGAGCAGGTCGCGTGATAGCGCCACTTGGTGAGCTGGCTATCGCCGACTTGCCAACCTCTTGACAACAAGCGCGACCGCGAATCCCCCCGCCAGCCACGGGCCGTAGCGCTTGAGCACAGCTGGGAGAACCGCAGCGCCGAGGTCCAGCACCGCGACTGGTTCCCCCTCCGGTGTGCTCTCGGGCGCCTCCAACGCCGATGGTCTCGCGTCGTCGGAAGCATCCGCTTGCGGCTCGTCCGCAACGGCCGAACCGTCCTCGGAGAGCTCTCGCTCGATGCACGCGGTGAACTGTGCCAGCAGGCGGTCGCTCACATCTTGCATCACTCCGCGCCCGAACTGGGCAGGCCGACCTGTGATCGTCAGGTCTGTGGTGATGGCGACCTCGGTGACATCTGGAGACGTCGCTCTCAACGCGGCAGTCACCACTGCCGCCGCCGTACCGTTGCCGCGCTTGTCGCTGCCCTTCGCCTCGATGACCGCGCGATACGCCGACTCGTCTCGCTCGAGGAACCGGCCGCTGCCGGTGTACTGCAATGACACTGGGCCAACCTTTACCTTGCAAGCGCCGGTGAAGGAGTCGCCGTTGTACGTCGTCAGCGAGGCGCCGGGAAAGCACGGCGTGATGCGTTCCAGGTCCTGAAAGGTCGCCCAGGCCGACTCCAGCGACGTCGGCACGGTGAAGCGATGGCTCAGCTGCATGATCAAGCGCTCCTCAATTGTCGTCGAGGCCCAGTGCCTTCGCCAGCGCTCGTCGGGTCAGGACTCGCGCGAGGGAACGACGGTAGGCCACATCACCGTTTCCGTCGACCGGCGGATGAGTCGAGGCGTCTGCGCGCTCAGCTGCCTGTCGCACCAGCCCGACGGTCGCCGCCTGCCCTGCGAGGGCGCGCTCCACCTCCGTCGCACGTAACGGCGTCAAGCCCATGTTTGTCAACGCCACCTTCGCCTCGGCCACGACTCCGTTCGCGACCTGCACGGTGGCTGCCACGGCGACAATCGCCCACTGTTGCGCCACCCGGTTGAACTTCTCGTACTGAGCTGCCCAACCGGTGTGCTTGGGCACCCGGATGGTCGTGAGTAACTCGTCCTCACTGACTGCCGTGGTGAACATGTCCTGAAAGAAGTCGGCGGCGCGAACGACCCGCTCGCCTTGCGGTCCGGCCACGATGAACTCCGCATCCAGGGCAAGGACCGGAGCGGGTAGATCCCCGGCGGGGTCAGCGTGAACCAGTGCACCGCCGAGCGTGCCACGGTGCCGCACCTGGGGATCCGCCACGGCGTGTGCTGCCGATGCCAGAACTGCGGCGTGCTGCCGGATCAGTGGTGACCGGGCGATCTCCGCCGTGGTCGTCATCGCGCCGATAGTCAACGCGTTGGCGTGCTCGGTGATGCCGGTCAGCTCCGGAATCCGTCTGAGGTCCACAAGCAGCGTGGGTGCCGCCAAACGGAGGCGAAGCACGGGAATGAGGCTCTGCCCGCCTGCCAGGATCTTGATCTCGTCCGCGTCGCTCGAGAGAGCCTTCACAACGCCGTCGACCGATTTTGGCGCGACGTAGTCGAATGCCGCCGGGATCACGCGGACGCCCCCTCAGCGACGCTGAGCACCGCCTTCACGACGTTGTGGTAGCCGGTGCAGCGGCACAAGTTTCCCTCGAGACCCTCCCGCACTTCACCCTCCGTAGGTGAGGGGTTGTCGCGCAGCAGATCGATGGCCTGCAGGATCATCCCCGGCGTACAGAAACCGCACTGCAAAGCGTGGTTCTCATGGAACGCCCGTTGCATCGGATGCAGCTCGCCCTTACGTGCGACGCCCTCGATCGTCATGACCTCCGCACCGTCGGCCTGCACGGCCAGCACCGTGCACGACTTGGCACTGAGGCCGTCGAGGAGAACCGTGCACGCCCCGCAGTTGCTCGTGTCGCAGCCGATCACCGTTCCGGTCTTGCCCAGAGCGTCGCGGAGGTAGTGAACGAGCAGAGTTCGCGGCTCTACGTTGTCGTGGTACCTGACGGCGTCGACGGTCACTTCGATTTCGGGCACGGCCGACATCCTGCCAGAGCCGATCGAGCCAAGTCCGGCTCCTTTGCGGGAGGGCTCTTGGGCCTGTCGCTTCGCTCCTTTGCGGCCCTTCGAGTCCCCCAGCGACTCCCTTGCACGGATGCGTCCGGCCGCCGTGCCCGGGCGTCAGTCCGTCGACTGGTGGTGGATGGGGCCGTCTAACTGGCTCAGGCGGTCGCCCTTGCCCTGCCAGCGCAGTGCGATGACCTCCGCGACGACGCTGATCGCCGTCTCCTCTGGTGTGCGGGCGCCGAGGTCGAGGCCGATGGGGCTCGACAGGCGGCCCAACTGCTCCTCGGTGATGCCTGCTTCACGCAGCCGCTGCAACCGGGTGTCGTGTGTACGGCGTGAGCCCATCGCGCCGACGTACGCCACCTCTGGCAGCTACAGGGCGGTCGTCAGCACCGGTACATCGAACTTGGGATCATGGGTGAGCACGCAGATAGCGGTCCGTTCGTCGATCCGGCCGGCCTCTGCCTGGCTCGGAGATAACGGTGCGGCCACTGCACAACAACCTCGTCGGCATCTGGGAACCGGGCCTGGGTCGCGAAGACCGGCCGTGCGTCGCACACCGTGACGGCGTACCCCAAGAAGGTGCCAGCGCGCGCCACAGCGGCCGCGAAGTCGATGGCGCCGAAAACGAGCATCCGCGGACGCGGCGCAAACGACGTCACGAAGACAGACATGCCTTCGCCTCTGCGCTGCCCGTCCGGCCCGTAGTGCAACGTCTCATTGCGGCCCGCGGCCAGGAGTCCCCGGGCGTCAGCGACGACCGCGTCATTGCTTCGAGCCGAGCCCAAAGAGCCCGAACTTGGCGGGTCGGACCCCTCGGGCCTGACGATCAGCCGGTGGCCCACTCGACCGGCATCCGGATGGCTGATGACGGTGGCGACGGCCACCGGGTGTCCAGCGTCGATGTCTTCTGCAACGGCGCTGAGGTCGGGAAAGGATGCTCGGTCAACGACGTCTACGAAGACGTCGAGGATGCCACCGCAGGTGAGACCGACGGCGAATGCGTCGTCGTCACTGACCCCATAGCGCTCCAGCACAGATTTGCGGTCGCGCATGACCTGCTGCGCGAGGTCGTAGACGGCAGCCTCGACGCAGCCGCCTGACACTGAACCGACAACTCCGCCGTCCGGTCCAACGAGCATCGCCGCGCCAGCCGGCCCGGGTGCGGACTCGAACGTGGCGACCACAGTTCCGACGCCGACTGAGGCGCCCTTGCTCCACCACGCCACCAGCTCGGACATGACATCACGCATCGGCGATCACCGCTAGAGCCGCTTCGAAGGTCGCGAGGCTGTGTCCCGCGAGCAGAACGTCGACTGCCGGCAGCGCAGCAACCATGCCGGACTGCACCGGCTGGTAGCCGGACTTGCCGCGATGGGGGTTAATCCAGATCACCCGATGAGCGATCCGCTGCAGTCGACGCATCTGCTCTCGCAGCAGGCTTGCGTCACCCCGCTCCCAGCCGTCGCTCACGATCACGACCACCGCACCGCGTGCCACCCCACGCTGGCCCCAACGGTCCAGGAACGCTTGCATCGACTCACCGAGACGGGTGCCACCCGACCAGTCCGAGACCGCTGAGCCGGCCGCCTCCAGCGCAGCCTCGGAGTCACGCATCCGCATTGCTGACGTCACTCTTGTCAGCCGGGTTCCGACGGTGAACACCTCTGTCCTCAGCCGGTTGGAGCAGGTCACGACATGCGCCCATCGCAGCAGGCTGTCGGCGTACGGCGCCATCGACCCAGAGACGTCGACGAGCACGACCAGCCTGCGCGGACGCCTGCTGCGAGCTCGCCGCAACAGCCGTGCCGGCTCACCACCGTGCCGGAGCTCGTCGCGCAGCGTAGCCCGAGCGTCGATCTCGCCGCGCCGGCTAGGGAGCCGGCGCGCTGAACGGCGAACCGGCGGCCGAGCCCGCAATCTGCCGAACAGCCGGTTCAGCTCTAGCCGCTGCTCGGCTGTGAGGACTGCAACGTCGCGGTGCCGGAGTACCTCAACGCTGCTCGCTGCCGCCCGAACGGAAGGAGCGTCGTCGTCCCCTGCACCCGGGTCCTCGTCGGCGAGGTTTGCCTCCGCAAGGCGCCTCACAGTCGGGCGAGCCGTCCTCGGCGGGAGTTGCTGATCGCCGAACCATGCGTCGAAAGCAGCGTCGTACCTCGCGAGATCCTCCGGCCCGGCGCACAACGTTGCCCTTCCAGCCCAGTACACGGAAGCACGCTGACCGGCACCTGGCCACGCCGCAGCCCTGGACGAACGCCTGGGTCCGGTCACTCGTCACGGGCACGCCGCTGCGCCGCAGCGCCAGCGTGAAGGCCGCGAGGAACTCCTCCGCGGTGTGGCGGGCCCGTACGGTCACGAATCGACGATGAGGTCGAGGGAGGACCTGACCCGCTCGACGTCCTCGCGGTACTTCAGCACTGATCCCAGCACCGCGGCCGCGGACTCAAGGTTCAGTTCGGATTGGCCGAGTGCGCTCAGCGCGCGAGCCCAGTCGAGCGTCTCGGCGACGCCCGGAGGCTTAATCAGATCACCCCGCGACCGCAGCTTTCCCACCGCTGCTGCGACCTGTTCGGCCAGACGAAGCGGTACGTCAGGCAGCCGACGGCGGACGATCTCCACCTCGCGGGTCAGACTCGGATGCTCGACCCAGTGATAGAGACAGCGCCGCTTCAACGCGTCGTGTACGTCTCGAGTGCGGTTGGAGGTGATGACCACGGTCGGCGGGGTCGTGGCGCTCACCACGCCGTACTCCGGAATCGTCACCTGGTACGTCGTCAACACCTCGAGCAGAAAGGCTTCGAACTCGTCGTCGGCCCGGTCGATCTCATCGATGAGGAGTACCACAGGACTTTCCTTCAGCGCCCGCAGAATGGGCCGTGCGAGGAGGAACCGCTCGTCGAACAGGGACTTCTCCACTTGGCTGGTGTCGACATCACTGTCGAGTCGGGTGGCCTCGACAGTGCGCAGATACAAGATCTGCCGAGCGAAGTCCCAGTCGTACAGCGCCTGGCTGGCGTCGATGCCCTCATGGCACTGCAGCCGAATCAGCGGCATATCGAGAGCCTCAGCCAGCGCCTCCGCCAGCGCCGTCTTGCCGGTCCCCGGCTCTCCCTCGAGCAGCAGCGGCCGGTGCATCTCCAGCGCAAGGTAGCCGACGGTGGCCAGGCCCTCATCGGTGAGGTAGCCCGTCTCGGTCAACCGGTCGGCGAGATCAGCGGCGGAAGTGACGCGCGGCACAGTGGTCAGGATCGCCGATCAGGGCTCATTCCCCAAGCCGACCTCTGGCTGAGGCGCGGGCTTCGTGTGGCACCGCAGCTTCCTGTCGGTGTCTGTGAACCCCGGGCGCAAGGTCCGGTCGGCGACGCCCTCACCACTGGCGCCTGGTCACCCGCCGACTTCGAGTCGCCCACCTCGACCTGCTGGGTTATTGCTCGTTGACTTCCGGATCGGCCGGGGGGCGGAGCCAGGCGGAGAGAGCTGCTGGGGTGTCGATGTCCGCACCGGAGCCAATATCGGCGCACTCGATCAAGTCGACGTCGACGGTCCTGAGGTAGTCGCGGGCACCGCGGTCGCCGACGGCGGTGTCCAGCACGCCGCGCCAGTGGGACCGCCCGATCACCACCGGGTGTCCGGACACGCCGTCGTAAGCCGCCCGCACGACACTGTCAGCCGAAACCGCCTTGAGCAACCGGCGAACCACTTCAGATCCCACCCCCGGCGTGTCGACCAGCATGACCACCGCAGCTTCGGCGTGCTGATCCGCAGAGAGCCGGACCAGAGCGGCTCGCAGCGATGCGCTCATGCCGTCTTGCCAGTGCTGCGCACGGATGATCGTGCATCCCTGTGGCGCGGCCCGCTCCACTACTGCGGCGTCGGCTCCCACCACGACGGACACGGACAAGACTCCTCCGTCGCGCAGCGCCGTCACAGCACGCACCAGCCAGGTGCGGCCGACGGTGTCGGCCACGAGTGCTTTGGGATATCCGAGCCCCAATCGCGAGCCGGCTCCGGCCGCGAGCACGATCCCCACGACCGATGGCGAAACTTCTCTCCGCCTTCCTTCGCGCCGAGACGTCACGAACTGCCCGGAACTGCCGGCGTGTCGACACCTGTTTGACGTCTCATCGAATCAGCGACCGCCTCCATGTCGCGCATCGCTCGCAACACGTTGCCGTGACACAGACGCCCCAACTCAGTGGTCGACCAGCGCCGCTCACGCAGCGTGTCAAGAAGGAGTGGATAGCTGGACACGTCAGGCATCCCGTCCGGGAAGAACGAAGCCCCGTCGAAGTCTCCCCCGATTCCCACGGCGGCAATGCCGGCGACGTCGCGCACGTGCTCGACGTGGTCGGCAACGTCTGCCACCGTGCAGTGCGGGGGCCGGTCACTGCGCATGCGCTCAGCGATGACTGGGTCCATGTCGGCGAACCGGCGGGAATCGCCTCCGCGCTTCTCGACCAGGATCAGGCACTCGGCGTACCAGTCGGCGATCGGCTGCGACACGAACATCGGCACAAACGCCACCATGCAGACGCCACCGTTAGCTGGCAGTTGAGCGAGTACGTCGTCGGGCACATTTCGGTTGATGTCGCACAGGGCCTTTGCGCAGCTGTGGCTGAAAATCACCGGCGCAGCGGTGGTGGCCAATCCGTCGCGCATCACGTCGGCCGAAACGTGGCTCAGGTCGACCAACATGCCGAGGCGGTTCATCTCACGAACTACGTCGCAGCCAAAGTCGCTGAGTCCTCCGACCGAGGGAACATCGGTCGCCGAGTCTGCCCAGGGCACGTTCTCGTTGTGCGTCAGCGTCAGGTAACGCACGCCCAGGGCATGCATCATGCGCAGGGTCCCGAGTGAGCAGTTGACGGAGTGACCGCCCTCCATGCCCAGCAAAGAGGCGATCCTCCCCTCCTCGACAGCTGACTCCACGTCGTCCGCTGTGGTGGCCAGTGCCAACTCCTTCGGGTACCGCGACACCAGCGACCGCACGAAGTCGATCTGCTCCAACGTGGCAGTGACAGCCGCGTCGCCAGTCAGCGAGCACGGCACGAACACCGACCAGAACTGAGCGCCGACCCTGCCCTTGCGGAGGCGAGGAAGGTCGGTCTGTAGCGCCTCAGCGCCGGTCAGGAGATCTATCGAATCGAGGTCGTAGGCGCACAACTCCCGGACGGCCCACGCCAAGTCGTTGTGGCCATCGAAGATGTACGTCGCCTGATCACCGCCCATGACGGCATCTTTCCCCACAAGCCGGCAACAGACTAAGCACGGGCTCGCTACGCAATAGTGAGCCCGTGGATGCACATCTGGGCGAGCTGGAGGCGGCGCTCGTTTCCGCGGTCGACGAAGAAGCGATCATCGCGGATTTAGCGACGTTGGTCTCGATCCCTTCAGTCGACGGCACCGCCGGCGAGGCCGACCTGCAGGACTGGTGTGCGCAACGGCTGACTTCGCTCGGCTGCACTGTCGACGCTTGGGACATCGACGTCAGCCACCTGTCGGCGGAGCCGGATTTCCCAGGTATGGAGGTGGACCGACATACGGCCCGCGGTTGTGTTGGTGTACTGGGGGATGCCTCCGAGACGCCAGCCCTGGCCCTCTACGGACACACCGACGTCGTACCTGTCGGTGACCCGGCGGCGTGGCGCGGACGCGACCCCTTCTCCTTGCAGGTCGTCGACCGCCAGGTTTGGGGGCGAGGCACTTGCGACATGAAGTCCGGCGGCGCTGCGATCCTCGGAGCGGTCGATGCGGTGCGACGGTCGGGCATGCGACTGCGCCGCTCGGTGTCCGTGCACTTCGTCAGCGGTGAGGAGGACGGCGGGATCGGTGCATTCGCCACACTGCGCCGAGGCCATCGTGCGGATGGTTGCGTCAGCGCAGAACCCACGGGTGGCGAGATCATCCCCGCCAACGCTGGCTCCTTGACGTTCCGCCTGAAAGTCACCGGGCTCGCCACGCACGGGTCCACTCGCCTGCAGGGAGTGAGCGCTCTGGAGCAGTTCGAGCTCGTGCACGCGGCGCTACGAGACCTCGAACGTTCGCGCAACCAGTCGGCGCCGGCGCCCTTTAGCCATCTGGAACTACCTTGGCCGCTATCAGTGGGCATCATCCACGCCGGCGACTGGGCCAGCACTGTGCCCGACCACCTGGTGGCGGAAGGCCGCTACGGCGTCCGCATGGACGAAACGCTGGACGAGGCCATCGCCGACTTCGAGTTCGCTGTGTTCAGCGCCTGTGCGGCCAACCCGTGGCTGGCGGAACACCCTGTGCAGGTCACCTTCCCCGGCGGGAGGTTCGCGCCGGGGAGCCTGCCCACCGGCCATCCACTACTCGCGGAGGTACGCCGCGCGGTGCTGGACGTGCGCGGCGCCGAGCCGGACGCCCGAGGCGGCCCCTACGGCTCCGACCTGCGCCACTACGCGGCGGCCGGAGTGCCGACTCTTCAGTACGGACCCGGCGAAGTGCAGTACGCCCATGCGACCGACGAGCACGCCGACGTCGAAGACGTCTTCGCCTGCGCACGCATCTACGCCCTGCTCATCCTCCGCCTCTGCACTTAGGTCCCACGTCTTTGGTCTCGACAGGCTCGACCAGCGGCCAGAGCTGGAAAGAGGCAGGAGCCCCGAGTGAAAACGCTCGGGGCTCCTGGGACGGCTAACGCCGGGACGGCGTCAGAAGTCCATCCCACCCATGCCACCGTCGCCACCGGGCATGGCCGGGGCGGCCTTTTCCGGTTTGTCGGCCACGACGGCCTCGGTGGTGAGGAACAGGGCCGCGATGGACGCCGCGTTCTGCAGCGCAGACCGGGTCACCTTAGCCGGGTCGATGATGCCAGCGGCGATCATGTCGACGTACTCACCAGAAGAAGCGTCAAGACCCTTACCGCCTTCGAGGTTCCGAACCTTCTCGGCCACGACTCCACCTTCGAGACCGGCGTTGATCGCGATCTGCTTGAGCGGCGCTTCGCAGGCCAGCCGGACGATGTTGGCGCCGGTTGACTCGTCACCGTCGAGTTCGAGTTTCTCAAACGCGCTGCCGGCAGCCTGGACGAGCGACACGCCGCCACCGGCGACGATGCCCTCCTCGACAGCAGCCTTGGCGTTGCGCACCGCGTCCTCGATGCGGTGCTTGCGCTCCTTGAGCTCCACCTCGGTGGCGGCGCCGACCTTGATGACTGCCACGCCACCAGCGAGCTTCGCCAGCCGCTCCTGCAGCTTCTCGCGGTCGTAGTCGGAGTCGCTGTTCTCGATCTCGGCGCGGATCTGGTTGACCCGACCAGCGATCTGATCCGTG
>JBBSHN010000086.1:0-9487 GCA_038252945.1 Propionibacteriales bacterium | reverse complement strand
CTCATCACCGATGTGCACGCCGTCAACAGCTCGCTGGAGAACGCTGGATTCGGCCCTTCGCTGCTGTGTTCGCTGATCGCCTTCGCCGACGACTCCGGCCGCAAGCTGGGACTCGTTTATCTCTATAAGCAAGGGACGTTCTATCCCTTCGCGCCCAAGTCGGAAACACAGCGCGATAATTCTTTGGAACTGCAAGCGCGCGGCCTCCTCGTTGACGACTTGAGCATTGAGCCGGAACTTGGTCGCTGGATGGCCGTGTGGGGCGCGCCGGGCCTTCTCGCCTGACCTAAGGGCTCCGTCAAGGGCGGCACGGCTCCCGCCACGAAGAGCGACTCTGCGCTGCCTTCGGCTAGCACAAAGCACCGTAGAGCGCGCCCGCGCCGAGACGTCATTCCGCGGCCGACACGCCGGTCAGTCCGGTTCGTTGGGGGCGTGTCGGCAAGATGGGGGAGGTGCGTGTGCTGTTTGCCCCGGACTCCTTCGGCGGCACCATGACCGCGGTCGAAGCGGCCGAGGCGATGGCCGAGGGCTGGCGGCGGCAGGCACCGAGCGATGAGCTCCTGCTGGCACCGATGTCCGACGGAGGTCCGGGCTTCGTCGACACACTCCAGGCGTCGCTCGGCGGGCGCCTTCTCGCCACCACTGTGTCCAACCAGTACGGCGACCCGGTTCCCACCGCGATCTTGCGTAGCGCCGAGACGGCGTACGTTGAGGCGGCGCAAGCCTGTGGGCTCCAGCTCACCGAGCGCCGCGATCCGGAGGTCGCCACCTCCTACGGTGTCGGCGAGCTGCTGCTCACCGCGCAGCAGTCGGGTGGGCGACGACTGGTGATCGGCCTGGGTGGTTCGGCCACCAATGACGGAGGCGCCGGTTGCCTGGCCGCCCTCGGAGCCGACGCGCAACCACCAGACGCCCTCCGCCGCGGGCCACGGGGCCTGGCGACCCTGGAATCGGTCGACCTCGGCACAGTTCACGAGCTGCTGGCCGGCGTCGAGGTCGTCGCCGCGACCGACGTCGACAATCCGCTGCTCGGTCTGCGCGGCGCAACCAACGTGTACGGGCCTCAGAAGGGCGTCGCCGAGGAGCGCAAGCAGATCGTCGATGCCTGGTTGAGGCGGCTTGCGGAGCGAACCGACGGACGGCTGGCGAACCGGCCCGGATCGGGTGCCGCAGGTGGGCTTGGTTTCGCCCTCCTTCTCGTCGGCGCCACCCGCGTGTCGGGAGTCGAGCTGGTCGCCACCGTGCTTGACCTGCCCGCACGTGCGCGCTCGGTCGACCTGATCGTCACCGGTGAGGGGTCGTTCGACTTCTCGTCCCGCTCCGGGAAGGTGCCGTACGGCGTCGCGCGGGTCGCCGCTGACGCCATTCGGCCGTGCATCGCGCTGGCCGGCAGGGTGCTGGTGGGTGCCCGTGAGATGCGCGCACTCGGAATCGAGTCGGCGTACTCAATGGTGGATTTGGTGGGGGAGCGGGCCGCGCTTGCCGAGCCGCGGTCGAGTCTCACGGCGCTGGCGCAGAGAGTCGCCCGCAGCTGGTCTCGCTAGCCTGTCGACGGTGACGGCTCGAACGATTCTCTTCATGCCGGAGTCGGCGTTCGGTCCGACCAACAACTGCATCGGGATCGCCGACGTGCTTCGCCGGCGCGGGCACAGCATCGTGTTCGCTGCCGAGTCGTCGTGGCGGGGCCGGCTCGCGCCGCTCGGCTTCGAGGAGATGCTGGTCGATCTCGCGCCGGCTGCCGACGACGCGGGAGCTGACGACGCCGGGCAGTTCTGGAAGGACTTCATCAAGCAGACCACGCCTGAGTTCCGCAAGCCGACAATCGAGCAGCTTGAGACATTCATGCAGCCCACCTGGCAGGCCCTCATCGACGGCGCCTGCTACTGCGAGCCGCAGCTGCGCAACATCTTGGCCGACACGCAGCCGGACGTGGTCGTGGAAGACAACGTCGTCGCCTTTCCCGCCCTGCTCACTTGTGGTGCGCCATTTGTGCGCATCATCTCCTGCAACCCGCTCGAGATCCGCGACCCGGCGCTGCCGCCACCGTATTCCGGCCTGCCTACCATCGAAAAAACCAACTGGGCAGGGTTCCAGGCGGAGTACGACCGCACGCACCGCCCGATGTGGGAGTCCTTCAACGGGTGGGTCCAAGAACAGGATGCGCCGGCGCTTCCGGATCTGGAGTTCATGCATCCCTCGCGGCACTTGAACCTCTACGTGTATCCCGAGGCGCTGGACTACGAACGGGCGAGTCCGCTGGACGCGACATGGCGGCGCGTGAGCTCCAGCGTGCGCTGTACCGAGACCGAGTACCAGCTGCCTGAGGGGCTGCAGAAGCAATCTGACGGGAGCCGGCTGGTCTACCTTTCGCTAGGCTCGTTGGGCAGCGCGGACACCGAGCTCATGACTCGGCTCATCGACCTGCTGGCGAGGACCCCGCACCGGTACGTCGTCTCGTTGGGTCCACAGGCGACCGAGTTGACGCTGGCCGAAAACATGACCGGAGCCGAGTTCGTTCCGCAGACCTCGGTGCTTCCGCTGGTCGATGCCGTGATCTCCCATGGAGGAAACAACACGGTCACAGAGGCTCTGCACTTCGGCAAGCCGCTGCTGGTCCTGCCGCTGTTTTGGGACCAGTACGACAACGCACAGCGGGTTTCCGAGACCGGCCACGGGACCCGGCTCGACACCTACCATTTCGCCGACGACGAGCTGGCGTCGGCGGTCGAGCGCTTGCTCGCAGATGCATCCCTGCGGCAGCGACTCGATGCCGCAGGTCGCAGCATCCGTTCCATGGACGGGCTGGCCGCAGCCGCGGACGCGATCGAGCGAATCGCCACGTCCTAGGGGTTCCTGATCAGGTGGCATAGTCCCGCCGATGTGACAAGATGGAATAAGAGGGCAATCGCTCCGGTTGCCTCCTAGAGAACGCATTGGCGACAGAGCACCAGGGGAGAGCACGCGACATGACCGTTCAGGACTCGACTGACACCACCACGACGCAAGGCATCGAGCTGACCGAAGGAGCCGCTGACAAGGTAAGGGCGCTGCTCGACCAAGAGGGCCGCAATGACCTGAAGCTACGGGTGTCGGTACAGCCAGGCGGATGTTCAGGTCTTCGCTACCAGCTGTTCTTTGACGAGCGTCAGCTCGACGGTGACACAGTGAGCGACTTCGGAGGAGTCGCGGTCGTGGTCGACCGCATGAGCACTCCGTATCTGTACGGCGCCACCATCGACTTTGTCGACACGATCGAGAAGCAAGGCTTCACGATCGGCAATCCGAACGCCACTGGCTCGTGCGCCTGCGGCGACTCGTTCCACTAAGTCTGACTACTCGGGCGGTCCCGCCCAGATGTCCTGCGCGTCAGCTCAAGGCATATCTCATGCCAGTGCTCTTCGGCGCTGAGTTCGGCGCCGCTTCGCGGTAAGGGCAGACGTGGAGCTGGGCGCCCCGCCGCTGTCTGCCGTCCAGCCGGCGCTGGGAAATCCGCTGGATCGGAAGCGGAAGCCGGCGGCTTGGCGGTGGAGCTGGCTGATCCTTTCCTCACTCCACCACCGTAGACGGACCGATTCGATGGCCCTGGCATCCCGCGCCTAGAGTGCCAACTGGCGCTGCCTGGGCAAGGCGGCTTGTAGCGCTGGAGTAGGGTTTCGTTGGCAAGTGCATCCGTTCCTAGAGGTCCATGAGGAAGGCGCCACGTGGGTCTGAGCTCCCTGCGCGATGTGCCGTGGTCACGGGCACGCCAAGTGATACTGGGTGCGGGAATTCTGCTGCCTGCTCTGTCGCTCACCGGCTGTTCCAAGCACACTATCGGCTCGCTGAAGCGGCTGGGGCTTCCGGCGGCAACCGACGACCGCGCTGTCTACACCCAACATCTGTGGATCGGCGCCTGGATTGCGGCTGGATGCGTGGGGTTCTTGGTATGGGGCCTGATTCTCTGGGCCGCACTGCGCTACCGCCGCCGTAGCGACGACGAGCTGCCGGTGCAGACGCGTTACAACCTGCCCATCGAAGTCCTCTACACCGTTGCGCCCATCATCGTCATCGCAGTGCTGTTCTTCTTCACGGTCGAGACCCAGAACAAGGTGCTGGCCACCGTTGCACATCCCGACCACTCGGTGAAGGTGGTCGGCCAGCAGTGGTCGTGGACGTTCGACTATCTGCACGAGCCCGCTGTCGGAGGGCGGTCGGTGTACGACGTCGGCACCCCGGCGCATCTACCCGAGTTGTGGTTGGTCAAGGGTCAGACGGTGACGTTCAATCTTCGCTCGCCAGACGTGATCCATTCCTTCTGGGTACCGTCGTTTGCGATGAAGCTCGACGTGATTCCGGGGCGGCAGAATTCTTTCAGCGTCACGCCGACACGTACCGGCACGTTCGTCGGTCGCTGCGCTGAGCTGTGTGGCTGGCTGCACTCACGCATGCTGTTCTCTGTTCACATAGTCGGCGAAGCCGCCTTCAATCGACATCTGCACGACCTCAAGGCCGCCGGGCAGATCGGAGCACCGATGGGTGGCGAAGCCGCCAACACGGTCAGTGGACTGGGGAAGGGCAACGGACAATCATGACCGCAGTCGATGCGACCACCACCACTGCTGCCGCCCCGCCTCGCCGCGCTACCAAGGGCCAACTGATCGTCAAGTACATCACCACGACCGACCACAAGGTCATCGGAAATCTCTACCTGACGACGTCCTTCGTGTTCTTCCTGATCGCTGGGGCGATGGCCATGGTGATGCGAGCAGAGCTCGCCCAGCCGGGGCTGCAGTTCGTCCAGGAGGAGGTCTACAACCAGCTCTTCACGATGCACGGCACGATCATGTTGTTGCTGTTCGCGACTCCGCTGTTCGTCGGCTTCGCCAACGCGATCATGCCGCTGCAGATCGGCGCCCCGGACGTCGCCTTTCCGCGGCTCAACATGTTCAGCTACTGGCTGTTCCTCTTCGGTGGAACGATCGTCACCGCCGGCTTCTTGGTACCAGGTGGTGCCGCTGCCTTCGGTTGGACCGCCTACACGCCGTTGTCGAACGCGGTCCGCTCTCCCGGCGTTGGGGGCGACATGTGGGTGATGGGGCTGTGGCTGGCAGGTCTAGGCACCATCCTCGGCGCGGTCAACTTCGTCACGACGATCCTTTGCATGCGGGCACCGGGCATGACGATGTTCCGGATGCCCATCTTCACCTGGAACATTCTGGTGACGTCGATCATGGTGCTGATCGCCTTTCCGATCTTCGCCGGCGCTCTGCTAGCGCTGGCAGCCGACCGAATACTGGGCGCGCACGTGTTCGACGCCGCTACCGGCGGTCCGATTCTCTGGCAGCACCTGTTCTGGTTCTTCGGGCATCCGGAGGTCTACATCATCGCGCTGCCGTTCTTCGGCATCATCACCGAGGTACTCCCGGTCTTCTCGCGCAAGCCGATCTTCGGGTACATCGGCCTCGTCGGCGCGACGCTCACCATCGCTGCCTACTCGGTCGCGGTGTGGGCGCACCACATGTTCGTCACCGGTGCCGTCGACCTCGGGTTCTTCTCGCTGATGAGCTTCATCATCGCCGTTCCCACCGGGGTCAAGTTCTTCAACTGGATCGGCACCATGTGGGGCGGGTCAGTGAGCCTGGACACGCCCATGCTCTGGACAATCGGCTTCCTTGTGACGTTCCTGTTCGGCGGTCTCACCGGCGTCATCCTCGCCTCGCCGCCGCTGGACTTCCAGCTCAACGACTCCTACTTCGTCGTCGCGCACTTCCACTACGTCGTCTTCGGCACTGTGGTCTTTGCCATGTTCTCCGGCTTTTACTACTGGTGGCCCAAACTGACCGGGCGGTTCCTTGACGAGCGGCTCGGCAAGATTCACTTCTGGATGCTTTTCATCGGCTTCCACACCACGTTCTTGGTGCAGCACTGGCTCGGAGTCGAGGGCATGCCCCGCAGGTACGCCGACTACCGGCCGCAGGACGGCTTCACGACCCTCAACGAGATTTCGACAATCGGCGCTTTCCTCCTCGGCGCCTCGACGCTGCCGTTCCTCTACAACGTGTGGCGGTCCCGCAAGAACCCACGCGTCAACTGCGACGACCCCTGGGGCTGGGGCCGGTCGCTGGAGTGGGCGACCTCCTGCCCGCCCCCTCGGCACAACTTTCTGCAGCTGCCTCGCATCCGTTCCGAAAGCCCTGCCTTCGACCTCCATCACCCTGAGGTCGCGCTCACCGAGCTCGAAGACAACGAGAGCGTCAACCGGGCTGACGAATTCGCCGATGCCCCAGATGTGCACGGCCGAGAGGGTCACCTGAGAGAGCAGATGGGCGACGCGCCGCCGCAAGGGTACGCCGACGACGAGGACCGGCGATGAAGGCAGAAGCGTGGATCTTCGGCGGCACGGCGTTGTTCTTCGGCACCGTTTCTCCGATCTACTGGCTGTTGAGCGGCGACCCCACAGGCACGTCGGCGTTGGTCATGACGACAGCGCTCGCACTGCTCATCACGTTCTACCTCGGATTTCACGCCAAGAAGATGGACCCGCGCCCAGAAGACCGCAAAGAGGCTGAGATTGCCGATGGCGCCGGCGAGCTGGGCTTCTTTCCGCCGTACTCATGGTGGCCCCTATGGTGTGCCTCGGCTCTCTCAATCTGCGTGCTGGGCGTCATCTTCGGTTGGTGGCTGACCCTCATCGGCGTCGGTATCGGCTCAGCCACGCTGATCGGCTGGGTTTTCGAGTACTACCGCGGCGAACACGCGCATTAGTCAACCAGCTGGCCACATCGCCACGAGGCAAATGCGCTTGGCGCTGTAATCGGGTAGCAGAGAGTTAGCCTGTAAAGGGACAAGCACGTCGAGCGAGGAGACCCTCAATGCCTGCTGGGAGCCTGTCAATGCTGCGCAGAGGCGCGGCTGCAGGCGTTTCGGTGCTCACTCTTGCTCTGCCGGGGTGCACGCTCACGGATGCCTCGAGCAACCCCAGTGCTGGTGGTCAGGGCGGCGGCGGTGACCAGATCGCTGCCGACCAGTCGCTGTCCCCGCATCCGAAGCTGTCGGCCAACGTCAGTGACGCTTCGACCGATGTCACGGTCGACACTCCGGTGACCGTGCGGGCGCGTGAGGGGATCCTGCACCGGGTCGCCTTCCGGATGGCACGATCCGGCAAGTCACTTCCCGGCCGGTTTAACGCCGACCACACCCGATGGACCGCTTCTGAACTTTTGCAGCCTGGCACGCGGTATGTCGTCTCCAGTACCGCCAGGGGTAGGGCCGGAGCAGCCGTCAGCAAGCGCGTAACCTTCCGCACCCAGCACCTCACTCTCCACCAGCAGACGTATGCCAGCGTTGCACCGCTGCAGCATGAGGTGGTGGGCATAGGCATGCCGGTCATCGTGAGATTCGACATACCGGTCAAGCACAGAGCAGCCTTCGAGCGCCGGATGCATGTAACGGCGTCGCCCGCGACGACCGGGAGCTGGCACTGGTTCAGCAGCACTGAGGTGCACTGGCGTCCAGAGCACTACTGGAAGCCGGGGACGAAGGTCCACGTCGATCTGAAGCTGAACGGCGTCAATGCTGGACACGGCATCTATGGGCAGCTGAGCCGGTCGGTCGACTTCACGATTGGCAAGCGTGTGGTCATGAAACCGAATCTGCGCACCGACCACATGAAGGTGTTGGTCAACGGTCGTCTCGCTCGCATAATCCCGATCACCGGCGGCAAGCCCGGGTACGAGACGCGCAGCGGCATCAAGCTGATCGTCGAGAAGTTCAAGAGCATCGCCATGGACTCCACCACCGTAGGAATCGCTGCGGGCTCACCGGACTCTTACAACATCCCGAACGTGCGGTTCGCACAGCGGGTGACCTTCAGCGGCGAGTTCCTCCACGCTGCTCCGTGGTCCGTCTACGCACAGGGCAACAGCAACGTGTCACACGGTTGCGTTGGCATGAGCACCAAGAACGCCGCTTGGCTCTTCCACCTCACGCATCGTGGTGACCCGGTCGTGGTGACGGGTACGCACCGGGGCATGGAGCCTGGAAACGGTTGGACCGACTGGGATGAGTCGTATTCCCAGTACAAGAAAGGCTCAGCGCTCTAAGCAGTCGCGGGTTGCTCTGCAACAGCCAAGCTTGTCTACCGGGTAGGGGTCTTCTGCTCGAGCCCGAAGTCCTCGCCGCCGAGCAGCCCGGTGGTTTCGATGCCGAGGTGCTCACCATCGGATTCGACCGGTGCCTGGCCGTTGCCTGACGGGTGCGCACCATCCGCGTTGTGGTGAGCAGCCGCCTCGATCTCCTCGCGCGTCGGAGCACTGACGTCATCGGAGTACCAGAACGCGGACATGCGCGTCCGGAGTCGGTTGCGACCGGCGTGCGGCACGGCGACCCCGTTGGCGTCGCGATCGGGTGTGATCTCAATCGGACGGTTCGGCTCAGATGTGGTGAGCTCGTAGGCACGGACCGGGTTGATCGGACGGTGGATCTCGGCGTAAGCCCCGTCAGGGGAGCGGACGATCACGCCGGTTTCATAGCCGTGGAGCACCTGCTCCCGGTCGTGCCGCTGCAGTCCGAGACACCAGCGCCGCGCCACCATGAACGCGAGGACCGGCACTATGAAGATCGCGACCCGCATGAAGTAGGTGATGGCGTTGAGCGAAACGTGGAACAGTACAGCGAGGATGTCGTTGCCACCGGCGATCCACAGCAAGCCGTACGCAGTCATGCCGGCAACACCGAAGGCCGTCCGCGTGGGCGCTTCGCGGGGCCGCTGCAGCAGGTGGTGTTCCCGGTTGTCTCCGGTGATCCAGCGCTCGAGGAACGGATAGATCGCCAGCACTGTGAACAACAGGCCCATGAGCGCCGCGCCTGGTATCAGTACGTTCCACGAGATCGTGAAGCCGAAGAGGTTTGTCTCCCAGTTCGGCATGATGCGCAGGCCGCCCTCGAGCCAGCCCATGTACCAGTCCGGCTGCGACCCGGCGGTCACCTGGCTCGTGTCATAGGGCCCGTACAACCAGATCGGGTTGATCTGCAGGAGACCACCCATCAGCGCGGTGACGCCGAAGACGATGAAGAAGAAGCCTCCGGCCTTCGCCATGTAGATCGGCATGAGCGGATAGCCGACGACGTTGTCGTTCGTTCGCCCGGGGCCGGGCCACTGGGTGTGCTTGTGATAGACGACCAGCAGCAGGTGCGCAGTGATCAGCGCAAGCAGGAGGCCCGGAATCAACAGCACGTGCACGGTGTAAAGCCGGGAGATGAAGTCGTTTCCGGGGAATTGCCCGCCGAAGACGAAGAACACGAGGTAGCTGCCCACCACCGGTATCGAGAGCATGATGCCCTCGGCGATGCGCAGGCCGGTTCCGGACAGGAGGTCATCGGGAAGCGAGTAGCCCGCGAAGCCCTCGAGGATGCCCAGCATCAGCAGCGTGAGGCCGATCATCCAGTTGACCTCACGCGGCTTGCGGAAGGCGCCGGTGAAGAACACGCGCAACATGTGAATGGTCAT
>JBBSHN010000085.1:0-9852 GCA_038252945.1 Propionibacteriales bacterium | reverse complement strand
TGCTCGAAGTCGAACGGCACTCTGAATCTCCTTGCGCGCCTTGGGGATACTTCACACTCTAATTCGCACGTCGGGTCTGCGCAGCACATCCTCGACGCATGTCTACAACCGGCATGGCGACCCAGCGAGTCCGTCCGTCCACGTCTTGAGGGCGGAGCCGAGGGAGCAACATCCACGAGCCGAGTTGTGAGACTTCTGTGAGAGCCGCTCAATGCCATGCATGGGAGCCACAGCGATGGCAAGTCCGTCTGTCCAGGTCAAAGCACTTTCCGGTTGCGCGCTCGGAGGGATTCGAACCCCCAACCTTTTGATCCGTAGTCAAATGCTCTATCCGTTGAGCTACGAGCGCCATGCGGTGCGACGGCGGCGTACGGCGGCTGGTACGTCGTACCGCGTGCGGGGGGAAGTTTAGCCTGCGCAGGGTCCGTGGTTGTAGGGCGAGCGGAATCGAGCCAGCGCGAGCAGGAGAGCCGTGGCGTCGGTCACCTTCGGGTGGTTTCATCCTGCTAGGGGTCGCGCATAATAGCTCCGTCGTCGTACCGTGTCATGCACCGACCGGGCATATTTCACCGGTTGAACAGTCCGCTGCTGCCGCAGCGGCCCGGTGGCTGCATCGCCGCCGTGGTGCGCGAAAGGTGACGACGAGGCATGGCCACAGAGACGACGACGAATCCGTCCCAGACGCAGACCGGTGACAACCCCACCAGCCACACCCGGCTTCGCGACTGGGTGGCCGAGATCGCTGCCCTCACTCAGCCTGACGCTGTGTACTGGTGCGACGGTTCACGAGCGGAGTGGGACCGGCTCACCGAAGAGCTCGTTGACTCCGGCACGTTCGTCCGGCTGAACCCAGACAAGAAGCCGAACTCCTTCTGGGCTGCTTCCGACCCGACTGACGTGGCACGGGTCGAAGACCGCACCTTCATCTGCTCTGTCAACGAAGCCGGCGCCGGGCCCACCAACAACTGGATGGCGCCGGACGAGATGAAGGCCACCATGACCGAGCTTTACCGGGGGTGCATGCACGGCCGGACGATGTACGTCATCCCGTTCGTCATGGGGCACCTGAACTCAGAGTCGCCGATGTTCGGCGTGGAGATCACGGACTCGGCGTACGTCGTCACGTCGATGCGAGTGATGTCGCGCATGGGCAGCGAGGTACTCGCCCGCATGGAAGAGCTCGACGCTGACTACGTGCCGTGTCTGCACTCCGTTGGCGCGCCGCTCGAGCCGGGCGAGGCCGATGTGCCATGGCCGTGCAGCGACACGAAGTACATCACCCACTTCCCTGAGGAGCGCGCAATCTGGAGCTACGGCTCCGGGTACGGCGGCAACGCGCTGCTCGGCAAGAAGTGCTTCGCCCTGCGCATCGCGTCGGCCAAGGCCCGCGACGAGGGCTGGCTCGCCGAGCACATGCTGATCCTCAAGCTCACGTCGCCGCAGGGCGTCGTGAAGTACGTCGCCGCGGCCTTCCCCAGTGCCTGCGGCAAAACCAATCTCGCGATGCTCGCGCCCACCATCCCCGGATGGAAAGTCGAGACTCTGGGCGACGACATCGCTTGGATGCGCTTCGGTGACGACGGCCGGCTCCACGCGGTCAACCCGGAGTTCGGCTTTTTCGGCGTCGCACCCGGCACGAACCAGAAGACGAACCCCAACGCGATCCGCACCATCGACCGCGGCAACTCCATCTTTACCAACGTCGCCCTCACCGACGACGGTGACATCTGGTGGGAGGGCATGGAGGGTGACCCCCAGCACCTGACTTCGTGGAAGAAGCAGGACTGGACTCCAGACTCCGACGAGCTCAGCTCACATCCCAACAGCCGGTACTGCACACCGATCAAGCAGTGCCCGATCCTTGCGCCCGAGTACGACGATCCGCAGGGCGTACCGATCGACGCCATCCTCTTCGGCGGCCGGCGCAAGACCACGATCCCGCTGGTCAGCGAAGCACGCGACTGGGTGCACGGCACCTTCATGGGAGCGACCTTGTCCAGCGAGACAACCGCGGCGGCCACGGGTGCAGTCGGCGTCGTACGGCGGGACCCCATGGCCATGCTGCCATTCATCGGTTACAACACTGCCGACTACTTCAACCACTGGATAACCGTCGGCAAAGAGCACGACGCTGCCAAGCTGCCGAGGATCTTCTACGTCAACTGGTTCCGCCGCGATGCCAACGGCAACTTTCTGTGGCCGGGATTCGGCGAGAACAGCCGGGTGCTCAAGTGGGTGGTTGAGCGGATTGAGGGGACCGCCCTGGCCGTGGAGACTCCCATCGGCTACGTGCCAACGGTTGAGGCACTCGACCTCGACGGCCTGGATATGAGTCGTGAAGACGTCGAGGCCGCCCTCACCGTCGATCCCGACGAGTGGCGCCAGGAGATCCCCTCAATCACTGAGTGGTTCGACAAGTTCGGCGACAAGCTTCCAACGGTGCTGTGGACCGAACTCGACGGCCTGAAGGCCCGCCTCAATTAAGGAAGGCGGTGGCAGGGACCGGCGCTCAGATCCCCATCGGCGGAGCGGGCTGCCGGTTCTCCGGGCCTTCATTATTCGTCGGCTCCGCACCCACGACGACCTTCGCCGTACCGACCGAGCCACCTTGCGAGCCGTCCGCCGGGTCAGTCATCTGGTCGGCTGCGCCGGCTGCCTTCTGCTTTGCGACGTCGGTGACCTGCGACGTCCTTCGCTGCACGCGGGGGTCGTTCCACACCTGGTCGGCATGCGCCTTGATCTGCTCGTATCGCTCCCGGCCGGCTCGAGTGCCCAGCACGTAGCCGACAACTCCCCCGGCCAGCATCGACAACTTGCCCATCATTATTCTCCTTGCGTCGTAAGAGATCGTGGACTCCAACCTAATGGAGCCGATTGCTGGCGGAGGTGGCGGGATTTGAACCCGCGAGAGGGGATTACCCTCAACCCGCTTAGCAGGCGGGCGCCATAAACCGGGCTAGGCGACACCTCCCCGTCGCCGCAACGACGACCCCACACCCTATCTGCCGAGTCGTCACCCGCTCCAATCGGAGCAGGCGTCCTTAGCTGGTGGACTCACGAAGCCGACGGTAGCCAAACGCTCGATTGAGTCGCCCATGCATCTCATGCTGAGCCTCCATGGCTCGCGCACCAAGGAGCGCAAGCGGCACGACCGACGTTTCTCCGTCGGACAAGTCGATAAGAATCACCGGGCCGCCCTTCGCCGGGCGTGTATCGACCGACTGCACCTGCGCCCACTCAGCCGCTTCGACGCCGACGCCCCGGAGGTGACGGACGCGATAACCCGCCGCCGAGAGCTCGAGAAGACCGGGTGGGCGAAGGAGCACCCAGCAGGCGGCCGCCAAAAGCAATGAAGTGACCGCTGCCGCAATCGCTGAGACCGTGCGGGCACCGCCATGTGTCAACGCGAGCACCAAGACAAGGACAAGCCATCCGCCGCCAACAGCGACAGCCGCGAGCCCCAGCGGCCGCAGCAGGGCCGACCGCGCCCAGCGGTACGTCGACACGTCGGCTTCCGATGCGGTCATGCCTGTCCGTCCTTAACCCTTGACCCTTAACCCGTAACCCTTAACCGACCGAGGCCGATGAGGCGGCCCCTCGGCGGAGGAGGCGGGATTCGAACCCGCGGCTGACATCTCTGCCAGCGACCGCTTTCAAGGCGGTTCCGATAGGCCACTCCGGCACCCCTCCACGGCAACATGAGCCGCAAGCCGATTGTTTCACCGCGTCGCCGGTGGGCGCGTCCGGGCCACGCAGCGAAGTCCGCGTACAAGCGATCAGGTCTCCATGACCGCCGGCTTCATCCGGCGGTTGGCAAGGGATGGGTTGCGTTCCCGCGCGACCCGGAGTCGCGAGGGGCTCAGCTCGCCGAGGACAACGCCCTCTTCGTCGCCCAGCGAGGCGACGACGACACCCAGCGGGTCGACGTGCATGCTGCAGCCGACGTACGTCTTGCCGGTCTGCCCCGCTCCGACGATGTACGCCGTGTTCTCGATCGCACGCGCTCGCAGCAGCGTCGCCCAATGGTCCTCCTTGAGCGGCCCGCGCACCCACGCAGATGGTACGGCGAGGACATCGGCACCTCGCTCGATCAACGCGCGCGTGAACTCGGGAAACCGCAGGTCATAGCACGTGACTACCCCGATGTTGAACTCACCCACGGGTAGGACGGTCGGCTCGACGGAGACCCTGCTCAACCGGTCGGACTCCCGGTAGCCGAACGAGTCGTAGAGGTGCGCCTTGCGGTATCGGGCCACGACCTCACCAGCCGGATCGACCGCCACCACCGTGTTGTAGGGAAGCGAAGGCTCGTCGGAGCTCTCGAACATCCCGGCAATGAGCGTGACGGAATGCTGAGTTGCCAGCTCTCGAATCGCTGAGACGAAGGGACCGTCAAGTGTCTCCGCCACCGGGCCCAGTGGCATGTCAGGCGGACCGAAATCGTGCATCGCGGCCTCCGGTACGACGACCACGTCGGCGCCACGTTGCGCCGCAGCATGCACGAGCTCGGTGATCCGCTCCAAGTTGGCCGCCTTGTCGGTTGTGGCGGCGAACTGCGCGGCGGCGGCGAGCACGACACAGCAGTCTGCCAGTTGAGCAAAGATGGAGAGGTGGCCGACAAGCGGCGTCCCTATGCCGCCATAGTCCTTGCGGGTGGGGAGGGGCGACGACTCGGCGGCGTGGACAAGGCCGACCTTGTGGTAGGTGGCCGAAGACTGCTCGACCGGGCCTTGGAGGCTGTTGGCTCGGCCACGTGTCGAATCCTGGTCGGTCCCGTTCGGACCGGTCACCGTCCGAGCGAGATCGTGCAGGTGCGAGAGGATCCACCCGGCGGAGGTCCGGTCGCCGCCATCGGGGCTGGCCTGGGGCACGTCCGTGAACCGCTTGTCGTCGTCTTGGCCTGCGACATGCCGTTTGTGACCGCACACGTCATCGGTGAGCTCCTCGACAGTCTCCCGCCTGCGCATCCCACACATGGCGGAGACGGGGTCCGCAGCCAAGCCAGCGCAGACGGCGTACTGCTCGTTGACGGGTCTGGGCTCCGACAGCCGCTTTGTGCCGTCTACCGAACGGAGCCGCTGCGTCGAGCGCTGGCAGTGCTGCCGCACATCCGTGGGGCTTCGGTCCGCGCGCTGACTGCCTCGCTGGTTCTTGCCGAAGTTCCAGCGACGTCGACGACGGCCTTGGACTGCGACACGTGGGAGAGTGTCGCAGCTTGCCAACAGCAGATGGAGGAGCAGTGACGCTTCCTGAGTGGTCAGACGAGCTGTGCAGGGAACTGGGCCTAGACCTCGAGGTCGACATCAAAGCAGTACTCGACCTTGCTCGCGACGCAGCACATCGAATCGAGCGGCCTGCGGCCCCGCTCACATCGTTCCTCGTGGGGTATGCCGCGGCGCTGCGCGGAGGTTCCGCTGACGACGTCGCTTCCTGCATCGCTGTAGCCAGCGCGCTCACTGCGCAGCGTGCAGCGACACCCGCCGAGTAGTCGCAGGCAAGCACGAGCCAACCCTCCGCGAGCCAGCAAGACCCGGCGACTAGCCTGCGTTTTGTGCGCGCTGTGGTCTGCCGTGAGCCCGGCGGTCCGGAGGTGCTCGAGATCCGCGATCTTCCGGACCCTTCGCCAGGGCCGGACGAGGTGCTCATCAGGGTCGCCGCCACAGCGGTGAACCGGGCGGACCTCATGCAGCGCCAAGGGTTCTACCCGCCACCGGCCGGCGCGTCCGAAATCCTGGGTCTGGAGTGTGCCGGAACGGTCGAGGAGGTCGGCTCAGAAGTCACGCGGTGGAAGCCCGGCGACGAAGTCTGCGCCTTGCTGACCGCTGGAGGGTACGCCGAGAAGGTCGCCGTACCGGCTGGCCAGGTGCTGCCGGTGCCCAGTGGGCTGCACCTCGCCGAAGCGGCTGCGCTTCCTGAGGTGGCGGCCACGGTCTGGTCAAACCTGTTCATGATCGCCGCCCTACAGCCTCAGGAGCTGCTGTTGGTTCATGGCGGAGCCGGTGGGATAGGGACCTTCGCCATTCAGCTGGCGAAGGCGTTGGGCGCGAGGGTCGCGTGCACTGTGGGCTCAGCCGAGAAGGCCGCGGCGTGTCGTGAACTGGGCGCTGACCTTGCCATCAACTACAGAGAGCAAGACTTTGTGGCGGATGTACGCCACTTCGACACCTCGGGGGCTGATGTCATCCTCGACAACATGGGCGCGTCCTACCTCGGGGCCAACGTCGATGTGCTGGCCGATGCGGGCCGGTTGGTGGTCATCGGGCTGCAGGGTGGCGCCAGAGGCGACCTGAACCTGCGGACGCTACTGACCAAACGCGGAGCAGTGATCGCCACAGCGTTGCGGTCGCGGCCGAAAGCTGAGAAGGCCGCCATCGTGCGGAGCGTTGAGGAGAATGTCTGGCCGCTCATTGCCGACACGACGGTGCGCCCGATTGTCTTTCGGACGTATCCCCTGGACGACGTGACCGCCGCGCATGAGCTCGTAGACACCAGCGGGCACATCGGCAAGGTCGTGCTCAGCCCCGTAACCTGAAGATACATGGGGAGCTAAGCGGCATCAAGGGGGGTTAAAACTACCCCCTGACCTGCGAGTTGTTCCTCAACGACCGAGACGCCACCGTTCGCACAATGGTCACTCGCCCGATAATATGGCCTCATGCCTGTGCGCCTGGAAGACCTGCAACGCAGCTTCGTCCGGCACCTACGCGCCGAGGGCAACAGCGCAAACACCATCGCCATCTACACCCAAGCCATCAAATTCTTTTCTCGGTGGCTAGGGGAGCAAGGCAGGCCGGCGACACTGGACGAACTCACCCAGGCCGCCATCCGTGAATGGTTGGCCCAGCTGAGCGACACAAAGGAACTCGGTACAGTGAAGACCCGCCACCGGGGACTGCACCGCTTCTGTGGCTGGCTGGTGGACGAGGGCGAACTTGACAGCCACCCGATGAAGACGCTGGCGTCGCCCACTCCCCCGGTCAAACCCGTGCCGGTCCTCAGCGATGCAGAGCTTGCGGCTCTGCTGAAGACGTGCTCAGGGAAGGACTTCTACGAAAGACGCGACGAGGCCATCATCCGCATATTGCTGGACTGTGGCCTCCGTGTATCAGAGCTGTGCGGCCTCAGCGTCGACAGTGTGAACCTGGATCATGGTGTCGCCATCGTTAGCGGCAAGGGCAACAAGGTGCGGCCGGCGTATCTCAGCGCCCGAACGATCCGCGCTGTCGACCGCTACATCCGCGTCCGCGGCAACCACCGATGGCACCATCTCGACGCCCTATTTCTCAGTCAACGTGGACCTCTCACACCTGACGGCCTTCGGAATCGGCTAGCTAAGCGTGGTGAAGCCGCGGGCATCCCCAACCTGCACCCGCACCGGTTCCGCCACACCTTCGCCCACGACTTCCTCATGAGCGGGGGGCAGGAACGCGACCTGAAACGGCTGGCCGGCTGGAGCAGCGACGTGATGCTAGAGAGATACGGCGCCAGCGCGGCGGACGCTCGAGCCAAGGCTGCCGCGCAACGGATGAAGCGGGGGGACCGGGTCTAGCTGATGATCCGCCCGCTGTGTGTGAAAACGTTGTCACGCGCCTGGATCAGCAGGTAGACGCCGTCCTCGTCCTCGCCACGGAACGTGGCGACCTCTGGGTCGTCCTGACCGATAGCTCGCCAGATGCGCTGCTGCTCACGTGTCGAGCCGCGGACGACCACCTGACCAGTCTCGATGGCTCGGCGCCGCATTGAGTGAAGCTCGTTGCGGGTTCTGCCTCGGCTGGCGGTCGACACTGTGTGGCCCATAATGACATCGATTGTAACTCATCCCCGCGCTGTGCTTATAATGAATGCAGCAACGCGCCCGTTGCCTTGGCGGTCCCGCATATCGGAGACCCTTCGCCGGATGGGCATGAGCAGCAAGGAGCTGCCTCATGCCGTCTTCCCGGCTCACCCCAACAGAACGCACCCTTAGAGCGCGCCTCGCCGCCCATGAATCCTGGGCTAACACCGACGATCGTTCCGCGCGCACAGCGGCCGCACGCGCCGCCCACGACGCCAAGTTCCTCAGGCTCGCCGACGGTGACCCTGTCCGCGCCGAGCACCTCCGTAAAGCCCACTACACCCGACTGGCGCTGAAGTCCTCCCAGGCACGCCGCCTCAAGGGCGGTGGAAGCGATGCCTGAAAAGAGACGCCGCCCGACAGGTGGAAACCTGCGGGCGGCAAGAGTCTCGGACACCACGACCTCGACTGCTCAAAGTATACCTGTTAGCCGCTTCTGTGGCGTTTACGGAGTTGCCGAAGTAGACCTCCGCGACGCCAGCCCCGAATCCGCCGCCCGCAGGTGCGCGATGCTCATCCAAATCCCTGATGGTGCCCGGCTCGTACTTCACGTCGGCCCGCTGGCCGTGGAACCCAGCGTCGTCTGACAGCTTCGCCAGCACATCAACCGGCTACGGCTCGAGGTTTGGGCCGAGCCATGGAACGCTGGCCGTTGGCTCGCAGCCATCTCCTCCGATGAGGTACTTCCTGGGTGGACGCCATGACCACCGACGACGAACAGGAGATGGAGGAGGCGAGTCAATACCGCTTCCGCGGCGGTGGCGATTTCATCCTCGACACCCCCGAAGTGCCCGAACCCCTATGGGGAAGCGGGCCGGAAACTCTTTGGGCGGACGGCGAGGCGCTCATCATCGCCGGCCCACAAGGCTCAGGAAAAACGACACTGGCGCAGCAGATCGTCCTGGGTCGCCTCGGCGTACCGCCATACAGCCACCTGCTCGGCTACCCAGTCGCGCCGAGCCGATGGGGCACCGTTCTCTACCTTGCGATGGATCGCCCACGGCAGGTCGCACGGTCGTTCAGACGGATGCTCGGCGCCGAGGAAATACATGCCGATGTGCAGCGAGACGAGAGCTACTGGCGCGACTTCCTCAACCGCGACCTGAAGGTGTGGCAAGGCCCACCGCTGTACGACATGGCGAAGTACCCGAGCCTGCTACGCGCGATGGCGTACGACGTGAGTGCCGAGACGGTGATCGTAGACAGCCTCAAAGACGCCGCCGTCGGACTGTCCGATGATGAGGTGGCCGCCGGTTACAACCGTGCCCGCCAAAACCTGATCGCCAACAACGTCCAACTCATCGAGCTGCACCATCAGCGCAAGGTGCCGTCCGGGCTGAAGGCGAGCCACCCCACCATCGACGACCTCTACGGGTCAACGTGGCTCACCTCCGGTGTCGGTTTAGTGCTCATGCTCACCGGATCACCCGGCGACCCGATCGTCGGCTTGCACCATCTGAAGCAGCCGGCCGAAGAGGTCGGGCCACTGAAGGTGATCCACGACCACGAAACCGGGCGGTCCAAAGTCTGGCACTCGGTCGACCTCATCACCTTGGCCTCGACCGGCTCGGGTATCACTGCGGTCGACGCGGCTCGAGCCCTGTTCGACGCGGACAAGCCAACCGCGGCCCAGAAGGAGAAGGCACGGCGACGGCTTGACCGCATGGTCAATGGCGGCGTTGTGAGGGTGGCTGAGCAAGGTGACGTGGCAACCAAGACACCCCGTCGGTGGAGGTCGTTGTGACCACTGCACGGGACTACACGGCAACTACACGCACCCCTTGGCGGTCCATGACGAGGACCCCGGTAGGCCGTTGACGTTTCCTCGGGCCTGACGGCTTGGGGATGATGGTCGCTCCGATGCCCTGAGGAGGGGTCGTGAGCGAAAAGCGGAAGTACCGGCAGTTCACGCCGGATCAGAAGGCTGAGATCGTGCTCGCCGGGCTGCGTGGTGACCGGTCGGTGCGTGAGGTGTGCCGTGAGCACGAAGTATCCGAGGCGCTGTACTACCAGTGGCG
>JBBSHN010000084.1:0-9936 GCA_038252945.1 Propionibacteriales bacterium | reverse complement strand
GCGATGCTCGTCATGTCGGTGGGTGGGGCGGAACGTCCGGCGGCCACCCGCATCACCGAGACCCTCGTGGGGGCGGCGGTCGGTGTGGCGTACAACGTGCTACTCCCTGGCCGCGTCAAGTCCGATACGGCAGGCGCCGCAGTGGAGCGGTTCGCTCTCGACATGGCTCACGTGATGGAGCGGATGGCCGACGAGGCCTGTGAGGGAGTGACCCTGGACAAGGCGATCCGGTGGCTCGACGAGAGTCGCCACCTGGCCTCGAAAGTCGCCCGCGCGGACCGAGCGATCGTGGAGGCGCAGGAGAGCCGGAAGTTGAACGTGCGAGCGCTGGGCACTGTCGATGTCGTCCCCAACCTGCGCAGCGGTCTCGACGCGCTCGAGCACTGCACCGTGGCGTTGCGCGGACTCGGCAGAGCCGTCGTCGACCAAATGCAGTCCTTTGCCGACGATCCAGAGCATGTGTACTCAGAGCAGGCCAGTGATGTGTTTGCCATACTCGTGCGCGACCTCGCACGAGCCGTCACCGCGTACGGGAGGTTGGTGCGGGCGGAAGCGGACGGTGTCACCTCGACAGACGAGGAGCTTGCGGCAGCGCTGCGCACAGTGGGCGAGGCTCGCGGCCGGCTCACTGACGTGCTGATGATCGACCCGCGAGAGGACCAGAACATGTGGGAGCTCAACGGGTCGGTGCTCGCAAGCATCGATCGAATTCTGCGGGAGATCGACCTGAGCGAGCGGGCGCAGCAACGCGAACGGCTGCGGGAGCAGTGGGCGCACCGGCCGGCTGCTGCCGTCGCGGTTGATCGGCTGCGGACCACCTCGCGTGAGGTCGCCTCCCGGCCGTTGCGTTGGCGGCGAGGTACTCGAAGCCCCGACTGAAACTGACCCTGCGCGCGACACCCTCCCCAGCGCACCATTTTTGTCGGTGCCTCTCGGCATCATGTGCCCAGTGGAAGATGCGCTGATGTCAAGGGGGTCTCACGGTGCGCCTGCTGCTGTTCGCTGACCTGCACCTCGACACGCCCTTCACGTGGGCTGGGCGCGACGTGGCCAACGCCCGGCGGCGTGCTCTTCACGAGACGCTCCGACGCCTCTGCACCCTGGCCGAGCAGCAAGAAGTCGACGCCGTGCTTTGCGCGGGCGACCTCTACGAACATGAGCGCTTCACCCCAGACACGCGCCGCTTCGTGCGTGACATGTTCGCTCGGCTGCATCCGCTTCCGGTCCTCCTCGCTCCGGGCAACCACGACTGGTATGGCGAAGAGAGCCTCTACCGACAGGCCGACTGGACCGACAACGTTCACATCTTCACCGATGCACACCTGACCCCGGTGGAGCTGGCACCTGGCTGCACGCTCTGGGGGGCAGCTCACCGAGCACCAGCCAACACCGACGGCTTCCTTGACGGTGGCTTCCACGTCGATCGCGGAGGAGTCAATCTGGCACTGTTTCACGGCAGCGAGATCTCGGAGCTTTCCTGGCAGGAGGACGGCAAGACGCCGCACGCGCCGTTCCGGGCTAACCAGATTCCGGTCGCCGGGCTCGACCACGCGTTTTGTGGCCACTTCCATACCCCCAAAGACGCACCCTGGCACACGTACCCAGGCAACCCCGACCCGCTGGCATTCGGCGAGACCGGCGACAGAGGTGCCGTCGTCGCTGAGGTCGCCGGCGACGGCGGCGTAAGCCGCACCCGTCATGACGTCGGCGTGTCGGAGGTGCACGACTGCATGGTCGACTTGACCGGCGTGACCCATTCGGGAGGAGTTCGTGAGCGGGTGGCCGCTGAGCTGAAGGGTCTCGAAGGTGTCGTCCGGCTGACGCTCGCCGGCGAGATCGAGCCTGATGTCGACGTGCGAGTCAGCGACCTCGACTCAGGGTGGGACACCGTGCAAGGCGTCGTCGTACGCCTCGGAGACCTCCGCGTGGCCCATGACCTCGACGCCCTGCGGGCCGAGAAGTCGGTTCGGGGAGAGTTCGTCCGCCGCGTCCAGGATGATCCGTCGCTTGACGATGAGATCCGCTGGCGAGTTCTCCACACGGGCCTGCGGGCTCTCACCGGTCGGTGCGACGACCTGGAGGCGGTGTAGATGTACATCAAGTCGGTCACCGCTCAGGCGTTTGGCGCGCTCTTCGAGCAGACCCTGCCGCTCAGCCCCGGCCTCACCGTCGTGCACGGTGACAACGAGACGGCCAAGTCCACCTGGCATGCGGCGATCTATGCAGCGCTGTGCGGGCGGCGCCGCGGTCGCGGCGCCATGAAGCTCGACGACAAGGAGTTCGCTGAGCTCCGGCGTCCGTGGCATGCCGACGGGTGGAAGGTCCGTTGCGAGGTTGTCCTCGACGACGGCCGCACCGTGACGTTGCAACACGATCTTGACGGCAAGGTCGACTGCCGGGCGTCCGATGAGCGCGGGCGCGACTTGTCCAACGAGATTCTGTTCGAGGGGGCACCTGACGGGTCGAAGTGGCTAGGACTGAACCGCCGCACCTTCGCCGCGACGGCCTGCGTCAATCAGGCGGAGCTGCTCCGCGTCCTCGACGCCGCAGGCGACCTCCAAAAGGACCTTCAGCGGGCGGCGGCCACCGCCGGCAAGGACGAAACGGCGGCGGCCGCGCTCGACGCGTTGAAGAAGTACCGCGCCGAGCACGTGGGATCTGATCGCAGCACCTCCAACCGGCCCCTGCGCCGAGCGTTGCAGGAGACAGAGCAGGCCCGACAGTCGCTGACGCAGGCAAGGGAGGCCCACGACGACTACCTCCGGTTGGTCGTCGAGCTCGACCAAGCACAGCAAGTCGCAGCTCATGCGGTCGAGCAGAGCAAGGCCGCCCAGACTGCATTGGCAGCGGCTGACCAGCTGGCCGAAGCCGTGCACGACCTCGAAGTCGCCGAGCAGACAGCAGCTCAGGCTCGCGCTGTCGCAGCGGCTCACAAATCTAAGGCCGAGGGCAGCAGCGCTAGAGGTTCCAGGGCGCACAAGCTTCTCGCCACACTGCCGGAGAGACCCCCGCCCAGCGCCTTGGACGACGACGACGTGGCGCAGCAAGTCTGGCGGGCCCTGGGAGCTTGGGAGTCGGCACCACCGGTCCCTCACCTCTCCGGTGAAACGTCAAGTCTTCTGCGCGGCCGGCTCGCAGCGCTGCCGGAGTTCCCTCAAGGGGAGCGGCTGCTCGACCCCGACGTCGAGCGGCTTCGCGATGACTACCTAAAGGCTCAGGCGGTGCTCGATGCCAGCCGCCGCAATGCCCCGTCGCTGCCGAGGGTCGGCGCCGCAGCACTCCCGACGGTCGGTGAGTACGGCGCCGACACAGTCGCGGACAGTGGTCGCTCTGTGGGTCCAGCGCCGCCCTGGATTGCGCTAGGCGGGGCGCTTCTCGCCCTTGGCGTGTTGCTGCTCATTCTCGGTCAGCCCCTGGCCGGTAGCGCAGCGCTGGTCGCTGGAGCAGCTCTCGGTGCAGCGAGGCTGTTGCGTCGGTCGACCGGGAGCGGCATCTCGGTTCGCCGGCACTCCAGCACGGGCACCGGCGGAGCAACACCGGACGGCTCGGAGCAACTGGCCAGTCAGGCCCGAGCGCTCGCGGCACGTGAGACGTGCGAGCGGTGGCTCTTTGGGCACGAGGAGGCACAATCCGAGCTCGCCGCACGGGCCGCTGCATTCGCGGACACGCTGGCGCGGCGCGGATACGTCGACGGTGACATCATCGGTGCGTACTCCGCCTACGAGCGGGCGTGTGCCGCTAATGCCCTCCAAGCGCGAGAAGCTGAGGGCCGGTCGATCCTCGCTCGGCAACTGGAAGAACGGATTGCCGCCGAACAAGCCGCGAATCGAGCCCAGCAGATCCGGGCCGCCAGCCTGGCCGAACTGCGGCGCGTCAGCAGCCGAGCCGGCGTGAACACGCCAGACGACACAGACGAGCTCTTCCGGCGATTGCTTGAGTGGATTGAGCAGCGGCGGGCCTCCCGCGAACAGCTCGAAGACCAGTGGCGGCGCTGGCAAGAACTGCAGGCACTGCTCGACGGCATGACCGTGCACGATCTGGACACCATCGCAGCGGCAGATCAGCGCGCGGCCGACGAGGCGGAGAGGCAGGCGCGGGCCGCGACCGACCAGGTCGTGGCCCGGCGTGACGTGATCGCTCAGGCACCATCAGACGACGGCGAATTCGTGAGCGCAAGTTCCACGTCCGGAGCCCCGCTCCGCACGGCGCCCGCCGGCGCACCAGCAAAGGACGCCACGGTTCCGCTGCTGGAGGCGGCCGCCGCCCGACGACTGCTCACCCGTCGGCGTTCGGAGCTCGAAGCCGCCGTTGCCCGTGAGCGACAATTAGGCGAGGAGTGTTCCCGCTACCAGGGGCAGGTAGCCGAACGTGAACGGTGCTTGCCTAGCGTCGCTGAGGCCGAGGAGGTTTCCAATCGGGCGGCCACAGAGCTTCACCGGTTGCGGTCGCTCGACGAGGTGCTCGACGTCACCGCTCACTATCTGGCCGAGGCTCGCGACAAGACCTACACCGATCTCGCGCCAGTGCTCAACGCGGCTCTGGACCGCTGGCTGCCAGAAATCACGAACGGCCGCTACCAGCACGCGACGGTTGACCCGCAGACCCTAGAAGTGCGCGTCGAGCTGCCGTCGGGGGAGCTACGAGTAGCTGATCGGTTGAGCGTCGGTACGGCGGAGCAGGTCTATCTCCTGTTGCGAATTGCGCTGGCCGAACATCTGGCCACTCAGTCCACCGTGTGCCCACTCCTGCTCGACGACGTCACCGTGCAGGCCGACCCAATCCGCACCGAGGCGATTCTGACTATGTGCAAGGCACTCGCCGATGACGGGCGCCAGGTGGTGCTCTTCGCTCAAGAACCTACAGTGGCTGCCTGGGCCGAACAGCACCTCGACTTCAGCCGTAACTCGGTCATCCGGCTGGAGCTCGCCGCTGCGGCGTGAGTGGTGGCCGACAGTCGCCGCTAGCAACACGCAGCCGACGGTGCACCGGTCGTCACACCGATAAGCCCGATTCGTGCCAGACTCGTTGGGGCAAAACTCGGCCTGCCCTGAAGTCCAGGAGATGCGTTTCATGACGGCTCAGCAAGTGCATCGTCGGTTGCAGGACGTTGAGCTGATTCCGGCTCAGCTGGAGCGGCTTGGGGAGCTTCTTCCACGGCCGCAGTCAGAGCGGCTACACGCCACAATCAAGCGAGCGCACGACCTCCTCGACCAACGCGTTGTCTGGAACATCAACTCCACGGCCTCCGGTGGCGGTGTAGCGGAGATGCTGCAAGCACTGATCGCGTACGCATGCGGTGCGGACATCGACACGCGGTGGCTGGTCGTGCAAGGGGATGCTCCATTTTTCGGGGTCACCAAGCGGCTGCACAACTTCTTACACGGGGCCGAGGGCGACGGTGGAGCGCTCGGCGACAACGAACGGTCGATCTATGAGGCGGTGCTGGAGCAGCATCGGGCAGACCTACTCGACCGGGTCAACTCTGGTGACGTCGTGCTGCTTCATGACCCGCAGACGGCAGGCTTTGTCGATGTCCTGCACGGTGTGGGCGCCCACGTGATCTGGCGATGCCACATCGGTTCCGATACCACCAACGCACGAACCGAGGAGGGCTGGAACTTCCTGCGACCGTATGTGGAAAGGGCCGACGCTATGGTCTTCACTCGGCAGCAGTACGCCCCTGAGTGGGTGCCGCAGGACCGGCTTCGGGTCATCGCCCCTTCGATCGATCCGTTCTCGCTCAAGAATTGCGAAATCGACCGCGATCAAGTCGATCGCATCCTCCGGTTGGTCGGGCTGGCGCCTGACGGGCGCGCTGAGCCCGAGGTCAGCTTCGAGGGCCGTGACGGGTCGTCGCACGTTGTGCGGCGGCATGGACATCTGACTGGTGGACTGTCGGAGCCGCCGCCGGCTGACGCTCCACTCGTCGTGCAGGTCAGCCGGTGGGATCGGCTGAAGGACATGGCCGGAGTGATGACCGCCTTCGCGGACAACGTCGCCATCGAGCACCCAGACAGCTACTTGCTGCTTGTCGGTCCCGACGTGACCGGTGTCGTGGACGACCCAGAGGGCGCTCAGGTGTTGGCGGACTGCGAGAACCAGTGGAGGGGACTCCCAGACGACGTGCGCAGCCATGTGCTGCTCGTCCGCGTACCGATGGACGACCTCGACGAGAATGCGCTTATCGTGAACGCCATCCAGCGTCGGGCCGCCGTCGTGGTGCAAAAAAGCTTCGCTGAGGGATTCGGGCTTACCGTGACCGAAGCCATGTGGAAGGCGCGCCCCATGGTGGCGAGTGCCGTCGGCGGTATCCCTGATCAGATCGACCCAGGTGTCCACGGCATTCTGGTCGACCCGCACGACCTCAAGTCAACCGGACAGGCAATCTGCCAGCTGCTCAGTGACCCGCGGCAGGCCGAACGGCTCGGCGACGCCGCTCGAGAACGCGTCCGCTCGGAATTTCTCGGTGATCGTCATCTTGGTCAGTACATCCAGCTTCTCGGTGACCTGATCGACGGCTAACGCCCGCGGGACTCGTCCGGCATTCGTGTCCTTCCCCGAGACATGCTGGGGCAACCTACCGGCAATTGGTGTCAGGCCTGAACGAGCAAGCGCGGGCTCGGGCAAGCGGCGGCGTTGACGAGCCCCGCGCCTATGCCCCGAAGCACTGCCGCGCCTAAACTCCTCGCATGTTCGCTCAACGACTGGCTCAGGAAATCGAAAACGCATCAGTGCTGGACGCGCCCGCCGAAACCGTCAGCGGGCTGGTCGCCAAAGTGCTCAAGCCCGGCCCGGTCAAGGACGCTCTGTCGGGCACGTCGCTGGGCCACCCTGCACATCCCGCAGTCATCGTTCTCCCGATCGGGTCCTGGGTCAGCGCCTCGTGGCTTGATTTCTTTGGTGGACCTGAAAGCCGCAACGCTGCCCGGAAACTGGTAGCCCTCGGCGTCATGTCGGCACTGCCGGCCGCGCTCACCGGCGCATCGGACTGGGCTGACACCACAGGGGCCGAGCGCCGAGTCGGGTTGGTCCATGCGCTCGCCAACACGACCGGGTTGAGCCTGTACGTCGCCTCCTGGAGGGCCCGCCGACGTGGTAGGCAGGCCAGAGGAGCGGCGTTGGCACTCGCCGGAGCGGGAGTCGTCGGCTTCAGCGGCTGGCTTGGAGGTCATCTCGCGTACTCGCTCGGGGTCGGTGTCGACACCACCGCCTTCCTGGGCGGCTCGACCGACTGGACCGACGTGGCGGCCGAGGCCGACTTGGTCGATGGTCAGCCGACGCAGGCGGTGGCCGGCGTCGTGCCGATCGTTCTGGTCCGGCAAGGACCCCAGATCTTCGCGCTGAATGATCGGTGCACGCACCGAGGTGCGCCACTGCATGAGGGATCGGTCAGCGACGGCTGCCTTGAGTGCCCATGGCACGGCAGCCGGTTCCAACTGAGCGACGGCAGTGTCGCCCGAGGTCCAGCGACCCGACCCGAGCCATCGTTTGACGTGCGAGTCGACTCCGGCCGCGTGCTGGTGCGGCGCAGCGCCTGACCGTCGCCTGGTTCCCGCCAGCCCAGTGGCGTCGAGCACGGTCTAGTCCCTGCTCGTCGGACGCCGACTCGCCCAAACCAGGACCGCTTCGGCGGTCCTCATCGTTCGAGGCACGAATTTCGGGGTGCTTACTAGCGCAGAAGCGGCTTCCAGCGCTAACGTGCCAAACGCACATCGCCGACCGGCGTTGTGCTCCTGGCAAGAGCAAGGGGTGCACGCATGGCAATCGTGGAGGAACGCCGCCCGGCGGTTCGGTCTACCTCTTTGAAACGTGAGATCGGGCTTATCGGATTGGGCTGGGCTTCGATGGGGTCGATCATCGGATCTGGTTGGCTGTTCGGCGCGCAGGAGGCCCTGATAGCGGCCGGGCCGGCCGCTATCATTTCGTGGCTTATCGGCGGGGTCGCAATCCTCGTCCTCGCGCTCGTTCATGCCGAACTGGGTGCCATGTATCCGGTCTCTGGTGGTACGGCGCGATTCCCCCATTACGCATTCGGTGGAGCGGCCGGAGCGTCGTTCGGCTGGTTCTCATGGCTGCAGGCCGCGACCGTCGCTCCGATCGAGGTGTTGGCGATGATCACCTACGGCCAGCACTACTCTTTCGCCAACGGCTGGCTCGATACAAGCGGCCTAACACCTGTACTCACCACGAGTGGCCTCATCGTGGCCATTGTGTTGATGGCACTGATGACGTCGATCAACTTCCTAGGTATCAAGAAGTTGGCCAACACCAACAGTGCGGCGACCTGGTGGAAAATTGCGATCCCCCTGCTGACGATTTTCGTCTTGGCAATCACAAACTTTCACGCTTCCAACTTCACCGCTGCCAACGGATTCAACCCCAACGGCGCGCATGGAATCCTGGTCGCGGTGGCCACCAGCGGCATCATCTTCAGCTATCTAGGCTTCGAACAAGCCGACCAGCTCGCCGGTGAGAGCAAGAACCCAAAACGCGACATACCCTTTGCGATCATCGGTTCGGTCCTGCTCGGCATGCTGATCTACATTGCCCTGCAAGTGGCATTCCTCGTGGCTTTGCCTTCCTCCGCAATCGGTAAGACGTGGGACGCGCAGGGCCATGCGTTGTACACCGCTTTCACCGGGCCGTTCGCCGAGATCGCCACGCTGGTGTCGATCGGCTGGCTGGCGACGATTCTCTACGCCGATGCAATCATCTCGCCCGGCGGAACCGGGTTGATCTACACCACCGGCAGTTCGCGGGTGTCCTACGGCTTGGCCCGTAACGGGTACGTGCCAACACCTTACGAGTGGACTAACGGGGCAGGCGTTCCGTGGGTCGGGCTGATCACGGCGTTCGTGGCCGGATGCATTTGCTTTCTGCCATTCCCCAGCTGGCAGTCCCTGGTCGGGCTGATCACCAGCGCGAGTGTGCTCATGTACGCCGCCGCCCCGCTGTCCCTTGGCGTATTCCGCCGTCGGCTGCCCGATGCCGACCGACCGTACCGGCTTCCAGCGGCGGAGGTGCTGTGTCCAATAGCGTTTATCATTTCCAATCTGATCATCCTGTGGGCCACCTGGGAAACGGTGTGGAAGCTTGGCGTGGCAATTTTGCTCGGCTACGTGATCCTTATCCTCAATCGGGTCTTGGGGCTTAATCACCGCACTCCGCACTTCAACTGGCGTGCCGCCAGCTGGCTACCCGTTTATCTGGTTGGGATGGGCATCATCTCGTATCTGAGCACGTTCGGCGGACGAGGGGACCTTCCGTTGTGGTGGGACATAGTCGTCGTCATCGTGTTTAGCTTGGTCATCTTCTACTGGGCCATGGCTGTCGCGCTGCCGGCTAACGAGATCGAAGAGATGCTCAACGAGGTTGTTATTCCTGAGGAAGAAGGACTAGCAGTCCCCAGCCACTGAATGGATCCACAACTTGTCGTCACCGACTTGAGCTCTTCCTCGCGGGCGTACGGACGTGGGGAGGGATTCCAGGCGCCGAGGTCGTATTGACTGAAATGACTATTACCGAATACGTTGTGTGCGCAAGAGGAGGCTGAACGGCGAGAAGAAATGCTCACTAAGGGGTTGTCGGAAGCCTACGAGCGACTGAAACTGTCGCATAACCTCGCTCTCGCCATCAGCGAGTCATCGGATGTCGAAGGGGCGCTTGCCGCCACGCTCCGTCTCTTTGTCGAGGCTGGTGGCTGGGCCTTCGGTCAGGTGTGGGTGCCCGACGAGAGCGGCCAGGCCCTGCGCTGCGGTCCGGTTTGGTACGCCGTCGATCCGACCCTGGAGCGCTTTCGCAAGGCAAGCCTGAAAATTCACTTCCGGCCCGGTGAACCGCTACTCGGCATGGTCTGGCAAGACGGCAAGAGCCGGTGGGCGGATGAGTTGCACCTCGACGTCAGGTCGTTTCTGCGAGCCGACGCCGCTATGGCGG
>JBBSHN010000083.1:0-10038 GCA_038252945.1 Propionibacteriales bacterium | reverse complement strand
TGTCAACGGCAGCTGAAATCTGACCCTCTCGCGGCAACTGAAAGTTGACCCCCGGGTTTGTCATGGTTCCTCGGTGGTGGCCGTGGGGATGCGGCCGAGGTCTCGGTCTTTGAGCCGGTAGGAGTCGCCTTTGAGGGCCACGACTTCGGCGTGGTGGACCAGCCGGTCGATCATCGCTGCGGCGACCACGTCGTCTCCGAACACCTCTCCCCATCTGCCGAACGGCTTGTTGGAGGTGACGATCAGCGATGCGCGTTCGTAGCGGGAGGAGACGAGCTGGAAGAACAGGTTGGCGGCCTCGGGTTCGAAGGGGATGTAGCCGACTTCGTCGACGATCAGCAGCGGGTAGCGGCCCAGCCGGATGAGCTCGTCTTGGAGGCGTCCGGTGTGGTGGGCGTCGGCGAGCCGGGCCACCCACTGGGAGGCGGTGGCGAACAGGGTGCGGTGGCCGGCTTGGCAGGCGCGGATGCCGAGCCCGATTGCGAGGTGGGTCTTGCCGGTGCCGGGTGGTCCGAGAAAGACCACGTTCTTCCGTGCTGCGACGAAGTCCAGGGTGCCGAGGTGTGCGATCCGGTCACGGGCCAGTCCGCGGGCGTGGTCGAAATCGAACTCCTCTAAGGACTTGCGCCCCGGGAACCGGGCGGTTCGGATCCTGCCTTCGCCGCCGTGGGCGTCGCGGGCGGCGACCTCGCGTTGCAGGCAGGCGACCAGGTACTCCTCGTGGGTCCAGGACTCCGCCCGGGCCCGTTCGGCGAGCCGAACTACCGACTCGCGCAGCGTGGGTGCTTTCAACGCCCGGGTCAGGTAGGCGACCTCGGCACTGACGTCGTTGACCACGCTGACCTTGCTTGGTGCCGGCATCAGACCACGTCCTCGTCCAGGGCGTTACCGAGTCCAAAGACGGTGTCGTAGTCAGACAGTGCCCGCTGTTCCACCTCGGTCACCCTCGGTGCTGGCAGGACAGCGAACCGGTCGTGCCGTAACGCGGTCGCAGCCTGGGCGTGGCTGGGGTCGGTGATCGACTGGTGCTGGGCCCAGCAGCGGGCATGGTCGGCCACGATGCGCCCGTCGCAAAACACCTGCACCCGGTCCAGGTCCGCGGCGACCTCGATCCGGCGGCCCACCGCGGTCGGGTGCACCGAGTAGTCGTTGGAGTCGACCCGGACGTAGTAGTCGCGGGGCAGCCGCAACGACTGACGCCAGCCGGTCACGGGCGACACCGGGGGCAGGACCAGCATCGCGGCCCGGTCCGCCCCGACCCGGTCGCCCGGCGAGCAGCCCAGCACCCGCATCCGGCGGGCGTTGGCCTTCGGCAGCCACCCGGTCAGCTGGTCATTGAAGTCCTCAGGGCTATCGAACCTCCGTCCGGGCAGGAACGAGGTCTCCAGATAGCCGTTGCCGCGTTCGATCATGCCCTTGGCCTCGGGATCACCGGGCTTACAGATCTGCACTTTGGCACCCAGGATGCCCCGGAACGCCTGGCAATCACCGGTCAGTTCCGAGGCTCCGCGGCGCCACCGTCCGATCGCACCTTCGCCGTCCCAGACCAGCGTCTTGGGGACGCCGCCAAGCTCCTCGAGCAGGCTCCACCAGCCGGCGAACAGATCTCCGGCCTCTCGCGAGGGCAACAGGCGAGCCGTCCACCAGCGCGAGTAGCCCGAGACCATCACCAGCACCGGCAGCTTCTTCGGCGTCCGGACCTGGCCGAACCCGACCGGGATCTGAACCTCGGGGAACCAGAAGTCACACTGGGCCAGCTCGCCGGGCTGATAGATCGTCCGCGACGCCGGGTCAGGCGGTAGATAGACCGGGCGCAGGTCGCTGACCCGATCCCGCAACGTGCGGATCGAGTGCTCCCACCCAATCCGCTCCGCCACCACTGTCGCCGGCATCGTCGGCCACGCCGACAGCAGCTCCCGGATCCGAGGCTCCACCTCATCGACCACCGACCCCCGCGCCAGCCGCTCATACTGAGGCGGCGCATCGCTGCGGAGCGCGGCCTTCACCGTGTTCTTCGAACACCCCATCGCCCGAGCGATCACCTTGATCGGCATCCCCTCGCCCCGACGAAGCCTCCTGATCTCGGCCCAGTCCTCCACAGTCAGCACCCGCTTCCTCCTGACCTCGACTGAGATCAGGATCCCGGCGGGGGTCAGTTTTCAACTGCCGTCTGGGGGTCAGTTTTCACGTGCCGTCGACATCGCTCAGGTGTGGCCGCGGCTCGCCGCAGGCGAATCTGCGAACGGCGCCGCCTTCAAGCGTGTGTGTGCTGCTGTTTTGACCTTGCAGACGCCGATGCAACAGCTTCCCGGCCACGGGGGTGCTGGGCGCGTCGATCGGCGAATATCCTCGCGACGCACTAAACTTGTTCGCGGCCTCGTGGCGGCCAGACCCCGCACTACGTGCAGCCACCTTCGCACTGAAGGGATGCATCGTGGCTTCTGGGCGCTGGTCGCATCAAATCATCCTCTCTGCAGAACTGCGAAGCGCTTCGAAGGCGCGCGACTTCGTGTGTCTCCGTCTGATCGAGTATCAGCTCTTGCATCTGCTCCATGAAATCCGACTCGTGGCCAGTGAGCTGTCAACGAACGCCATCGTGCATTCATGCACTCCATTCGATGTTTCGCTGGACGGCCGGTCAGACAGGGTGGTGCTGACGGTACGGGAGGGGCAGTTACGAAGTTTGCCAGTGTCCTGGTACCGGTTCAACCGTGCCGGCACCGCATACATCGACCCCGGCTCACCCTGGCAGAACCCCTGGGTGGAGTCCTACGGCTCAAGGATGCGCGACGAACTCCTCGCCCTGGAGCTGTTTGACACCCTGCTACACGCCCAGGTGCTTGTCGCGGACTGGCGCCACGAGTACAACCAGTACCGACCCCACTCCGCCCTCGGCATGCTCACCCCCACCGAGTACGCCACCCGACGGCGGACCAACCAACCACAACTCTCATAACGAGTGGACCACTTCAAGGGGTCCGGTCAGACGTGGTCGCCCGTCGTCGGCGGCTCTCGATAGAGGACGAATGACCGGACCCGGACGGTCGGCTCCTAATTCGCAGCGCGACACCATGCTGGCCGAAAGCTTCGTTCACTTGGCAGACACCCTCGTTGACGATTACGACGTCGTCGACCTCCTCAACTCGCTGATCGGGACATGTGTCGACCTGCTGGAGGCCACTGCCGCCGCTTTGATGATTCATGATCCGCGTGGGCGCCTTCAGGTAGTTGCGTCGTCCAGCGAAGAGAGCCGACTCATTGAGCTTCTGCAGCTCCAAAACGATGAGGGCCCATGCCTTGACTGCGTCCACACGGCGAAGCCTGTAAACGTGGACGTCATCTCGGCTGAGCGAGATCGCTGGCCACGCTTCCTTGATGCCGCTAGCCGGTACGGTTTTACGTCGGTGCATGCGCTTCCCATGCGCCTGAGACAAGAAACAATTTGGGAGCCTCAACCTGTTCACCACGGAACCACCGCCGTTGACACGTGATGAACAACGCGTCGCCCAGGCGCTGGCAGACGTCGCGACCATCGGCATTCTGCAACAACGGTCTTTTACGGTTGCAAGCGAGCTCGCGGACCAACTTCAGGAAGCTCTCGACAGCAGGGTGATCATCGAGCAGGCCAAAGGCGTGCTTGCGGAGTTCAGCGGCCAAGAAATGAGTGCGGCATTCTCCCAGCTGCGCGGGTACTCACGTCGCCACAACCGCAAGCTTGCCCAAGTGGCTGCTGAGGTGATTGGGGGCGCGGTCGACCTCCATGAGATCGCTCCCAGAGCAGACCGGGATCGCTGACCAACTGGCCGACAGCTGCTGCTGTCGCGCCGTCCTGGCGAACGCGCCTGCGTCGTACGGCTGCTGCCCTTGAACTCCACTGGTCGGCGGAATGGACCTACGCCGACTTCACCCCTCGGTAGGACAGGTCGCTGTTCCGTCTGTTACAGCGGTCGGATTCGTAGATAGAACGCGGTGGGGCTGTCCTTGGGGAGTCCCACCGCAACGTATGCCGTGTGGTCATTGGTGAGTACCCACGCCAGTTGGCGGCCGGGCATCGTTTGCACTTGGGGTTGAGGTGCTTTACCCACGGGCCACACCCGGAGTGTCCCGCTGTAGTAACTGCTACCCACGAGTACGTCGCCGCGTTCGTCGACGTCTTTCAACACACCATCAGGCCCGCGGAAGGATCGGGTGCTGCCCTGCCACCGGCGTGGCTGGCTGCCATCCTGGATCAGCACGGAGCCGTCAGCGGCGACCTTGGCGAGGCGGAAGATGGAGTCGGCGCGTTCGAACTCCCTCTGCCATTTCGTACCGGAAGCCGGGACAATGGTGATGCGCGTGGTGCTTACCTGACTGCCGCCACTCGGTGGGGAGTCGTACGACCAGGCAGTCGCGAGATCGCCGTTGGGGCCCACCTTCACCTGCGTGCGGCTTTTGTCGTACGAGTGAGGCACGTCGTTGATCGCTGGCCACGTAGTCACCTCGGTCGCCCGGCGGAACGTATTGCTGTTCATGGGCAGCCGCCGCACTGAAAGCACCTGGTCCTGCTTGAAGGCACCCACCACCAGTCCAGCACTGGTCAGGTCGATGGAATCCAGAATTCCCGAATATTTGGCTGGCCGGACCGACAGTGTTCGCTTCCATGGCTTGCCTAGTGGCTTACGGAGAAGTTTTGCAGCACCACCTGTAAGGGTCGGGGTGACCAGCACGGCGATATCCCCTCGGCCATTCGCCGAGACATGAGCATCGAAATACTGAGGCGCATCGCTGGCGGGCAAAATCACTTTGGTGCGCGGCGCCAGCCCCCTGTGCCATGTGGTGGCCAGCAAGGCGGACACCTCGCCGGTGGCGTCGAAGGTCGTTCTAACGCTGACGATGACCGCATCACCGTGGGCGTTCACGTCAACGGCAACGGGCCCGCCGATCTGCGTCACCTGCCGGTTCCATCGTCCCAGCGGTGACCGACGAGCAAGAGTCGTTACCAGCGGCTTGCCGGCGCCGGGGATCGTCGTGACCGCCGCCACGAGAACGTGTGAAAGGGAGGAGTCCATGGCTACAAGACTTGTGCCGTCACGCACGTTGGCTATCCGGCCGCCGTCACGCCAGCCGTTCAATGCCGCCGAGGAATGTGCAGAAGAGTGGTGCGTGCCCACCGTGGAGGAAGACGTGGCGTATGCGGGCATCAAGCCCGCGGCCAATACAAGGCTGAGACAGGCTGAGCTATGGCTGCGGAACATGGGACCCCCTGTTTCGAAATATAGACCAAGTTTGTAGGCAATGCCTTCCGCCGAGGTCAAACGTGACCTTCATGGGCATCTGGTGCCTTGTCGTGCGGTAGAGCCCGCTCTTCGGCAATCGAGTTGCCACCGTCGACCACGAGACATTGGCCGGTGACGTACGACGCTCCTGGGCTGGCAAGGAAGCTGATCGCGGTGGCCACCTCGATCGGCGTCGCACTCCGGCCGATCGGCGTCGCCAGTCCCTCACGGCTTTCGTGCTCCAGCTGGGACGATGTAGCGATCCAGCCCGGGGCGACGGCGTTAACAGTGACCCCGTCTCCGGCGGCGTCCAGTGCGAGTGCCCGCGTGAGACCGACCATACCCGCCTTCGACGCGGCGTACGCGACATCTTCGCGCATGGCCATCACCGGGCCGGTCACGCTGCTGACCATGATGATGCGTCCCCAGCGACTGGCGCGAAGGCTGGGGAGAGCCGCCCGGCTGACGAGAAACGCGGTATCGAGATTGCGGCGCAGCGAGGCGTGCCAAACGCTCAATGCCAGGTCGTCTATTGGTCCGTCCTCGAAGTTCTGCTGAGTCGTGGACACCATGCCAGCGTTGTTGACCACGATGTCGACGCGATCCCATCGACGAACGGCTGCGTCGATCAGGTCTTGAGCGGCCTGTTCCTCGGTCAGGTCCCCCACGACGGCGGTCGCGTCGATTCCTCGCTGCGTGAGCTCGGCGGCCCGATCGTTTACGCGGTCGGACGTAGCCGCGAGGGTCACGCTCGCCCCTAAGCGCCCGAGCAGCGACGCGGCAGCGAAGCCGATACCGGAATGGCTGCCGGCTCCCGTGACGACAGCGACTCGTCCACTGAGGTCGTATTCCTCCGGCAATTGCATGAGTCGACCTTGCCACCTGCCGCGGTAGTACATCGTCGTACCCCGGCGAGCCGGGGCACGACGGGCGGGTGGGAATGGCGGGTGCAAGCGTCCGGCATACTCGGCGTGGTGCAGCTAAGGGACCGGCACGTGCTCATCACCGGAGGGTCGCGTGAGGCACAAAGCGAACTCGACGCGCCTGATGTCGCAAGCCAAATAGCCGACGCCGTACGACGAGAGCGCCGGCACGTCCGCCTACCGAAGCGTGCAGCACCGATCTCCTTGGTTGTCGAGGCACCGCGACGCGCCACCGAATGGTTGCTCACGGGCATCTCTCATCAACAGGACTCGTGATCTCGTCGCGACGCCGGAGGACGCGGTCAGCGTCCTCCGTACGTCGCCAGATCGCCGTCGCCTCTTGGCGCGCGCCCAAGGACGGCCGCATCTACGCCAGCTTCGCTGTCGACGCCACGCCGATGCTCGAGTACGTCGAGCGTGTCCGCGCCACCGGCCAGCGCGTCACGGTGACCCATGTGATTGGCGCCGCGCTGGGTCGCGCGATCTGCGAGGTGCCGGAGGTACGGGCCCGCGTGGTTTTCGGGAGGATCAAACCGTTCGAGACGTGCGACGTCGGCTTCGCGGTCGACATAGGCAACGGAAGCGATCTGGCTCCAGTCAAGGTGCGCAACGCTGACCAGAAGTCGCCAGCGCAGATAGCGCGGGAGCTGCGCCCTGGGAGTGACCGCCTGCGAAAGGGCCAGGAGCCAGGTCACGCCAGGAGCTCAGCGATCGTCCGGCGGCTACCGTGGTGGGCGCACCGCCCCTGCCTCGCCGTGGCGAGCGTCCTGCTGGGCGGCCTTGGGGTGCCTGCGCTGGGGCAACCGGCGTTTCCGCTCGGCGCTGCGTTCGTGACGAACGTTGGCACCTTCGACTTGGACACAGCTTTCACGTCGCCACTCCCGTTCGCGCGGGTGCCGCTGTACCTCACTATCGGTGCGGTGCGCGACGCGGCCATGGCCGTGAACGGGCAGGTCGTCGTACGTCCGCAGATTGTGATCGGAGCAACCGCCGACCATCGCCTTATCGACGGTGCTCACGCCGGTCAGATCGCGGCGGTCATGCGAAGGCTGCTCGCCGATCCGGAGCAACTCGACACGCCATGGACTGGGGCTTGAACCGTCGAGGCGCGGCTCGTATTTACACATTCCACGGCTCGGCGCGACGGCGAGGCTCAGCGCGGCGACACTGGGTACCGTCGTCGACGCAGTAGACCGACCTGTTGAGGATCGCCGGATGACCAGACTTCGTATGGTGTCGCCGAACGACACAGGCTGGACACGTCGACGTGCCGGCAGTGGTTTTGTCTACCTCGACTCCGGTGGCGAGCGACTACCGGCCGAGGAGATCGTTCGGATCAAGGCGCTGGTCATCCCACCGGCCTGGCGCGATGTGTGGATCTGCCCGCGGCCCAACGGCCACATTCAGGCGTGTGGAACCGATGCAGCTGGACGCCGCCAGTACCTCTACCACCCGGTATGGCGGGAGCGGCGCGACCGGGCGAAGTTTGAGCGCGTCCTGGACATGGCCAAGCTACTGCCCGCTGCTCGCGTCCGGATCCTTGCCGATCTCACGGCTGAGGGGATGCCGAAGGACCGCGCGCTCGCGGCGGCGGTCCGACTGATCGACATCGGGTACTTCCGTATCGGTAGTGACGTCTACGCCGACGAAAACGGCAGCTACGGCCTCACCACGCTCGAGCGTCGGCATGTGCGCAGGCGCGGGGACGTGCTGCTCTTCTCGTTCGTCGGCAAGTCCGGCATCGAGCACGCCATCACGGTGGACGATCCGGCGGTCATCGAGGTAGTGCAGCGACTTCGGCGCCGCGACGGGGGAGGGGAGCGGCTGCTTGCGTACAAGTCGGCCGGGCGGTGGTTCCCGATCAGCGGGAGCGATGTCAACAGCTATCTGCAAGAGATCTTCGACTGCGATGTCACGGCGAAGGACTTCCGTACCTGGCACGCCACCGTCATCGCTGCGACCGCTCTGGCCGCCAACATCAGTCGGGGGAACACCCGTACTGCCCGTAAGAAGGTGATCCGCCAGGCGGTGGTCGAGGTGTCGGAGTACCTCGGCAACACCCCAGCGATCGCCAAGAACTCCTATATCGACCCACGGGTCATCGATCTGTACCAAGACGGTACGACGATCGCGGCGGCCCTCCAGCGTGCGCCGCGCAAGCCGCAGCAGCGGCAAGAGCATCTGGAGAAGGCGGTTTTGCGCATACTGTCGCGAGCACCCGAGTCGGCGCTGCGCAACGCGCGGAGCAGACGGGCGGCCTAAGGCCACCGAACGGCCAAGGCCGATGCCTCCTGGCGGCCGGCCGAGCGATGCACAAGTACGGCGCAGCGCCTGCTTGCGGGCCGCCGCTACGGTGAGGGAATGGACACCATGAAACCCGAGAAGAGCTCCTACACGGTCGCCGGCATGTCCCTCAAGGACGGGCACAAGGTGGCCGGTTCGCTGCAAGACCGGCTCAACGCCCTGAACGACCTGCAACTCACGCTCAAGCACGTGCACTGGAACGTCGTCGGCCGCGACTTCATCGGCGTCCACGAGATGCTCGATCCGCAGATTGAAGCGGTCCGCGCAATGGTGGACGCCACTGCTGAGCGGATGGCCACGATGGGGGTGACTCCGATCGGTACGCCGGGCGCGATCGTCGCAGGCCGCTCCTGGGACGACTACTCACTGGGCCGCGCGACGACGCAGCAGCACCTGGCTGCACTTGACCTTGTGTACACAGGCGTGGCGTCTGACCACCGCCGCGTCATCGACGAGGTCGGCGACCTCGATCCGATCACCGAGGACCTACTGATCGGGCAGAGCGCTGAGCTCGAGCAGTTTCACTGGTTCATCCGGGCGCATCTCGAGACGCCGTCCGGTGACATCGTCACCGAAGGCGCGAAGACCGAGAAGCAAGCAGCGGACCAGGCCAGCTGATCGAGCCGCCGGTCGCGCTGGCGAGCCTAGGGCTTGAGCACCGAGCTCGTACCGAACGGCCTGCGAGTCCGACCGTTGCGTGGCGAGCCCGACTCACGGCAGCGTGAGAATTTCGGCGCCGGAGTCGGTGACGAGGAGAGTGTGCTCGAACTGTGCGCTCCGGCTGCCGTCCTTGGTGACGACCGTCCACCCGTCGTCCCACAGGTCCCACTCGATCGTGCCAAGGGTGAGCATCGGCTCGATGGTGAACGTCATGCCGGGCAGCATGACGGTGGTGAACTGCGGACTGTCATAGTGCGGGATCACTAGCCCTGAGTGGAACGTGGTGTTGATGCCGTGCCCGGTGTAGTCGGTGACAACTCCGTACCCGAACCGCTTCGCGTAGGACTCGATCACGCGTCCGATCACGTTGATCTGACGCCCGGGGCGCACTGCCTTGATCGCCCGGCTCAGCGACTCCTCGGTGCGTTCGACGAGTAGCCGGCTCGCATCGTCGACTTCGCCGACGCAGTACGTCGCGTTCGTGTCGCCGTGCACGCCGTTGAGGTAGGCGGTGATGTCGATGTTGCAGATGTCGCCGCACTTGAGCCTCCGGGAGTCGGGGATGCCGTGGCAGATGACCTCGTTGACCGACGTACACAGCGACTTAGGGAAGCCTCTGTAGCCCAGCGTTGAGGGGTAGGCAGCGTGGTCGCAGAGGTACTCGTGGCCAACCCGGTCGATTTCGTCTGTGGTCACACCGGGTGCGATGACCGCGGCTGCGGCGCGCAGTGCTCGCGCTGCCAGCCGACTCGCCTCCCGCATCCGAGCGATGGTCTCTGCGTCCTGGACGTCGCCGCCGGAGTGTGGTCGTGGAGATGGCCTGTCGACGTACTCGGGGCGGGGAATTTCCGAGGGCACCAGCCGGCGCGGAGAGATGGTTCCGGCGGCCAGGGTCG
>JBBSHN010000082.1:0-10134 GCA_038252945.1 Propionibacteriales bacterium | reverse complement strand
TCAGCGTGGCCAGCGCCAGCGGCCGGGTGGAGATCCGTGTTGACGACCAGGGCCCCGGCATGTCCGGTGACGAGTTGGAGCGCGCGTTCGCCCCGTTCTGGCAGGCCTCCGGCCGCCCCAGCGGCGGGTCAGGTCTCGGGTTGGCGATCGTGCGTCAGCTCGTGCACGCCAACGACGGTGAGGTTGTCCTGCAGCCACGAGCAACAGGCGGATTGGGGGCGGTGGTCTCCCTTCCCGCACTGGCCCTCTAAACTAAAACTTGTTCGGGGCGTTCCCCCCCTCCGGGCCACCTCCGCCGTGTCCTGGTGTTTCCCGAGGTCGGGTCAACGACCGCCGGCACGAGCACGCCAGCCTCCGCGTACTTACGCAATACCTTCGGTGAGAGGCCACATCGGTTCGCGAACTCGCCAATCGTCATCATCTCGTCCACGAAGGCGATGATGCGGCCTGACCCCAGGGGAAGGTCAACCCCCCGGTGGAAAACGCCTGTCAGTTGGCCTAGGCCCCGAGCCTCGGGCATCTCAAAAATGACCGCTGCGCTCGCCACCTGCACGACGCCCCGGGCGGCGGCTCCACCATGGCCATCTCGTCGACGGCCAGGGCGGCAGAGCGCCACTGAATGGCGTTGGGGAACTCGGACGGCGTTTCGCCGATCGCCGCGGCGTTGTCATCCGCGTCAAGGGCCGGGCGGCGACGCCGAGCACGGCGGGTCGACACGGTCGTGGGCCGCGGCCCGCCCGGCGTGGGCCGTGGCCCGGGACCGGCCGACGAGCATGGCCTGTTGATAGGGGTTGCATGTCCCAAGCTCAACTGCCCTCGACAGTGCCGACGCTGAAGTCGGGGCGGAGGCGCTCGAATAGCGCGGGGGGCAGACTCACGAGGAACGGTGTGGGTCCGTCGACGTCCGCTTCGGGTTGGCCGTCGCCGAGGACCGCTTCCGAGACGAGTGAGAGATCGCCGATGAGCGCCTCGTTGGTCTGGTCGCGCTGGAGCAGCGAGGTGTAGATGCGTTCGTCGTATGAGCCGGCCAGGAGCGGCAGCACGACAATGATCTTCGATCCCTCGCGAGCAGCCCTGCTTCCGATCCGATCGCAGCGCCCAGTCCGTTGCTCGAGTCGAGCGGGGTTGAAGGTCAGGTCGTAGTGCACGACCACCCGGCAGAACTCATGGAGGTCGATGCCCTGGTCACCGACCTGCGTGCAGACGAGCACGTCCGGGGTAAACGGCGAGTTGAAGGCTCCGAACGAGAGGTCTCGCCGGCGGCCACCACCGCCTGTCACGAGTTCCACGGTGCCGCGCACTCGCTCTTTCAGCATCTCATCGAGAAGGCGACGCCGGTTCGTCGTGCTCAGCGTCATGGCCGAAGTCGTGAACGATGAGAAACGTTGGAGCAGGCTCTCGCCGCTTCCAAGACGAGGTGCCCCAAAGGGCGAGGTGAGCCGCTCGACGATCACCTCGAGACGACCCGTTGAGGTGTCACTGCGGCCAACTAGCCGGGCAAGCGTGTTCGTGGATCGCAGGTTCCGAGCGAGAACATCCACGAGCCGCCTTCGCGCTTCCCACATGTCCTGGTCAATCTCTTGGGCAACCGCGTCGCCGTAGTCGTAGAGCGCTTTGGCAAACGCACGGTGCTGATTCTCAGCCAGTCGCCCTCGGCCGGGTCGAACCGGACCGAACAGAGCCGAGGGGTCATAGAGGACAGCCCGCACCGGCGCGCTCACCTGATCGGGCGACACCCTGGGGAGTGCCTCAAAGAGGCTGTTGTCGATCGACCCGGCCAGCTTCTCTAGCGATGGCCGAATGTGGTCAGGTGCCCCCCGCGCGAGATAGGCCGCGGAAAGTCTGTTCGCCACGTCATTGAGCTCGACCAGCTGGGCCCGTCGCGGTCTGGCCGAGCCTGTGGACAGTTTGCGATCGTCTGCCTCTGCTGCGAGCGCTCCGCTGATCGCTGCTGCGACGTCCCACGGCTTCTCGTCCACGCGGCCAGCCAACCAGAGCGCTTGGGCAACCCGATCCAGCGTGGAAGGTGCGAGTTCGCGGTCGAGCGCGCTGGCCATGCTTCGATAGTTCCGACCGCCCCCGTGGGGCCCAAGCCGAAGGTCGATCAGCGCATGCAACACTTCAGCCGTCTTGCGCCGCACGCAGAACAGGAGCACCTTTTCGCCTTGGAGCCAAGCGTCTTCCACGAGTTGGACGGTGCGCTCAAGTTTCGGGTGAAGTGGCTCTCGTTTTGTCGTCTCGGTCTTGGCGAGCGACCGGACGTAGCTGATGTATGGCTGGCCGACCGGGCACCGACCGGGTCTACTGCATGCCTGATCGCCGCGGCGTCTCTCGCGGTCGCCTCGATGGTTGAAAAGCAACCAGTCATCGAGGCAGCGAGCGTCGGCTTCCCCGCGTGCTCGATCGCGATTGCACCCAAGCGCATCAAGGCCAATTGGGCGACCTCAGCGCGATCGCTCGCAAAGCCGTCTGCGATGTGAAGCTGGTGGGGTTCCTGGGTTGGCGGCTTCGCAGTGGGTAGATGGTTGGGCATGTCCTCACCCACGTACACCCAACGGTGAAGCCGTGGCCGGCGATGTCGCGTGAACCAAGGGACGAGGGCTTCTTCGAGGTCCCTGTTGACTCGGTTGAGTGCCAGCGCGGCCTGGCGGAAGGGGTGCTCGGCCGCGAGGTCAGGAAGCCTGTCGGGATCGAGTTCGGGGGCTCGGTCGAGAATCTGCCATTCCCGGCGGAAGGTCGTCGCCCCGTCGTCTGCTGCTTTGAGCGCAGTCCCGAGGCGATCCAACGACGGCCATGCCGCTGAACCCCCGGCGGGTCCGAAGTCGTGTAGGTGCTCAAACGGCCGCAGGATCTCTACGAACGTCGAACTGTCGAGCTGTAGCGGAGTCGCTGTCATCGCGAGCCCATGTTGGCAATGGGGAAACACGATGTTCTGGATGGCCCGCATCCCGTTCTTGCCGTGTTGCCAGTTGTGCACCTCGTCGACAATCACGAGGTCGACCGGTTGGATTCGGCGGAGGTACCCTGCGCGGGCGAGGTCGTTCAGGACTGGTCGCATCCAGCCCCGATCCTTGCCGTAGGGGTGCTGTCGCATTTCGCGCTCGGCATAGGCCCAGAGTTCTCGACCGGTTCGGACGCGGCCGCCGTGCAGGACGGGGCGAGCGTCGTTACGCATGGCGGCGATGGACTGGGTGAGCCACGCATGCTCGCAGTCGATCCGGGACTCGGCTCGCAGCCAGCCGCGCCATCCGTGAATGTCGAGATGCCTCTCAAGCGCGCGAGCGGCATGACCGCGATGCCACCTCTCATAACCGAGCTTGGATGTCAGCGTGCCCTGAGTTCCATATCGGCCGACGACCAGTTCGAGGCCTTTCGTCGCGGTCGCAAGATCGGCCACCGTCGTCCGGCTTGAGCGGTCACCTGCGGCTCGTCCCACCACGGCAAGGTGTGCGGACGCGGCCGGGCTGAGCAGGCGACCCTGAAACTCCGCGATCTCGCGGACCCACTTCTCTTCCAGGAGTTGGTTCGGGGCCAGGATCAGGACGCGTCCGGTCCGTTTGCCGTTGCTGGCCCGTCTGCCGAGCAGCAACGAAACTGCGACAGTGAGCGCGACGTAGGTCTTCCCCATTCCGACATCGTCCGCCAAGAGCTGGACGCGTGAGCCAGCACTGAACCGGTCGAGCAGCAGCTGTGCTGTGGCTCGCTGGCGTTCGGCGCCTACATCCCATGGCGGTCCCTTCCCTGCGAGGTTGATCTGTCGGGCGACTTTCACGGACGTGCCTTTCGATGGAGCCGCTCGATGTCGCGTCGAGCTGTGCCGGATATGGCGGCCCCCGTAGCGCGGCGCTCTGCCACCACGATCCGGGTGGCTGTCCGAAGTGGTGCCGCCATGGAGGGGAAATGGTCGGCCATCCGCTCCAGCGTGGATTCGACTTCGCAAATAATGAATGTCGCTGCGACTGCGCTAATCATGGGCGGCGTCCTGTCGAGCGCAGCCCGGCGCACGTGTCGAGCTAACTGCACCACCCCGGCTTGACCATGCAGCCATAGCTCGAGAAGCGCTGTCGGCAGGGCAGCGTCTTCTTCGAGCCGTGTCCGCAACAGGCGTTCGTGAGCGTCGAGTCGTTCGATGGCTGAGCGTGCACGGTGGACGGCCATGATGGCCGTCCGGGGCGCGGACGGTTGCTGCAATGGCGGATCGAGTGTCCGGTCAGCATCCTCGTCATCGTCACTCTCGTCCGGGCCGAGGCGATGACCGAAACCATTGAGAAACTCGTCGAGGTCGAGTGTGGTTGCGGTCAGAACATCGACGTCGCGCTTTGCTTCGTCGTCCAGCACGACGGGCAACTTTCCCGTGCGGGTCTGGGAGTGCAGGAGGATCTCGGGCTGTGTGGCGACCTGCTCGTACGTCTGGCGATCGAGGTCGAAGGTGGTCTGGCGATGGGAGAGAGCTCTCGGAGCGCCGCCGACGGGCACGTCGACGGCTGTCCAGCCGGCATCGTCGACCAGGACCTCCAATCGGAGGCCGTCGGCGTGCAGAAGGGCGAGGCCGGACACGACCTCCGCAACGGCCGGCTCGGAGGCTTCCTCCTGGAGATCCCGTCGTTTGCCTGGGTCAAGTTGGCGAAATCCCAACTCCGCAACCATGGGTTCGACCGGCGCCAAGATGCCGAGCTCGACATTAGGCGGCTTGCCGAGTGCCAAGCCGCGCACGGTCGCGTTGGCTGAGCCGACGTAGGACAGCGGACCATCGGGTGTCTGAACTGTCAGCTGCTTGCCGTGGAGCCGACGCTGCACCTCACGACCATCGATGGTCTCGATCGACGAGCAGACGGCGACCTCGGCCGGAGTGCCCTTGGAACGGATCGCATCGACGAACGCCTCCGGTAGATCGAAGAGCGCTCCGTCCGACGAGCCTCGCGTGATGAGCCGCAGCCTGGGTGCGACCGCTGCGAGCATCTCAACGACGTGCGTCGCCGCGGCTGCCTCATTCGGCCAGAACGGCGACGTCACCGTGATGACCTCGCCGTGGGGAAGCCGTTCGAGGACGGACGGCAGTGACCCGAAGCCCGACCACACAACATCGGTGGTCCCCGGCGGCGCAGGCAGGTTATTGAGCAGTCGATCAACCGCTGCGACCCAGCCACCCAGGCCACGCTGCTCTCCGAGAGACCGCAGGCCACGGAGGACGTCGACTACTTCCGCTGTTTGTCCGCCACCCGTCTCCCGTGGGCACGTGAGGACCGCCGCGATCTCTTGGTTGGAGCGCCACGAGGGCTCTGTGAGATTTGCTGACGTAAGGAGGCAGCGGATCTGGGTTCTGCCCGCAACCACCAGGCATTTTGCGTGCAGGAGGCCGCGCCGCCGAGCGTCCCACACGGCTCGTTCCACCCACCCGACGAGTGCACCGGAAGACGAGTCGCCCTGGAGCACGCCGACGTACGGATTGCCAAGCCGCTGTCGCACGAGTGAGGACGCCGCTGGGCGTTCGGTGCCAAGCTGCGCGAGAGCTAGCAGGACGCCCGTGTTCACGAAGAACTCGGCGTTGAATGTGTACGTGGTGGCGAGAATGGCCTCGTGCGGCGCCTCCCACTGCGCGACTCGTTCCAGAAGGCGTTCCATCACACCTTGACGCCAGCACGGCGGATGGCGCGAGCGATGCTCTGGAGCGCGCTCAGGCGGAACAGGTGCGGATCGATGCGCTCGTCGAGGTCAAAGGGGTCGTAGAGCAACGCACCTCGAGGGCCACCGATCTCTAGGCGATCCTTGTGCCGCTCCACCCAGGCTGCGGCCTGTTTGGCGCCCTGCACCAGAGCGTGCCTCCGTAAGAGAGACTCACACACTTCCGCGGCGTCGCGGCCCTCTAGAGCGGCAACCTCTCCGAGGAAGGCGTCGAGATCCAGGGCGACGTTCGCGCCGAGTGGCCCCAGCTGGGCGAGTTCCCGCTTGGCACGGGCCGCGAGCCCGGGAACTTTGGTCGCTGAGGCGTCGACAACCTTGTGACCAAGGAAGGTGGGCCATGAGGTGGATAGGCGTGCAGCTTCCGACAATCCGTCGATGAGTCGGCTGCCGTTTGCGTAGATCTCCTCAAGAGCAAGCGCGGCGCTTGCGACTGTCTGCAGATCCACAGTCCACTTGCTGTGATGGTCGGCAAGTCGCGTCACCAGGTCGAGGTCGTTCGCCGGTGCCCATGCCGACAACAGGCGCGCGAGTCGGTGCTGCTGCTCGTAGGTGCGCAAACCTGCGGAAAGGCCGGCTGCTTCTCGGTGATCGAGGCCGACATCGACGCCGAAGCGCTCTCCCAGAGTTCGCGCGCCAGCCACCGGGAAGTTCGTCTTGCCGCGCACTGGCGCTGCCAAGTGGAGCGCCTCGCTTTCCTCGAGCTCAAGAATCGGCGCGGCTAGTTCGCACCCTCGCGGCGTGCACACGCCCACATCGTGGAGACCTAGCCGCTCCGCCGATGCGGCGTAGATGCCCCACACCCCCTGGCGCGCTTGCGAGCGCTCTCGAAAGAATGGGTATACGACCGGCGCCAGCTTCCTTGCGCCCATTCGCTTCACCTGGTCGCCCGCGCTACGAGTACCGAGAACTCCCTTCGACTGCTCGGCGGCGACCGAGCCGAACGCCCAGATGCGCTCGAAGCGCAACACCGCATCCTTGGGGGACTGCCGCGGGCCGCGCATCTCAAGTCCGGCACACAACACGCTAAAGTAGCGGGCCGCGGAGGTCGACGAGGTGAGACTGGGGCCAAAGAACGCTGCTATGGAACTCGCCATCGCCGAGAAGCCCAAGGGGTCCTGACTTCGCGGCTCGTCTCTTCTGTGCCAGGCGGTGGCGAATATCTCCATGAAGGCGTCGCCGCTACCGGACGAGAACCGGCCTCTGGTGATTGGCCCCGTCCCTCGAAATCAAGTCCCGACTTCTGACACGGCACACGGGGTCATAGGTGGAGGCAACGGTTCGGTCAACCCCGATCACTACAGCGGACAGTTCGCGGCTGGCGGCGGCCCGCGGGCGTGTTATCCCGCCCGTCGTGACGTCGCCATCTTGCGTCAAGAGCATCCACATGCGCCAAGGTGGGTGACCGGGGCTACCACTGTCGAGCAGGCTACTTGACCCGACACGCCGGACCGGCCCCTCGAACACAGTCCCCAACGGAGGGCTTCCGCAAATCCTGTGGTCCTCACGGTCGTGCTACTGGTGTGCTAATCGACGTTGCGTGCGATGCGGGACAGTGCGTCACGATCCGGCCGCGATTCCCGTCGCGAGTTCATCGCCAGTGTCCGCAGTACTGCAGTAGCTCGCATTGGCGACCGGACCGTCGTCACTCATCGGGCGAAGCATAGCCTCTGAGGTGGTCGCAAAGCGACACCTCAAAGGGTGTCTCTGTTGGATCGGCCGGAAATCGGACTCACATCTTCGTCAGTGAATCATCAGCTGAGGCGCTTTCGTCGGCGGGTGGCAAGACTCTGATCGATGAATCGGAACGGCGTCGGTCAAGGTGGTCTCGGTCAGATCTGGCGTTGATCGGGCAAGGCGATGGCGTTCGATGTCGAAGTCGTGGACGTGGTGATGGCCGGGACCGCGAGTCAGGACCGGTCATCGATGGACAGGCCGTGGCTCGATCTTGGTCGGAAAGGGATCCCGGCCGTTGAGGATACGGAGGATGCCGCGGGTGCCGACGGGCGCCGCGATCGGCGTCCCATGACGACCTGTGAAGTGCGTGGGAACTCCTCTACGATCGCTCGTGATGCACGATCGCCCGTCTCCGTCGACCGGACTCGTCGGTGTCATCGTCTTCGTCGTCGCCGGACTCCTGATCAGTTCGTTTGGAGGAGGGATCGTTGCCGCTCCCGTGACGCTGCCTCTCCTCGTGCTCGTGGTTCGGCGGCATCCGACGCCCGGATATCGAATCGCCGGCGCTGTGATCGGCGGTCTCACCGCTGCCGAGCTGGCATGGGGTCTCCTCTACGTTGCTGCGGGCGAGGTTCGGATTGGCATCTGGGCCGTTCCGATGGCATGCGGACTTGCGACGGCGTGGATGTTCGCAGACATGGGAGGGCGACGCCGGCGGGCAGAATCCCGTCATGTCCGATTCGGATCATGAGGACGCTGGCCGGCGCAACTCAGAGCGCGTGGATACTCGCTCTCAAGGTCGTCGCCGTTGTGCTGGGATGCGCAGTCTCGTTCGCCCTAACGATCTTCATGCCCGGGTTGCACGTGTTGCGGGGTCGCCCCAGTCACGGTGCCCGTCTTCCTGTTCGCCATGCTCATCCTCGCCGTCGTTCACTCCGAGCGGTCGATGAGCATCACCGTTTCGGTGGCGGCGGTCAGCCTGGTCATCGCGTCGGGGCCGTTCCTCTATCTGGCCATCTGACGATCCGACTCGCTCCGCGCCCCGGAGCCACGCCCCTGCTCGTTCTCGCCCGGTCGGCGTTTGGTTCTCGGGTACTTCTGCAATGTCCGGCGGGAGCCTCGGGTGCAACGGTTCGGGGAGCCGCGCCGTCGCTCCAAGTCGGGTCGGGGGCACAGCCCGCAGCCGGGGAGCGACAGCGACCCGACGGCGATGGCTGGGTATGGGCCGCAGCCCTGGCGATCAGCGAAGGTCGGCAATCCCGATGCCGACGGGACGCCGCGGTAGCGCCCAGAAGTCCGGAGTCGCATCTGGTCGGCCAGGGCGCAAGTGCGGGCTCTGTAGGCGAGTTCGCGATTCGACTCGTCCGCGACTGCACTTGCCGACGAGCCCTACCGAAACCCTGGGCCACTTCATCCAGTGATCGTCGCGGCGACCAGGGCGGTGAAGGAACCAACGAGAACGACAGCGACGGCGAAGCGGAAGATGCGGTCCTTCCGGTCGGCCTGAGCTGTAGTCACCTCGTAGGTGTCAAGGAGCAATGGCGTTAGGGTCATCTTGATCTGTTCGGGTGCGAGGTCGATCACGTCGATGACGGCCTGCGGTTGGGGTGCTCTCTCGACCCGGGTGAGCAACAGGCACGCAGTAGTCAGAGTGATTCCGCCGATGAGCGGGACGACGGTAACGACCCGGATGAGGGTATTCAGCTGGACGGCCAGGAAGCCACCGGAGGCGGCCATGAGGGCCACCGCGAGGATCCCGGCGTTCGTGTCGACTCGGTTGAGGCGCTCCAGCGCGGAGGTGAGCCGGTCACGAACGAAGTCGTAGGCAAACTCGGCTCCTGGCTGCGCAGTGCTGCGATGGTCGGGCTCGGGGCGATCGCAAAGCTCGTCGTCCATCGGGTCGCTCCTCTCGTGCTGCCGATCTCTTTCGGCCGGGGTCTGCAGTCGCCACTCTTAGTAGCTGTCGCGAATGTTTCCCCAGCGCGATTAGGCGGCGGGCGGGTTGGTCAGGCGGCGCAGGAGGAGCCGGCTGTGGGCTGCCCATACGAAGCCTTCGGTGACCTTCGGATCTCGCTCATAGTCGATCTGCAGGCGGCGGTTGCACATCAACCATGACCAGGTCCGCTCCACCACCCACCGCCGTGGGAGCACCTCGAAGCGGTTGGGATGGATCTTGTTGACCACTTCAACGGCAATGTGGCGCTGGCGGCAGTGACGGGCGAATGCGACCTTGAACCCGGCGTCGCACCACACCTTGGCCAGGCGTTTCGATCGGGATCGGGCCCGGTCGGCGACTTCGATCCCCCCGGCGTTGTCGGAGGTGCTGGCGGCCACCACGACCACGGCGATGAGCAGGCCCAGCGTGTCGACCACGCCGAAGGTCTTGCGCCCCGAGATCTTCTTGCCGGCGTCATAACCCCTGGTGGGGCCGGTGACGGTGGCAGCTCCCCGCACGCTGCGGGCGTCGACGATGCCGCCGGAGGGCTCGGACTCCCGGCCCTCTTGGCGACGCACCGCTTGCGCCAGGCGCTCGGCGATGGCTTCCCACGTCCCGTTGCGTGACCAGGCCAGGTGGTAGCGGTGGACGGTGTTCCAGTTGGGGTAGCAGGCGGGCAGCGCCCGCCACTGGCAGCCGGTGGCGGCCACGTGGAAGATGGCGTTGACGATGTCGCGGCGGTCGTTCTTCACCGGCCGGCCCATCCGCCCGCCGCCGGAGTACGGCGCGACCAGATCGGCGATAAGCGCCCACTCCTCATCGGTCATATCGCCGTGCGTCGT
>JBBSHN010000081.1:0-10342 GCA_038252945.1 Propionibacteriales bacterium | reverse complement strand
TTGGCAGTGGAGGACTGTCCGTGGGTACGGCGACTGGACTTCACTTTGAATGCCGCGGCACGGGCGGTGGAGACCGGTGAGGTCGACGTGGACGACTTCGACCGGGACCGTCGAGGACGCAGCGCCCGAGACCTGTTGACCGAGCTGGTCGCTTGGCGGCCGGAAGCCGAGCGACTCGAGCCGGACGACCTTGTCGTCTGTCATGGCGACCCTTGCCTTCCCAACGTCTTGATTGACCCCGAGACCGGTATCTGCGCCGGAGTGCTCGACCTTGACCGCCTCGGTGTGGCCGATCGCTACCTCGACCTGGCACTTATCACTCGCAGCATGGCGGCTTCGGACCTCAATGACCAGTACGGCGCGACCGACGCCACCCGACTCTTGCAGCGCTACGGCGTCCCCGCTGCGGACGACCAGCGGCTCGAGTTCTACCGCCTGCTCGACGAATTCTTCTGATGGCCGGCTGGCGTTCCGCACTGCAGTCGTTGGCGCTGTCGTGCCATCCCGTGCCGACCGTTGGCGTCACCGTCTTGGTGACTGTGCTTGCCGGAGTCGCCGGTAACTCTCTCGGCACCGCGACGATCGCGGGTACTGCGGTGCTGTGTGGCCAACTGTCGATCGGTTGGTCGAACGACCTCATCGACGCAAGGAGGGACTCGGCCACGCATCGTCTCGACAAGCCTCTGGCTGCCGGGTCGATCTCCGCACGCACCGTCCAGGTGGCGACCGCGGCAGCGGTGGTCGCGGTCGTTCCCTTGTCCTTGGCGCTGGGATGGCGCGCTGGGCTCGCTCATCTGGTCGCAGTCGCGTCGGGGTGGGCCTACAACCTCGGGCTGAAGTCGACGGTCCTGTCGGTGGCGCCGTACGTCGTCACGTTCGGTCTCTTCCCGGCTGTCGCCACGCTGGCCCTGCCGAGCCAGCGATGGCCTCCGCTGTGGGTCCTGCTTGCTGGAGCGTTGATCGGCGTGGCGGCGCATTTTGGCAACGTCGCACCCGACATCGCCGAAGACACCGCGGCTGGCGTACGGGGCTTGCCGCATCGGCTGGGCCGGTGGGGCTCCGCAATCGCGGCTTGCGCAGCCGGTCTCGCCGCCATCGCGACGGTAGCCGAGGGCCGAGGTACCGATCTCGGGGGCATCGACGTGCTGCTAGTCGTTGCGGCGATCGCCCTCACCACGGTCGCGCTGGTCGCCGTACGCCGAGATCCCCACTCCGAAGCCGCTTTCTACTGCTCCATGCTGACCGCTGCTATCGGTATCGCGTTGATTGCACGATCGCGAGCGCTCAGCTAGCCGTACGGCATGGCCGCAGCCCGCTTTCTCACCAGACCAGATTTATTCAACCGCCTCCGCTACGAGCGGCTGGACGAACTGCTGGCCGCCTGACCGGATGCCGGTGGAGGGCGGACCTCGAGGACTCGAAATCCTTTCGCCGACGCGAGCCGACTGCACCTGAGCCCCTGCTCCACGAGCCACTGCTGCAACGAGTCTGCCCCGAGGTTCTTCCCGACCACGATCAGAGCCCGGCCGTCCGTTGTCAACCGCGGCAGCCAGGTCAGGAGCAAGGTGTGCAGTGCGGGCTTGCCGATGCGAATGGGAGGGTTCGACCAGATCTCGACGAACTGCAGGTCAGCGGGTACGTCGTCCGGCCGCACGGTCAAGATCCGGCTGCCGAGAGCAAGCTCCGTGGCGTTGTGGCGGCACAGCTGCAGCGCGCGCTCATTCACATCAATTGCCCAGACCTCGGCGCCTGGGTTGGCTGTCGCCAGCGCGCATGCAAGAACGCCGTACCCGCATCCCAGGTCCAAATACCGTCCGGGCCTGGTCGGCGGGTCCACCGAACGCAGCAGCACCGCGGTGCCCCGATCGAGTCGATCGGCCGAAAAGACGCCGCCCGAAGACTGCAACTGCAGATGGCGACCCCATGCGGTCACGGTGACCGGCGTCCGCGTGTCCGGCGAGCTCGGATCGGCGGTGAAGTAGTGGTCGCTCACGACAGGGTCCGGACGGCCCGGGCGGCGGCGGCCCGAGCACCGAGCTCAGAGTCTGGCGGGTAGGTCACTTCTTCGAGCGTCAGCCCGTGCGGCGCCACGACAGACGCCCTGGAGTTTCTCTTGCGACTCCGCAGGACGTCGGCCGGCCAGGTCTCCGGCCGGCTCCCCTCGCCCACCGCCAGAAGGCAGCCGACGAGCGCACGGACCATGGAGTGGCAAAAGGCATCGGCGACAACCCTTGCCAGCACGAGATCGTCGGCCCTCGCCCAACTGAACTGGCGCAACGTGCGAATCGTCGTGGCCCCTGCGCGCGCTCGACAGAAGGCCGCGAAATCGTGCTCACCAAGCAGGTCCTGAGCCGCAGCGTTCATGGACTGTACGTCGAGGGGCTGCCGCCACCACAGGGTCGCACGCCGTTCCAACGGATCAGCTACCGCTGGCTGGTCGCAGATCCGGTATGCGTACCGGCGCGCCAGCGCCGAAAACCTGGCGTCGAAGCCGACCGGCGCGACCGTGATCAAGCGCACCCGGACATCCGCAGGAAGCAGCCGAGACATCCGGTGAGCCAAGCGCTCCACCGGTTGGTCGAGAAGCGTCTCGGGGGGTACGTCGAGGTGACACACTTGGCCACGTGCGTGCACGCCCGCGTCGGTACGGCCGGCCACCACTAGCGGCCCGACCGCATGCCGAAGCACCGTGGCCAGCGACGCTTCCAGCGTGCCCTGCACGGTCCTCAGCCGGGGTTGGACCGCCCATCCGCAGAACTCCGTGCCGTCATAGGCGACGTCGAGCCGCAGCCGAGTCAACGCTGATGACATCAGCGGGTCTTTACTCAGTCGACGCTTCCTCCGCGGGCTGGTCGGGAGCCCCCGACGGCTCAAGTGGCCCCGCCACTGGCGCGTCTGAATCGACCTGGGTGGGCGCCGCTGCTGACCCTTCAGCGGGGCGCCGCGCACGAACTCGAGAGGTGAACTCTTCTTCGACCAGCTCGATCATGGCCAGCGGGGCGCCGTCGCCTTTGCGCGGTCCGAGCTTTGTGATGCGGGTGTAGCCACCTGGCCGCTGAGCGAACCGTGGACCGATCTCTGTGAAGAGGACATGAACGACTGTCTTGTCGCGGATCACCGACATCACCTGGCGGCGGTTGTGCAGATCACCTCGCTTGGCCTTGGTGATCAGCCGCTCGGCGAACGGCCGCAGCCGGCGAGCCTTGGCCTCCGTCGTCGTGATGGCGCCGTGCTCGAACAGACTGGTCGCGAGATTGGTGAGGATCGCCTTTTGATGTGCCGGGCTGCCTCCCAGGCGCGGCCCCTTGGTCGGAGTCGGCATCAGTACTGCTCGTCCTCAGCGAAGCTCACGTCTTCATCATCGTCGTAGTCGGCAATGAGGCTCGGGTCGAACCCTGGAGCGCTGTCCTTGAGAGACAGCCCCATCTCCAACAGCTTGGCCTTGACTTCGTCGATCGACTTGGAGCCGAAGTTGCGGATGTCGAGCAGGTCCTGCTCACTGCGCGACAGCAGCTCCCCGACCGTATGGATGCCCTCGCGCTTGAGGCAGTTGTAAGACCGCACCGTGAGGTTCAGATCCTCCACCGGAAGCGCCAGATCAGCTGCTAGCTGCTCGTCGACCGGCGAGGGGCCGATCTCGATGCCCTCCGCCTCCAGGTTGAGCTCGCGGGCCAAGCCGAACAACTCGACCAAGGTGGTGCCCGCAGATGCCAGTGCGTCGCGCGGCCGCATCGACGCCTTGGTCTCCACGTCGATGATCAGCCGGTCGAAGTCGGTGCGCTGCTCCACACGTGTGGCCTCAACCTTGTACGTCACCTTGAGGACCGGAGAGTAGATGGAGTCGATCGGCATCCGTCCGATTTCGTCGTCGAACCCCTTGTTCTGGACCGCTGAGATGTATCCACGGCCTCGCTCAACGACCAGCTCCATGTCGAGATGGCCCTTGTCGTTGAGGTTGGCGATGTTCAGGTCGGGGTTGTGCACCTCGACCCCTGCCGGGGGGGCGATGTCCGCAGCCGTGACGGTGGCGGAGCCCTGCTTGCGCAGGTACATGGTCACCGGCTCGTCGTGCTCTGACGACACGACCAGCTGCTTGAGGTTGAGGATGATCTCGGTGACGTCCTCGCGCACCCCGGGGATCGTCGAGAACTCGTGCAACACGCCGTCGACCCGGATCGAGGTGACGGCCGCGCCGGGGATCGACGACAGCAGGGTACGGCGAAGCGAGTTGCCGAGGGTATAGCCGAATCCTGGCTCCAGCGGCTCGATCACGAAGCGAGAGCGGGCATCGGTGACGACTTCTTCTGACAGGGTGGGGCGTTGAGCGATGAGCACGGGAATTCGTCCTTTCTGCACCGACCGCTATTTGACGGTGCAGCTATGGGTTATTTCTTGGAGTAGTACTCCACGATGAGTTGCTCTTGGACAGGGAGGTCGATCTGCGCGCGGACCGGAAGCTGGTGCACGAGGATCCGCATCTTATTGGGGATCACCTCCAGCCAGGCAGGCACGAGCCGCTCGCCATGGGTCTCCCGCGCCACAATGAACGGCGTCATCTCTACCGACTTCTCGCGTACGTCGATGACGTCGTGAGTAGCCACCTGGTACGACGGCACGTTGACCTTGCGGCCGTTGACCACGAAGTGGCCGTGCACCACCAACTGGCGGGCGTGACGCCGAGTGCGGGCGAAGCCGGACCGGTAGACGACGTTGTCCAACCGGGCTTCCAGCAGCTGTAGGAGATTGTCCCCCGTCTTGCCAGCGCGGCGGCTCGCCTCGTGGTAGTAGCGCTGGAACTGCTTCTCCATCACGCCGTACGTGAAGCGCGCCTTCTGCTTCTCCATGAGCTGGTTGCGGTACTCCGACTCCTTGACTCGACCGCGACCGTGCTGGCCAGGTGGGTAGGGGCGGCGTTCGTATGCCAGATCTCCGCCGATGAGGTCGACCCCCAGACGGCGGGACTTCTTCGTCATAGGTCCGGTGTAGCGGGCCATGAGTCTTCTCGTCTCCTGTCTTTGCTCGGCAGCGGATCAGACTCGCGGCCGCTTCGGCGGGCGGCAGCCGTTGTGGGCACTGGGAGTCACATCTTGGATGGTGCCGACCTCGAGACCGACCGCACCTAGGGACCGGATGGCGGTCTCGCGGCCTGAGCCTGGACCCTTTACGTACACGTCGATCTTCTTCATGCCGTGCTCCATGGCTCGCCGACCGGCAGCCTCTGCTGCCATCTGCGCGGCGTACGGCGTCGACTTGCGCGAACCCTTGAACCCGACGGTGCCGGCGCTCGCCCAAGCGATCACGCCTCCGGCAGGGTCGGTGATGGTGATGATCGTGTTGTTGAACGTGCTTTTGATGTGAGCGTGCCCGGCCGCGACGTTCTTTTTCTCCTTGCGGCGGACCTTCTTGGCGCCGGGAGCGGCGCGCCCTCTCTGTGGCATTGCCTCACAAACTCTCAGTCGCGAAATGGTCGGGGAAGTTTGAGCCCGGGACGAGCATCACTTGCTGGCCTTCTTTCGGCCGGCCACGGTGCGTTTGGGTCCCTTGCGCGTGCGCGCGTTGGTCTTGGTGCGCTGCCCCCGCACCGGCAGGCCCTGTCGATGCCGGCGACCCTGGTAGCTGCCGATCTGCACCTTGCGGCGGATGTCGGCTGTCACTTCCCGGCGGAGGTCACCCTCGACCTGGTAGTTGCCCTCGATATAGTCGCGGAGCCTGACCAGCTCCTCGTCGCCGAGTGAGTGCACTCTAGCGTCGGGGCTGACTCCGGTCTCCGTGAGAGTTTGGTGTGCGCGGGTCTTGCCGATTCCGTATATATACGTGAGGGCGACCTCAATGCGCTTGTCGCGCGGGAGGTCAACACCGACCAGGCGTGCCATCAGGCGGAAGTACCTTTCACTTCGTCGGACCCTCGCTCAGCCTTGCCGCTGCTTGTGGCGGGGATTGTCACAGATGACCATGACCCGACCGTGGCGTCGGATCACTTTGCACTTGTCACACATCTTCTTGACGCTCGGATTGACCTTCATCGAGTTCTTCTCTCGTGATGCGGCGCCGACGCGCGGTCGCAGCATCCAGGCTGGCAGGTGGAGTTACTTGTAGCGGTAGACGATGCGTCCGCGGGTGAGGTCGTACGGCGAGAGCTCCACCACCACTCGGTCCTCGGGAAGGATCCGGATGTAGTGCTGGCGCATCTTGCCGCTGATGTGAGCGAGGACCTTGTGCCCGTTGTTGAGCTCCACTCGAAACATCGCGTTCGGAAGAGCCTCGACCACGGTGCCCTCAATCTCGATGACCCCTTCCTTCTTCGGCATGTCCTCCGCTATCTGTGGTTTGCTGGCTTAGGTGGTACGGCGACTCCCGCGGGTCCGTCGCCATACCCTCCCCGGACTCGAGGCAGCCGCGGGCACAAGGAAACGGACCCATTGCTGGGCCGACGCCCCAGTCTACTGTGTTGCAGCCGAATCTCAGAAATCGATCCGACCGGGGTGCGTCTCAAGCGGCACAGGGAACGCCGAGCTCTCTGAGCCGAGCAGCGCCTCCATCGGGCTCGGTGAGCACAAGCACACCGTTGCCGGTGAGTGCGAACGAATGCTCGAAGTGCGCCGCCAACGACCCATCGGCTGTGACCACCGTCCAGTCGTCCGCCAGCACCCTCGTCTCAATGCCCCCGAGCGTGATCATCGGTTCGACCGCGAGCGCCATGCCCTCCACCAGCTTCGCGCCCTTTCCGGGCGGACCATAGTTTGGAACGCTCGGCGGCATGTGCATCGCTGACCCGATGCCGTGTCCCACGTAGTCCTCGACGACTCCGTAGTCGCCGCGCTCCAGCACCGAGAACTCGATCGCCGCTGAGATGTCGGTGACTCGTCCCCCCACTCGGGCGGCGGCCAGGCCCTGCCACAGTGCGTTCTCGCACGCTCCCATCAAGGCGACCAGACCATCTGACAACTCCCCCACGCCGACAGTCACCGCGGCGTCGCCGTGCCACCCCTCGACGATCGCACCGCAGTCGATGGATACCAGATCTCCCGTCCGGAGGACGCGCTCGCCGGGGATGCCGTGGACGACCTCGTCGTTGACGGAGACGCAGATCGTGGCCGGATAGCCGTGATAGCCGAGGAAGTTGGACGTCGCTCCGCGCGACCGGATCACATCCTCGGCGACGCAGTCCAGATCCTGGGTCCGCACGCCCGGTGCGACCGCCGCACGTACCGCGTCCAGCGCCTCGGCCACGACCAGACCAGCCTGGCGCATCAGGGTGATCTGCTCTGGGGTCTTGACCTCGATACCTCTGCTCCGAAAAGTGACCACGGCGACACTCAGCTCTCAGTCGTCAGCGCGTCGATTGCCCGTTTGGTGACCTCCTCGATGGTCCCGAGAGCGCAGATCGACCGCAGCAGTCGGGCGTCGGAATAGAAACCGATCAACGGGGCGGTCTGCTCGGCGTACACCTCCAACCGGCGCCGAATCGTCACAGGCTGGTCGTCGTCACGCTGTAACAGCTCTCCTCCACACAGCCCGCAGACGTCGGGGGTCGCCGGTGGGTCGAACTCGACGTGCCAGATATGACCGCAGGAGCGGCAAGTACGACGTCCGGAGAGCCTGCGAATGACCTCGTGGTCATCGATTTGCAGCTCGAGTACGGCGTCCAGTGGGGTGCCGAGGTCCAACAAGGTGGTGCCGAGCGACTGAGCCTGGTGCAGAGTTCTGGGAAAGCCGTCGAGAAGGAAGCCACCGGAGGTGTCCGGTTCCACCAGCCGTGCACGCATGATTCCGATCGTGACGTCATCCGGAACGAGCTCGCCGGCGTCCATGTAGCGCTGAACCTGTAATCCGAGATCCGTCTGTGCAGCCAGACTCGCCCTGAAGATGTCACCGGTGGAGATATGGGGGATGCCGAACTGCTGCGACAACGCCTTGGCCTGAGTGCCCTTGCCAGCGCCGGGTGCGCCCACCAGGACCAGATGCATCAGCGCAGGAAACCTTCGTAGTGCCGCTGCTGCAGCTGGCTTTCGATCTGTTTGACCGTGTCGAGACCGACTCCGACCATGATGAGCAGCGACGTACCGCCGAAGGGGAAGTTCTGGTTGGCGTTGATGATGACGAAAGCGATGAGCGGCACCAGTGCGATGAGCCCCAGATAGAGGGCGCCGGGAAACGTGATGCGTGACAGGACGTAGGCCAGGTACTCCTCGGTCGGCCGACCAGCACGGATGCCCGGCACGAAGCCACCGTACTTCTTCATGTTGTCGGCGACCTCGGTCGGATTGAACGTGATGGACACGTAGAAGTACGTGAAGAAGACGATGAGCAAGAAGTAGGTGAGCATGTAGTACGGGTGATCGCCCCGCACAAGGTGCGTGCCGATCCACGTGGCCCAGCCTGCGGTTGGATTGAACTGCGCCGCCAGCGCCGGCAGATACAACAGGCTGCTGGCGAAGATGACCGGGATCACCCCGGCCTGGTTGACCTTCAGCGGAATGTACGTCGACGTGCCACCGAACATCCGTCGCCCCACCATGCGCCGGGCGTACTGAACTGGAATACGGCGCTGCGCCTGCTCGATGAAGATGACCGCGGCGATGATGACCAGGCCGATGGCCACGACGATGGCGAAGGTGTCCCAACCGTGCTCTTGCTTGATGCCCCACAAAGCTGTCGGAAACGCGGAGATGACGGACGTGAAGATGAGAATCGACATGCCGTTGCCGATGCCGCGCTCGGTGATGAGCTCGCCCAGCCACATGATCACTGCTGTGCCAGCGGTCATAGTGATGACCATGACAGCCATCGTGGTGACGTCCTGGTTGACCAGTAGCGGCAGGTTGCAAGTGTTCTGGAAGATCTGGCCGGTACGGGCCAGGGCCACGATTCCGGTCGACTGCAGAACCGCCAAGCCGAGCGTCAGGTAGCGGGTGTACTGCGTGATTTTGGCAGTGCCCGCCTGGCCTTCCTGCTTGAGCGCCTCGAGCCGAGGGATGACCACGGTCAGCAGCTGCAAAATGATGCTCGCGGTGATGTAGGGCATGATTCCCAGCGCGAAGATCGTGAGCTTGAGAAGCGCTCCCCCGGAGAACAGGTTGATCAGCCCGTAGATGCCCTCCGCCTTCACCGTGCTGACGCACTGCTGCACGTTGTGGTAGTCGACTCCCGGCGCCGGAATCGCCGAGCCGAGGCGGAACAACGCGATGACGAACAGCACGAAAAGCAGCTTGCGCCGCAGGTCCGGCGTCTTGAAAGCGTTGACGAAGGCGCTGAGCACCTAGTCCTCCTCGCGAGCTTAAAGCTCGGTCGTGGTACCACCTGACGCGGCGATCTTCTCCTTGGCCGAGGACGAGAACGCGTGCGCGCGCACCTGCAGCGCCACCGTGGCCTCACCGCCGCCAAGAACCTTGACCGGGACATCTTTGCGTACCGCGCCTTTGCGGACCAGATCATCAGGGGTGACGGACCCTCCGTCGGGGAACAGCTCGCTCAGCCGATCGAGGTTCACCACCTGGTACTCGGTCTTGAAGGGGCTCCGAAAGCCCTTGAGCTTGGGCAGCCGCATGTGCAGCGGCATCTGCCCACCCTCGAAGCTTTCCGGCAGCCGGCTACGCGCCTTTGACCCTTTTGTGCCACGGCCGGCAGTTTTGCCTTTGCTCGCTTCGCCACGACCGACTCGCGTCTTGGCGGTTCGAGAACCCGGTGCTGGTCGCAAGTGATGCAACTTCAGCGTCATGTCAGTCAACCTCCTTCACGACGATCAGGTGCGGCACTGTGGCGAGCATCCCGCGCACCTCTGGCCGATCCTCCACCACCGTCACATCGCCAATCCGTTTGAGCCCCAACGTCCGCAACGTGTCCCGTTGGTTCTTGTGCCGGCCGATGGTCGAGCGCACTTGCTTGACCATAAGGTGCGACATCACTCCTCGCTTCCTGACCTTGCCTTCAGGAGTGCGGCCGGGGTCACGTGCTCGACCGACATCCCACGTTGAGCAGCCACCGCCTCAGGTGTCCTGAGCATCCGCAGCGCGGCTACGGTCGCACCCACGATGTTCAAGGCGTTCGACGAGCCGAGCGACTTGCTCAACACGTCGTGGATGCCTGCGCACTCGAGCACCGCGCGTACCGGGCCGCCGGCGATCACTCCCGTCCCCGGTGCTGCGGGACGCAGGAGCACGACACCGGCCGCCTTCTCACCCTGCACCGGATGCGGAATGGTGCCTTGGATGCGAGGCACGCGGAACATCGACTTCTTGGCTTCCTCGAGGCCCTTGGCGATCGCCGCGGGAAACTCCTTGGCTTTGCCATATCCAACGCCCACCTGGCCGTCGCCGTCACCAACGACGACGAGCGCTGTGAA
>JBBSHN010000080.1:0-10367 GCA_038252945.1 Propionibacteriales bacterium | reverse complement strand
GGCCATGCCTTCCACCTCCTCCACGAGGAGGCTGGCAGGCCCATTTCAGGACGGCGCCGGGTGGGTCATTTCCGTGTCGCGGGGTGGGTCAATAACGTGACGCTGACGGGGAGGGGTGGGTCAATTCCGTGACGCCCGACAGTATGGCGAGGATCGACTCATGATCATCGACGACCAAGTGCCCGACGGGCATCACCTCGTACGGCTCAGCGGACCCGGGCCCTTAACGCGCGAACAGGTCGCGCGGGCGCTCACCGAATTCCGCACTGACCACGTGAAGCGAAGACAGTGGTCGGCGTGAATCGCGCCGCTCACCGCATGGCGCTCTCCGCGTTGGTCGCGTGGCTCGGCGCTTGCGCGCCCGAGGCGCCCACGGCGGTGCCTTCACCGACCGTGAGCCGCCCGAGCGCGACCGAGGCCGCGCGCGCCACGCCCGTTCCGTCGTCCACACCGGAGGCGACACGGACTCCCGCCGATGCGTCGTGGCAACAGCTCCGGCGCGAGTTGCCACCCGGTGTACCGATCATCGAGCCGACCTGGATGCCGCCGGTCTTCAGCGCGGTGTCGTCGCAAATGTCCGCCGTCACGAGCTCGAACCCGGCCGACACGACGTACGTGGTGTCGTACACCGCCGGTCGCGACCGGGTCTTGTTCGGGCTGCGGTCTGCCTCGGTCGCATCGCCGTCGCCCTCGCCGGGGGTGATCATGTCGGGCGTTGGCACGCTCGTGCGGCGCTCCCGGGCGGCGCTCAGCTTCTCGTCGGATCTGTTCTCCGCGCCGCCCGGGACGACGAGCCTGCGGGTCGTGAGCTGGGCGGAGGGCGCGTACGGCTTGCGCATCGAGTCGGAGACGATTTCGGGCGATGATCTGCTGCACATCGCCTGGTCGCTCGATCAGACCGATGCACCCGGTCCCGGTCCGGTAGCGCGCGTGAAGCCCGGTGCCTGCGCGGACGCCGCGGCTCCGGAGACAACGATCCGCCACCTGATCACGCTTATCGGCAGCCACGAGCCCGACTCGATCGCTGACTGCTTCGCGTTCCAGGGCGGGTCGCCGGGCGCCTGGGCCGACCTGCCTGCTGCCACCTTCGAATCGATCCGGCTGGTCCCGGGGGCCGGCGGCAGGCGCCAGCTGCAAACAACTTGGACGTTCGCGTCGAACCCCGGTGGGGCGTGGAATCAGCGACAGACGATGTTCTTCATGGTCAGCTGGGAGGACGGCCGGTGGCGCATCTTCGACGCGAACTCGGCGCCCTTCCCGACACCGCCGTGATCCAAGACCGCGACACTTCACGGCTGACTCCATATCAGTTGCCGATGGAGTGTGTGTGATCCTCGATTAGATGAGCCTCTTTCCGCCAGCCCATGCGTCGTTCGCACGCGTCCGGAGTAGCTCCACGACCGAGTGCTCTCGATCTTTGAGAACATGAAACCTCTGTGCCCTGCATCCTTGACGGACGCTCCGAAGTGATACGCCTCGGCGTCCAGAAACAAGAACCGATCGTGAAACTCGTCCGACAGCCTCACCTCAAGCCCGCCGTACTGCTTGTTGAATGCGATTGCCGCTGCCTCGAGCGCCGGCGCATCGCGTCCTTGCCGTGTCAAGAGGCGAATGGCTACACCCTCGGCTCGGGCGGTGAGTGACTTCAGCACTGTCGGGTCGACGTAGCCGTCAATCAGCCAGATTTCGTTCGCGGCGGTTCGGATCAGCTCGGCCACTCTTTGGAGCGCATCGAAGTACTGGCCAGCAAAGAACACGCCCTCACGTGTGAGCGCGATCGCTGGAGCCTGGCTCGTTGGTTTCGGGAGCTTTGAAAGGAGACTGATCGCATACGTAATGTCCTGGTACATCGTGCCGACCGCACGGCCAGCGACATAGCCTCGTCCGTCGTTATCGGTCGTCTTCGAAGTCACCGGCATCGACATCGGCGGCAGGTCCGCGAAGAGGTCCGGTTCGTCGACGCGCAGCTTCTCCCGCATGGGGATCCAGGCGGCGAAGAAGGGCATGACGTCCGTCGGATCGCAGTAGTTGCGATCCGCAAAGAACGAAACGCGTTCCTGAAGCGCCTCGGCCTTCGCCAAGAATGACTCGCGGTCCACGGATCAAGCCTAGTAGCAGGGTGTCTGCGGACATTCGCGGCGCATCCGTGGGGCATGGAGGACACTGATTGGATGAAAGATGAGTTCCATGAAGACGTGGAGACGCTCAGCGTCAGCGATTCACTGGAGATTGGGATTCGCGACTACGTCTCGCTGAGCCACGTTTGGTCTGCGTGTTTCATGGCGCGATCGTGCGGCGCTCTCGAGCAAACTGACGACGCGCTGCCCGACCGGCACGACCGGCATTTCGCCTTCTTTTGCGCTTCCATAGGCGCGGCCGCCGACTTTCTTGATGCATCAATCAATGAGCTGATACAGGACGCGCGTGATGATCAGCGCGGTGGCCCAACGCAGCGCATGTCTGCGAACCAGGTCACCGCGCTCGCCCTGACGCCGCCCCTGGCGAGCCTGCGGCGTGAAGGCGTTCTCGACAAGTACGACATCGCCGCGAAAGCGGCGGGTGTAGTGCCGCCTCTACGTGGCCAGAGCATCGGTCAGGATGCGGCACTGGTGCTTGCAGTCAAGAACGCTCTTTCCCACTGGGTGCCCGAGCTCGTGACGACAGTGGCTGACGACTCGAGCGCGATCTCCGTTCAGGAGATGGAGCGGAGATTGAAGAAGCTCCAGCTTGCACCGAATCCCTTTGCCGGTCCCGGGCACCCCTTCTTTCCGCGACGGGCTGCGACCCACGGGCTCGCGGCCTGGTGCTGCACGACCGCTATGGCATACGTCGAGGAGTACTTCGGCCGGTTCGGCGTCGTTCCGCCGTTTCAGCATTTACGGCCCCTCAACCCTTAATTGCCGGACGCCACCGGCGCACTCGAGCGCGTGGCGGTGATCCCGGCCGGCGGCCTTGTCGAAGGTTCGCTCGATCGATTGTCTGATTCACAAACAGATGAGCTCTTCGCTTCGACCGCAGGCTGGCCCGCGGAGCGTCGCGCGGCGGCTCGTCGGCGGGCGGTCTACCTGACCCCTCGCGATCGGAACTTCTAAGGCTCGTGCTCGAGGCACCCAGAACCAGGACATCGCGACTGACGGTTCGATCGTGTAGGTTCCGACGGCGAGGTAGAATCGGAACACGTTGTCGTCGTCCTCGGCGGCGCGTGTTGTTTGGTGCCTGACGTGTCTTCGGGGATCAGGTCCTCCGAGCACCGCGCATGACGAGGACCGGACGGACGTCATGGAACGTATCGGTGAAGTACGCCAGCGAGATCTCGTATGGATGAGGTGGGTCACCCTCCCCGTGTTGAACAAAATGGGCAACTGACTCGGTCTCGTGCTGAACATTTCTTGCTTGAATTTGCTCGGGAACTCGAGAGCGAAGGCGTCTGGCGGGGCCGTTGGCTGTAGAGGATTCATCGGCTGTTGGACCACGCCAGTTGAGTTCGCGTTGGTAGCCGACCTTGTCGATGTTCTGTGCAGCAGAAGGCGCTGGAGCTCGCGGCGGCAGCGCCACCCGTGTGGTCGCTCCTTCCCAGACATGTCGGCTGCCACGATTGGCGGAGACCCCGACTTTCGGTCGGAGGTCTCCGCCGGTCTCGACGGCAATTGTTATCGGGAGGTCATCTTGGAGTCAGGAAGGCTCTTGCAGCCCACGAACTTGGATGGTGATACGAACCAGCCGCCGTCAGGAAGTGCCGTGGCAAGGAACGTTTCGTTGCCCGCAACGATCCATACCGGCCCGCGCGAGGACGCTACTTGCGGGAACCACGGGTACATCGAGACTGGCCCGAGCGCCGGCCGAGAGGCTCGGAGCGCTGCCTCGGGCGAAGCCGGTCCGCTTCGTGTGCCTGCCGCCGGGTGAACTGCGTTCTGCAGCACTGGCAGTTGACCGTCGGGACATTGCGGCGCGCTCGTTGTGGCAGCCGCGGTGTCCCCAGAGACTGACAACGGTGCTTGAGTGATGGCTGAGCTACTTACGCCCGTTGCTATGGCTGCCTCGGCAACCGTATGAGCGGCCACCGTCGTCGCGACCAATGCCAGGAGAAGGACCGCTCCGAGCGCACCGGCCAACAGCCGGAGCGGCGCCGCAGGTTCGGTGATGGCTGACCTTGCCGCTCCCCGTACGGCGGTGGGTAGAAAATTGTTCACGCAGGTTTCCTCCATGGTCGTAGTCGGTCCTACCAGTTGCACTGCGTTTGAGGCGTGTTGAAGTACAGGAACGACTCGTGGCTGTAACCCTCGACGCCTGTACTGAAGTTCCGATGGTAGTTCCACCACGGGTCACCGTTGATGGATTCGCCTTCTTCGAAGAAGGTCAGGCAGGCCACGTGGCTGGTGTATCCGAGGCCGTAGATGGTCGAGGACGTGTTGCTCGCGGCACGAATGTTCACCCCGTCATAGGAGTAGCCACCGTAGTGCCCCACTGCGGCCCATGCGCTGGCCGCGACGCCGGTCGTGATGCACAGCGCCATGAACACAACCAAGATCGGACGCATCATCCTCATACGATTCATCTGACTCTGTGTTTCGGTTTCGCGGCGGCTGTAGGCAACGCACGAGACCACCTGACGCTCGTGCTTTCAAAACGGTCGTACTTTCAAACTGCCCTCGCCTCACGCAGTGCGGGCGTTGACGTCGGAGTGTCCCTAGTCAACCGCGGTCGTAAGTGGTCGTCAATGCACGGTCTAGTAACACTAGTCACCCCTAACACTGTTAGTTGGAACGTGATCTTTGCGCGGTGCGCGGACTTCGGTTCGGTATACGGCCGAGCGGGCTCTCGGCTGGGTGTCCGTATTGCGCCTCGGCCACCTGCGAGTGGAGGACTAAGCAAGCTGCACAGTTCATGTCTTTGATAGATGTGGAGAACTCGGACCGAGCGTACTGGGAGCGGCTCTACCGCCGCGTGTTTCCCGTCGTGTATGGGGCGGTATTGGCAGTCGTTCTCGACCCGGAGGTTGCACTCGACGCCGTGCAAGATGCGTTCGAAACCGGGCTCCGCGAGCCTCCGGCCGTGAATGCGAACCTGACGGGCTGGCTCTTTCGCGTTGCCGTCCGGCGCGCGATGCGTGCGCGTCTGCGCAGGCCGCCGCACCAGATCCCGATCGCGCACATCGACCAGTTCGGTCAGGCACTTGATCGAATCGCAACGCGGCGGCTGCTCGAACTGCTCACGCGCCGCCAGCGGTCGATCGTTGTGGCGCACTACTTCCTCGGTCTGCGTCAAGAGGAAATCGCCGGCCTGCTCCACGTTCGGCGGGGCACGGTCGGTGCCACGATCTCGCAAGCGCTATCTCGAATGCGTGAGGAGGTCAGTCATGGCTGATCGCCCGATCCCGGTGGTCCGTATCGCGGAAGATCTGGGATCCCTGCCGCTGCCACCGGAAGAGTTGTGGGTCCGCCAGGTGCAGCCGTCCCGTTGGCTGCCGTCGATCGCGGTGGCCGCTGCCGTCGTCGTCCTCGCGATTGCCGTGGCGCTTCCGCTGTCCGCGCAACTGCCCTTGAGCGGCGGAGGGACCGGCAGCGGGGCATCCCCCTCGACCACCGAAGCCTCCGACGCTCCCGCGAGTCGCGCTGCCGCAGTCATCCCAGCATGTGGCGCGGCCCAGAGTCCGGTGCTCGACATTTCGTTCCCGCCTCCCCCGGGCGACGCGGCGGGGAGCGGTTCGGCAACTGCGGAGATCGCTTTTCGCCGGGCGTTTCCGACCGTCGCGGACTTCACGGTCACGCATCCGTTCTCGGACGGTCCCGGCGGGCCGTCTGGATCATCGCGGGCGATCAGATGCCTGCGGAATACACGCTGCTCTTCACGGCCGAGAGCTGCGGCCCGTGCCACACCGTGGTCGAGAAGTTGGCCTGCGCCGGTCGAATTGGTACTGGGGCGATCGTTGCCGCCGTCCAGGGAGATTCGGCTCGGCTTCAGCAGGCCGCTGTCACCTCCGGTTCGTTGTTCGATGAGTTCCTCGTCGCGCCGACAACTGCAGAGCGTCCGGGATGAGTTCCGGCCGGCGGGCGCGATGGTGAGCCTGAGCGGTTTCAAGACGCGTTGTCAACCGAGGGTGCGGTGAATGAGAAGGACCTCGGCGGATCTTCGGCGAACGCGCTCGGCCGCTTAGCCGTCCGCGCACCGGTGCGGCTGCACAGGTCTCGGCCTGGCCGCGCGGGTTAGCCAAGGGGACACCAGACGTGCAGGGCGTCCGGCATGCAGCGTGGCTACGAGCCCAGCCACGTGTCGTTACGAAACTGTTGGTTGCGTATCCAGGGAACCGAGTAATTCTCTCGCTGGCTAGCGGCCCCAAGTAATGCTTGATGCGCTGTGCACGAGCAACTCGCCTTCGGAGCGACGAATGGCATCGTATGCGGACGTAGCGCTTGTCTTCCGAATTCTCTTGGCGGCCGTGCTGGTCCTGGCCGGTATCTCGAAACTCAAGGCTGTCGCGAACTTCCGTGCAGCCCTACGCCAATTCCGGATCCTGCCGCCGTTCGTCGTTGATCCAGTGAGTCGCGTTCTGCCGATTGCCGAACTTGCCGTTGGCGCTGGCATCCTCTCGGGAGTAGAGCCGTACCTCTTTGGGAGTGTTGCTGCGGCACTGCTGGGCCTGTTCACTCTGGCGATTGTCGTCACACTCCTGCGCGGCGATCACCTGCGGTGTAGCTGCTTCGGTTCGCTGGCGGCGGAGCGGCTGACCTGGTTGAGCGTGGCACGAAACCTCGTTCTCGTCTTCGGAGCGTTCTTCATCGCAGGGTATCCGAGGCTCGAGCGCGCGGATCGCGTGCTCGTTCCGGCGCTCGATGACTTCGTGCCCGCTGCTCTGATCGCGGTGGCCGTGGTGTTCATGTACGTCGCCACGATCCGCGCGCTTGGTCTGGAAGCGTCGCCAGCCGAATCGAGCGGGCATGGTGACCTCGAGCGTTCCACGAATTCGGCGCAGGTGGAGGTTGTAGGCGAATGAGTGGCCTGTGGCTCGCGAGCTATGTCGTGCTGTGGCTCCTGGTCCTCTTCCTCGGGGTTCTGGTGTTCATCCTGTTCCATGAGCTCGGCGTCCGTGTCCTGCACACATCTGAAGCTACGACGCGCGATGGGGTACCAGTCGGAGAGCCCGCGCCACTGCGCCCTCCGCTGCCCGTGCCTTCCCCTGACCGCCTAACCCTCCTCGTTTTCGGCTCCCCACAATGCGGTCCGTGCCGCGCGCTGGTCCCGGATCTCAATGTGTTCGCGCGGAGACAGCGCGCAACACTCGATGCGTGGTTCATTTCGTCGGAGACCCCGGACGGCGTTCAGTTGACGAAGCGTGAACTGGGGCTAGAAGTGCCCGCTGTGGGCGACCGTTCAGCTGCCAACGAGTTCAAGGTCAGGGTCACGCCCTTCGCCTTCGTCCTCGATGACCACGGCGTCGTCCTTTCAAAGGCGCTCGTCAACCACGAGGCAGCGCTCAAGTGGGTGGTAGATCAAGCGCGCACCGCGCAGAAGAACGCTACCGTCCTCGCCGGCGTAGCCACGAGGACCGCCGATCAGAACCAAGGTCTCTCGCATCCGATGAAGGGAGGTTGATCTATGGAGACCCTGATCCGTGACACAGCTGAGCGGCTCGCGCGTGCTACGGATTCGACCGCGGGGCCGTCGGGCAGCAGCCGTCGGACGTTCCTTCAGAACTTGGCCAAAACCGGTTTCGTGGTCTTCGCCGCGCTTGCGCTAAATGTGCCGACGCGAAACGTCGCGCAAGCGACTGGATGTTGCTGCAGCCCGCCTTGCGGCCAACTCTGCACGGACTACTACTCGAACGCATGCCCGTCTTTTGGAGGATGCGGCGGATCGTGTTGGACGAACACGTCGCACTGGTCCCCAGGCAGCTGCTGGTACGACAGTTGCGGCTGCATCTGCTGCGATTGCTGGTGTCCGGTGGTCGCAGGCACGAACCCGAGTTGTCAGAACGGAGCGGGCGCATTTGAGTGCGCGTGCGCAACCCCGAATGTGTGCTGCGCGCCAGCTAAGGACAGCAGCCGCGTCACCGTCGTGCCCCGCGCGCCGGCGACACTACCCAGCTCGGCACAGACGGCGCCGCCGCACCGGTGATTAACTCCCGCGTCCTGCTTTCGCCGCTCACCCTTGCCGCGCTTGGCGGCGCCGGAATCGTCGGTGCCGGCGTCGCCATCGCCGCTCGCGCTTTGGGTGCTGGCCCGATCGCGGTGCTCTATGTGCTGGCGCTGACGCTCGCCACGCTCGCCGCGGTCTCGAGCACCTGCACGACCTGAGGGGGCAACATGATCCTTGTGATCGCGCCCCTCGTGCAGGTGGCGGGAGTTTCGCGGCGGCGTCTCTTGACCCGCATCCCGATCTACGCGTCCGCTTCGACGATCTCTGCCACCGTCACCGTGCTGGCCCTGGGTCGGGTCGGTGAGGCGACGCATCTCACCGGCCCCGTTTCGTACGCGATCGTCGCCGTTCTTGCGGGGGCGTACGCGCTCACGGAGCTCGGTGGCCTCCGTCTGCCAGTGCCATCATCTCCCTTCCGTGTTCCCCGCCGCTGGCTGCATGCAGGCAACGTCGGAAGTCCCTTGTTGTACGGCGGCGCGATGGGGCCCGGGTTCCTCACGGCCACGCCTTATCCGGCCTATCACCTCTGGCTCCTCCTCATCTTCGTCAGTGGCGATCCCATGATCGCGGCTGTGACCGGTGCACTGTTTGGGCTGCTTCGCGGGGCTTCGACACTGGTTGGGGCGCTCGGCGGCGGTGACAGTCACCCGAGCGACGCACGGCTGGCCGCAAGGGTAGGAGAACTACTCGCCTGGTCGCCGGCACTGCACGTGCTCAATGGCGTCGCCCTCATGTTCGTGGCCACATGCCTCACGGTGATGGTAGGCAGCCGATGACTGATGCCGGAGGTGAACGGGCCGCTCCGCGGTGGACGGGGAACCGAGTGCTCGCCCTGCTTGTAAGGGATGTGATGTCACGCCTTCTCGCGCTGATTCCACTCGCAGTTACGTTGGTGTCTTGCGCGCAGCCTACGTCCGGCGCTGCGCCAGGCACTTCCGCGGCAGCGATGCCCGGGTTCGTCGGCGGGGCATGTCGCCAAACGCCCGATAGCCCGCCGCTTGGTATGGCGAGCGGTAACCTGGCAGTTCGACCGGACCCGGTCCTCATCCCAGGTCAATTGCCGAAGTTCCTGTGGTTCGTTCGAGTTCCTCATCGCACGGAGCCGCTACGTCTCACGATCGATCGTCTGGATGGTCCGGGCGTCGGACGGGTTGTCACCTTGAACGCGGTGCGGGGGCCGATGACGGATCTGCCCGCCGGGTGGGAGCGTGCCGTAGCGTTCGCGTCAAATCTGATGTTCGATCAGCCCGGCTGTTGGCGTATCCGCGACGCCGACGGAACCGCGGAGGATGCGATCGTGATCGAGATCCATCGACCCTAAGTCCGACGCCGGGCGGCGTGCTGAGCGGCATCCTCGCCCGCAGCCGTGCGCAACGAGAAACTCAAACGCCCGGTCGCCCGGCCTGCCAGCCGGTCGACGCATCGTCGCGAACGAGCCACTACGTGCGCAGGGTGGACGGCCGGTCGCACTCGGGCGCGAAGTGCGGGGTGAGATCCCGGCGAGGCGCCTCGCGACCAGCAACGGCATCGACGGGTCTTTGATCCTGGGGTACTCAAAAAGCGATGGTTTCTAGTGTGCCAATCGTGTGGACGGGCGGGCTAAGGTGGTCAGAGCCGAGCTCGCGGACGAAGAGCAGCGGCGCTCGAGTATCGAACGGCGAGGTTTCCAGATCACCAATACCAGCGGTGTGATTTTCACCGTCGCCGCTGCGGCCTGGCCGCTGATCAACCGGTCGCGACTCACGGTGCCGGCCGAGGCACTGTGGTTCGCAGCCGTGGCGGCCGCAGCATTGACCGCGGGGATCGTTGCGCAAGTCAGGCCAATACCCCGCGCGCGTTCGACGTGGCCAAGGCCACGGCCCTGACCCGACTCCTCGTCCCCCAGTTCTGGGACGCATCTCGCTCGATCGGATCCCGCCGATCCGCCGAGGTTCGTCTCGATGAGCTCATCAGTGCGCGCATGGCCAACAGTACAAAGGCCGTGTCAATGGTCAACTGGAAGTCCGCGGTTTTGGCCAAGTAGAAGTCCGCACCCTGGCGTCGCTCGTCGCGGTACTGGCATCCGAGTGTCCTGACCCTCAGCCGTTCGATCGCGCGCCTCCGCAGGCCTGTCAGCGGTCCGCTTTCGCCCCGTTCGGCCCGGATGCGCCCTTCGGCCGGGGCGCGGAGCGCGATCGCGCCTCCTTCATCCGGAAGCTCTCGCCGCTGGTGACGACCACGGTGGCGTGGTGGAG
>JBBSHN010000079.1:0-10373 GCA_038252945.1 Propionibacteriales bacterium | reverse complement strand
GAGGCCAACGCGCTGTTCCAAATGAAGATCTACGCGCTGGTGGTCTGGCGCACTCGCGGAGTGATCCCGCGAATGCTTCAGTTGATCTACCTCGGCAACGGCGAGTTGCTCCGCTACGAGCCCGAGGAGGGAGACCTGCTCGCCACCGAGCGGAAAATTGACGCCTTGTGGCGGGCGATCGAGCGGGCGCATTCGACGGGCGACTGGCGTGCGCGCCGCTCAGCGATGTGCGGCTGGTGTGATCACCAGGCGCTGTGTCCAGAGTTCGGTGGGACACCGCCGCCGCTGCCCCAGCCGGGCGAATGTCAGCGCGAGCCGGCAGTCGGCGACTCGCACGCGGGGGCCGGCGTCTCGTCGTCCGGATGAAGCCACCCGGCACCCGCCATTTGGTGCACGCAGTGGTCACAACACGGTCAGCGCATGGCCGCGAACGCTCGCAGAGTTTCTATCGTGCATTCCGCCAGCGAGGCGACGTGTCGGCGCCGCGGCCCGCCAGGGATGTGCACGTGATGCGGCACGGCGAGCACCAGACATCCAGCCGCCTCCGCGGACGCCGCCCCGGTGGCGGAGTCCTCAATCGCCACGCATGCGGTCGAGTCCGCGCCGAGCAAATCGGCCGCCAGTAGGTAGGCATCGGGAGCCGGCTTGCCGTTGCTGACGGTCTCTCCGGTGACGACCGCGTCGAAGCGGCCAGCAGGGAGTGCCTTCAGGACCGCCTCGGCCAGGTCGGCGTATGACATCGTGACCAACGCTGTCGGCACTCCGGCAGAGTTGCATTTGGCCAGCAGCTCAACGGCGCCCGGCCGCCAGCGTGCGCCCTCTGAGCGCACCGTCGCGATCACAGCCGGCACAAGCTCGGCGAGTACCTCCTCCGGCGATATCGGCAGCCGCATACGGGCCACGATGTATCTCCCAGAGTCCCGTAGGTCGTTGCCGACGAGTCGCAGACCGTCCTCGCGAGTCCAGGGCGCGTCATAGCGCGCGGCCAGCGCGAACTCAGCGGCCATCCATGCCGGCTCGGTGTCGCACAACGTCCCGTCCATGTCGAAAAGGACCGCTTGGAGCTCGCTCACCGAGCGTTGAAGTACTTGGCCTCGGGGTGATGCACCACGACAGCGTCGGTGGACTGCTCCGGATGCAGTTGCAGCTCCTCGCTGAGCTGCACGCCGATGCGTTCTGGCCTCAGCAGCGAGACGAGCGCGCGACGGTCTTCCAGATCAGGACAGGCGGGATAGCCGAAGGAGTACCGCGACCCGCGGTAGCCCTGTCGGAGGATGCCGTCGAGCTCCGGCGCGTCCCCTCCGCCGAAACGCAGCTCGGCACGCACACGGGCATGCCAGTGCTCAGCCAGCGCCTCAGTAAGCTGCACCGAAAGCCCGTGCAGCTCCAGGTACTCGCGGTACGCCGATGCGGCGAACAGGTCGGCCGTCACCTTGCTCACCCGACTCCCCATCGTGACGAGCTGAAAAGCCACCACGTCGAGCTCACCGCTGTCCTTGGCCCGAAAGAAGTCGGCGAGGCAAAGAAAGCGGTCGCGACGCTGCCGGGGGAATGTGAAGCGGGCGACCTGCCCTGACCGCTGGATGTGATCGAGGACGACGAGGTCGTTGCCCTCGCTGTAACACGGCCAGTACCCGTAGACGACAGCTGGCTCGAGGATGCCCTCGGTGGAGATTCGGTCGAGCCACGCCCGCAGTCGCGGCCGGCCGTCTGTCTCGACCAGCTCCTCGTACGTCGGGCCATTACCTCGGGAGGACTTCAGCCCCCACTGCCCCATGAAGGTCGCACGTTCGTCAAGGTAGGCGGCGAAGTCAGCCATTCGGACTCCCTTGACGATTCTCCCGCCCCAAAACGGCGGTTCGGGGACCGCGTTGTCAGTGGCCACGTCGGAGCGCGGCGGAACCTCGACGTCGTCGGTGGTCGGCCGGACTGTCACCTGGGCAGCAACCCGCCTGCTGCGTGGCGCCGGCAGCTGGGCCCCGGCCTCACCGCGCTTGACGGCCATCGCTGTGTCCATGAGACGTAGTCCCTCGAACGCGTCGCGGGCATAGCGGACCTGGCCGTCGAACAACGCGGCGAGGTCCTGTTCGACGTACGCCCTGGTGAGGGCGGCGCCTCCGAGGAGCACCGGCCAACGTTGCGCAAGTCCTCGCGCGTTGAGCTCCTCGAGGTTCTCTTTCATCACCACAGTGCTCTTGACCAGCAGGCCCGACATGCCGACGACGTCGGCGTCTGCATCGATCGCGGCGTCCACGATCGCGCTGACCGGCTGCTTGATGCCGAGGTTCACGACCGTGTAACCGTTGTTGGTCAAGATGATGTCGACGAGGTTCTTGCCGATGTCGTGTACGTCCCCCTTGACCGTAGCGAGCACCACCTTTCCCTTGCCCCGGTCGTCGGTCTTGTCCATGTGCGGCTCGAGATACGCGACCGACGCCTTCATGACTTCAGCCGACTGCAGCACAAACGGAAGCTGCATCTCACCGGAGCCGAACAGCTCACCCACTACCTGCATCCCAGCCAACAGCTCGTCGTTGACGATCCCGAGCGCTGAGCGTCCACTGGCAAGAGCCTCGTCGAGATCAGCCTCCAGGCCGGTCGGCTCGCCGTCGATGATGCGGCGGCGCAGCCGCTCGGCGAGCGGCAGCGAGGCCAGCTCGGCGGCCCGGTTCGCGCGGCTGTCCTCGGCTGTCACACCGGCGAAGAGCTCGAGCAGCCGCTCGAGAGGGTCGTATCCGGTGCGTCGCCGGTCGTAGACCAGGTCGGTGGCTACCTCGCGCTGCTCCTCGGGGATTCGCGACAGCGGCACGATCTTGGCCGGGTGCACGATCGCCGAGCCCAGCCCTGCCTGCACCGCCTCGTGCAGGAACACGGAGTTGAGCACCCGTCGTGCGGCATGATTGAGCCCGAACGACACGTTGGACACTCCCAGCGTGGTCAAGACGTCGGGATGCTGACGCTTGACCTCTCGGATGGCGAGCAGCGTCTCCAGGGCGTCCCGCCGGGTTTCTTCCTGCCCGGTGGCGATCGGAAACGTCAGGCAGTCGAGCAGAATGTCGCTCGGCTCCAAGCCCCACGAGGTGGTGAGATCATCGATCAGGCGCGTTCCGACGGCGTACTTCCTGTCAGCCGTGCGCGCTTGTCCCTCCTCGTCGATCGTCAAGGCGACCACCGCTGCGCCGTGCTCGCGAACGAGCGGCATGACCTTGGCGTACCGCGACTCCGGCCCATCGCCGTCTTCGAAGTTCACCGAGTTGATCACGCAACGTCCGGCGAGCGACTCGAGTCCGGCCTCGAGGACATCCGGCTCGGTGGAGTCGAGCACCACTGGAAGAGTCGATGAGGTCGCCAGCCGGCTGGCCAGCTGCCGCATATCGGCTATGCCGTCGCGACCGACGTAGTCGACGCACAGATCCAACAGGTGAGCTCCCTCGCGGACCTGGTCCCGGGCGATCCCGAGGCAGGTGTCCCAGCGGTTCTCCAACATCGCCTCGCGAAACGCCTTGCTGCCGTTGGCGTTCGTCCGTTCCCCGATCGAGAGGTACGACGTGTCTTGGCGAAGTGGCACCGCCTGGTAGAGCGAGGACACGCTCGGTTCACAGCGGACGTGCCGCTCGGCGAGGTCCCGACCGCGCACGCGTCGAACGAGCTGCTCGATGTGTTCAGGTGTCGTTCCACAGCACCCGCCGACAAGCGCGAGCCCGAACTCGGCGACGAACGCGTCGGCCGCTTCGGCGAGCTCCTGCGGTGTGAGCGGGTACGCGGCACCGTCGGACGTCAGCTGCGGCAAGCCGGCGTTGGGCATGCAGGTGAGAACCAGTCGAGTCGTTCGAGACAGCTGCCGCAGGTGCTCGCTCATCTCCGCGGGGCCGGTGGCGCAGTTGAGCCCGAGAACGTCGATGCCGAGCGGCTCGAGTGCCGCCAGTGCGGCACCGATCTCGGTGCCGAGGAGCATGGTGCCGGTTGTCTCGACGGTGACACTGACAAGGATCGGCACATCCCGGGGATCGTCTAGCTCCGCTGTCGCACGGCGTGCGCCGATCACCGCGGCCTTTGCCTGCAGCAGATCCTGCACCGTCTCGATGAGGAGCGCGTCAGCGCCTCCACGCAGCAACCCCCGGGCGGCGTCGCCGTAGGAGTCTCGGAGCGCCCGAAAACTGACGTGACCCAAGGACGGCAACTTCGTCCCGGGGCCGAGGGATCCCAGCACCCAACGGCTCTGCCCCGTGGTCTCCGCCCACGAGTCGGCGGCTGCCCGAGCCAGCTCGGCGCCCACCTGGGCGAGTTCGCCGATTCGGTCCGCAATGTTGTACTCGCCGAGATTGGCCAGATTGACTCCGAAGGTGTTGGTGGTGACGCAATCGGCGCCCGCCTGCAGATACTGCTCGTGGACGCCCCGAACGACGTCCGGACGCGTCACGTTGAGGATCTCGTTGCAGCCCTCCAACCCCGCAAAATCCGCAATGCCCAGCGGCGCCTGCTGCAGCATCGTTCCCATTGCGCCGTCGGCTGTCACAACGCGCGAAGCGAGCGCCGCGCGCAGGCTACTCGGGGTCGCCGCAGCAGGAGCGTTTGCGGCGCTATCCAGCGGCACGGGTGCTCCTTGCAGGTGGAGTCTGGCAGACCCACCAGCCTACGACTGCTGTCCATGGCTTCACGGCGACCGTCCTTCCGCCAGCTCCGGTCTCTGCAAGTCCAGCCGCCGCTCTTCGCGGTTAGGCTGGAGCGGTGATCGAGATCGAGGCGGACGCGCATCTGCGCGACGCTGTCGTGATCGCGGCCTTCGAGGGATGGAACGACGCGGGAGACGCCGCAAGCGATGTGGTCTCCCAGCTGCTCGTCACCTGGCGGGCCACGCTGCTGGCGACGATCGACCCCGAGGACTACTACGACTTCCAGGTGAACCGGCCGCACGTCGGCTACGACTCCGAAGGACAACGCGAGCTGTCGTGGCGTACGACGAGCTTCTGGCAGTGTGCAGCGCGCCCAGGCGGTCGCAACGCGCTTTTGGTGACCGGCATCGAGCCCAACCTGCGATGGCGGTCATTCTGCACGGAGGTTCTTGACTACCTCGTCGCTCGCGGCGCATCCACGGTCATCACCCTGGGAGCCCTTCTGGCCGACGTACCGCACACACGACCGGTGCCCATTACCGGCGTGACGTCAGATGCTGAGTTGGCTGCCCGACACGGCCTCGAACCGTCGACGTACACCGGACCCACGGGCATTCTCGGAGTCATTCAGGAGGCGTCTTATCGCCGCGGACTGGAGGCGTTGTCGTATTGGGCTGCTGTGCCGCACTACGTGGCGTCTCCTCCGGCACCCAAGGCGACACTGGCGTTGTTGGGGCGGATCGAGGACTTCCTCGGCGCTCCGATCGACATGCGGGGCCTGCCAGAGGAGGCCAAGGCCTGGGAGCGTGGCGTCGACGAGCTCGCCTCGGATGACTCCGAGGTGGCTGAGTACGTCCGGTCGCTGGAGGAGGAGCGCGACACCGCCGACCTCCCCGAGGCCAGCGGCGACGCGATCGCGAAAGAGTTCGAGCGCTACCTCAAGCGCCGAGCCGACGACAGCTGAGGATCTTTCCGCTCACGCCAGCGCTCAGTGTTTCCGCGCGACTTGTCATGCAGCCCCGGCAGCGAGGTCAAGGCCAAGCGACGCGTCGACCACGGCAGCGAGCAGCTCCGCCGCCCCCTCGACGGGCGAATCAAAAGACCGGGCCCAGGCGTCGACAGCGGTTAGAGCTCGCGGCGCGTCCAAATCATCGGCCAAAGCGGCGCGCACAGCGTCAGCAACTGGATGAGCATCTGGACCGCCGCGACGCACCGCAGACCTCCAACGCTCCAGCCGTTCGGTCGCCGCAGCGAGTAGGTCGTCGCGCCACTCCCACGGCTGTCGGTAGTGCTGAGCGAGCAACGCCAGGCGGATCACTCCCGCGTCGACCTCGGTCCGCAGTTTCGACACGAGGACGAGGTTGCCGCGGGACTTGGACATCTTGGCGCCCTCGTAGCCAACCATGCCGACGTGTGCGTAGGCCCTCGCGAAACGTTCGCCGTCGCGCGCGACCTGCGCCTCGGCCGCACACATCTCGTGGTGGGGAAACATCAGGTCACTGCCGCCGGCTTGCACATCAAAGCCGATTCCAAGGTAGTGCAACGCGATGGCGGCGCACTCGATGTGCCAGCCGGGCCGACCAGTACCGAGTGAAGTCTCCCAGGCGGGACCGTGGCCCCGGAACCGGTGCCAGAGCAAGCAGTCCAGCGGATCACGCTTGCCCGGCCGATCGGGGTCGCCACCGCGGTCGGCGTACACCTGGAGCATCTGGTCCCGACTCCAGCGGGAGATGCTGCCGAAGGTCGGGTCTGACCCCACGGAGAAGTAAAGATCGCCGTCGACTTCGTACGTCGCACCTCGCGTCTTCAGCTCCTCGATGAGCTCCACGATGAGCGGAATCGACTCCACGGCGCCTGGAAATGCCTCCGGAGGGGTGACTCTCAGGGCCGCCATGTCGGCACGGAAGCGATCGGTTTCACGGGCCGCGAGATCCGCCCAGTCCTCCCCGGTCTGGGAGGCGCGCTCGAGCAGTGGGTCGTCGACGTCTGTGACGTTCTGCACGTAGCGGACCTCGTGGCCGGCCTCCCGCCACGCGCGGACGGCGAGGTCGAAGCCGACATAGGTGGCTGCGTGCCCAAGGTGGGTGGCATCGTACGGCGTAATGCCGCATACGTAGAGGCTGGCGGTCGCCCCGGGGTTGGTCTTTTCCACCGATCCCGTGACCTCGTCGTACAGCGACAGCTCCGGGGCGTCGCCCAGCCGGTCACGAGCCGTGGACAGCATCGCCGGCGCGGCCCAGGAACGCATTCGGTCAGCCTAACGTCGCAGGCTCAAATCGCCGGCCACGGCACCGGCGGCCAGGAGCCATCCGGTACTGGCATCACCCCGATTGTGAGCAGGTGTGTGGCCCGCTCGCGCAGAGCGTCGACCTCGCGCACAGCCAACAGCCTGGCGAGATCGTCGCCCAACTGGCCGTCCAAGGCTGTCAGCAGCTGCTCAAGCGCAGCACGGTCACGATCGCGCAGTGGCTCGCTCGCCCATCCCCACAGGACCGTCCGGAGCTTGGGGCTCGCGTGGAACGTCACGCCGTGGTCACATGCCCAGAGCCGACCGGCTGACGATGCTGCTCGTTGGGACGTGAGCTGCGCCTTCGAAGGATCGTCGTCCGTGGCCTCCGGAAGGACGTGACTTCCTTTGCGGTCGGCGTTGTTGATGACGACGTCCAGAACGGCCAGATCGCGCAGGCGCACATCGTCGGCATGAGCGAGCAGGACGGGGCGCCCGCGCATATCTTCAGCCTCAAGCACCGCGATCCAGTCGCCGTCCAGAGTCTCCGGTGCGACGACATCGACGAGCGGGCGCTCGGCGTCGACGTCGACCCAACGCTGGCAGACGCCGGGACCGAAGCGGCCGTCGCGCATCACTGTCGGCGGAACGAGCTGCCATCCTCCGGCCTCTGACACCAGCCGCGCAGCCATCTCACGCGCCCCGAGTGTGCCGTCGAGGAAGTCCCAGAGCGGCCGCTCCCCCGCCACCGGCTTGTAGATACATCGCAGGCTGACGCCGTCGACCTGGACTTGACCAAGAAACGAGGCATTCGACGCCTCCGCAAGTCGCCCGATCAGTCTCAGCGAACCGACGCTTAAGACGTGCGCGATGTCGTCGTCGGTCAGATCCTCCGAGGACGAAGCCGGTTCAGTCCGCAATACGTTTGAATCCGTTCGCACGCGGACACAAGTGACCTTCTGGATCGAGAGGTCCTCCGCAGAACTGGCAGGGCGGGCGACCCGCAGACACAACGGACTGCGCACGGCGCGCAAACGCTCTGGCATAGGCCGGCTCCAGTTTTACCAGGACCATCTCGTCCGCCTCGATCTGTACTGACTCCATCGTCGTCTCGCCCTGGTCGTCACTCTCGTCGTCAGCCGACTCCGCGGCTTCCGCGGACACCGGAAACAGCTCGATCACGACGACACCAGCCTCGGGTTCCCAGCTCAACGTGATCGTGCCGACGCGGAACTCTTCGACGATGGGCTGGTCGAGCGGACCTCCGTCGCGTAGGTCGACCGGCGCCACAGCGGGGATCGTCGCGTCGCCTCCACTGCGGCGCAGTGCCTCATCGAGCAGCAGATCCACACGTTCGGCCAGAATCGCTACCTGCTGCTTCTCCAGCGCCACGCTGGTCACTTGCGTGCCTGACTTCGCCTGAAGAAAGAAGGTGCGCTGACCGGGCGGACCTACCGTCCCGGCGATGAACCGGTCAGGACGCTCGTGGGTGTGGACGACCATCGCCATACCGTGAGCCTACGACCCGGCTCCCCCACCCACCGCTGCGTCGCTGCTCGGGTCCTTGCGGCGTCGGCCCTTGCGCCGCTTAGGCACCAGGCCGCTCAAATCGCCGGTGTCGTTCAGATGCAGCACGAACGGACGCAGCAGTGTGTAGCTGATGACCGAGACCGACGCTGGATCAACGACGATGCGCTGGAAGTGGTCGAGATGCGCGCCAAGCGCATCGGCGATCACCGCCTTGATGACGTCACCATGGCTGACCGCCACCCACAACGACTGCGGCCCGAATCCACTGGACACGCGGGCATCCCAGTCTCGCACCGCGTCGACGGCGCGCAACTGCATCTGCCGGATGGATTCACCGGCGGGAAAGGTGGCTGCACTGGGATGGCCTTGCACCACCTTCCAGAGCGGGTCCTTGCTGAGCTTCTTGAGTTCCGCGCCTGTCCAGTCCCCGTACCCGCACTCGATGAGCCGGTCGTCGATCTGGACCTCGACGGCGCCGCCTATCTCGGCGCGAAGCGCTGCAGCTGTCTGTCGGCACCGCTCGAGCGGACTGGAGACGACTGACGTGATCGGCAGCCCGGCCAACCGACGCCCCGTCGCCGCCGCTTGCTGCTGACCGCCTTCGTCGAGATCCACTCCGGCGCTGCGTCCCGCGAGCACACCGTTGCTGTTGGCACCTGAGCGGCCGTGCCGTACGAGCAGGACCGTGGCCACGCGACACACCATAGACGGCGGCCTGGACCAACCCGGGTGACAATGGGTGGGTGATCGTGGACTGCGCCGTCTACCGGGAGGGCAAGCGGCTGCACTATGACGCCGAACCTCCCGATCTTTGTGCGGCGCTCGCATCGGTCACCAAACCCGAAGACTTCGTCTGGATCGGTATGCACGAACCGTCGTACGAAGAGATGACGGAGGTCGCGAAGGATTTCTCGTTGCACCGGCTCGCCGTTGAGGACGCCGTGCAAGATCACCAGAGACCGAAGCTCGAGCGCTTCAGCGACGACTCCCTTTTCTTGGTGCTGAAGACGCTGTGGTACGTCGAGGAGCATTCCGCGGTCGAGACCGGCCAGATCGCGATCTTTCTCGGTCACAACTACGTCATCACCGCGCGCCATGGCGAGGGCGCAGATCTCCGCGAGACTCGTCGCGGGCTCGAAGATCACACTGAGGTGCTTGACCGTGGCCCGTTCGCGGTCGTGTACTCGGTGTGCGACCGGGTGGTCGACGAGTACGAAGTCATCGCTGATGAACTCGAGAACCAAGTTGACGGCATCGACAGCGAGGTTTTCTCCGGAAAGGGACGAGTGATCGAGCATGCCACCGCGTCCGATTCAAACCCCATTCCCCAAGGGTCGTACGAGCAGCGGATCTACCATCTGAAGCGCGAGATGGCGGAGTTCCGCCGTGCCGTGGGGCCGCTGCGTGATCCTCTTCTGAAGTTCGCCCAGGGGCAGGTCCCTGGTGTGAGCAGGGAGGCTGAGGCGTTCTTCCGCGACGTCGCCGACCACGCCGTCCGCGTGTACGAGCGGGTCGAGTCCATGGACTCGCTGCTTTCGAGCGCTCATGACGCCTTGATGGCGCGCATCTCCGTGCAGCAGAACAACGACATGCGCAAGATCTCCGCCTGGGTGGCCATCGCCGCGGTCCCCACCATGATCGCGGGCATCTATGGCATGAACTTCAACAACATGCCCGAGTTGAACTGGGAGTACGGCTACCCGGCCTGCCTGAGCGTCATGGCCGCCGCCTGCCTCACCCTCTACCGCCTCTTCAAGCACTCCGGCTGGCTCTGACTCCCCCTTCCGCCGACACGCCACGGAAGGCCCGGCTTTGCCGGCGTTCGGCTCCAAAATGACGTCTCGGCCGACTGGCCGGAGCGCCGTGCTAGGTCGCAGAAAGTACGCCGGTCGCCAACAGGAGCACGAGTACGACGCCCAGCGCCACCCGGTAGCCGACGAACCAGGTGATGGGGTGATGAGCGACGAAGCGCAGCAACCAGGCCACCGCGGCGTACGCAACGG
>JBBSHN010000078.1:0-10498 GCA_038252945.1 Propionibacteriales bacterium | reverse complement strand
GATGTGATCGAACACGCATCGCGTCGCCGCCGTCTTGCTTGTCCGCAGCGGTCAACAACTCGCCGGCGCGTGCTTCAGTCAGAGTTCTTCAAAGGAACTAGCGATGCTCACGAAGTCCTACCGAGTTGATGGAGGCGCCTGCACTGACGGGATATTTATCGAGACCGCGACCCGGTTAGATGCCCATAGCGAGGCGACGTGAACTCGCTCCTTAGGGGGACGTCGTCGATGAGACTTTGCAGACCTGCGCCAAATATTGGTTGATGTGTTCGGAGGCGGTCGTGAACTTCGGATCCGTCAGCACTTGAAGCTTGGTGGGGTCGACTTTCGTGGCGTCGTAGTTCACAGCGGCCAAGGCGGCCAGGTAGGAGTGGAGGCCTGACACGAACGTGTCGAAGTCGGCCTTGATCGCCGAGGGCGCTATCGACGCCGCGTGGGCGATCGCGTCGCTTGACGCTTGGAGACGCTTTTTCCTTGCCGCCGGGTCGGTATTGCTCGATTGCTGTTGGAGTGCTGCTGAGACCTTGCGCGCATAGTCGCAGAAGTCGCTGCCGCCGTTGCCACCGAACTTCACTGTTGTCGACGACTTGCCGCTTGACGACCCGCCGCTCGTCTGGGTCGAGTTCGACGATTTGCTGCCCGAAGAGCTGGCGGTCTTTGAAGAACCGCTGCTGCCGCACGCAGCTACGAGGGTCATGGCCACGATCACCATCACCAGCAGACGAACCCGCATTTGCTTTCCTCCGAGTCGGACACCGAACCGAGGGGAGGGAACACTACGACTGTTCGGGGCGAAGTGCTGAGATCCCAGCGTTCGGTCGTTGCTCGACGAGCGGATGGCCTTGTTCGCCGTCGATGTAGCGCCGAGCCGGGCTTCGATTTCGCGAGGTAGAGGTGCGATGCCCTCCACGGTCGCCAGGACCGACGCCAACCACTGGAGGAACGGCTCCCACGAGACGGTGCCGAATCGACGTTGAGGCCGGGTCGACCGACCTGTCAAACCGCCCCGTGTCCCCCGGGCCGTCCCCCGGGCACTCAACGTCGACCAGTCCGGCGCCCTCCTGGCGGCGTGCGCCGACAACCGGGACCGGCTCATCGTCATCCTCGGCCTGCAGCTCGGGCTCCGCCGGGCCGAGATCGCCGGCCTCGAGGTCGGAGACGTGAACCTGGCCGGACGCACCCTGACGGTCAGACGGGCAGCCAAAGGCGGCCACCAACGGCACCTACCGTTGACCGAGGAAGCGGTCAGGGCGCTGCGGGCGTATCTGAACGACATCCGGCCAGCGCTGGTCCCCTGATCCGAGGAGACAGGTACCCCGAGCACCGTCACGTCACGCCGACGTGGATCGGCCGACGGGTCACCGCGCTGGCCTACGACGCCGGCATCAAAGCCAGGGCCCGCGACGGCGTGTCGACCCACGCACTACGGCACAGTGCGGCGACCGACGTCTACCGGGCGTCCCGTGACGTCATGGCCATACGCGACATGCTCGGCCACCAGTCCCTGGCCACCACACAGGGCTACGTGAAGGGCCTCGACACCGAGGCGCTCCGGGAGGCGATGGAGGGGCGCACGGGGGACCGAGAATGGCTGCCCAACACACGTCTAGAGCAGAGGGACCACGCTGGGCCGGTGAGCTCGAGCAGCCGGCGACGGTAGGCCAGGTCGACGATCGGATTGCCGGACGGGCGTGGGCGGCCGGCCTGGAGTCCGGTCGGGTCGTGTACTTCGACAACTCGATGAACCCGGCGCAACGCGAGACGTCGAGGCGTTCCGTGAGGCCGGCGACAACTTGGCGGCCGGATGGGCGGCATGCAGCCGCGCCTGCCGGCACGCGTCCCAATAGGGTGCCGCTGCCATGAGACGCCCGTTCCGACCTGTGTGGAGCCTCTGCGCAGCGGTTGTGCTGGGCGGTGCCGTCGTAGTTGCCTGTGGTTCAGCGTTCAATGGTTTCACCCAGAAGGCACCCCGGGTCAGTCACTATGAGACATCCAGAGCCCACCGCCTCGCGACATTGACGCCGAATCCTGTTGAGGTGGCATTGACTACCGCCGACGGCCGATATGCCCTGACCCGGCTCCCAGACACTGCGTTCGTAACTGGGTCTGCTTCTCCGAACACCGAGATTGTCATCGACCCACGCACGCGATATCAAGCGTGTCCGCCGGCTTTGGTGGTGCACTGACCGATAGCTCGGCGTATCTGCTCGCTACAGGGCTTCCGCCGAACAGGCGCGAACAGGCGTTGCAGCAGTTGTTCTCTGCGAAACGCGGAATCGGCTTGACGTTCATCCGGGCCCCGATGGGTGCTTCCGACTTCACCGTTGGTCCCGCATACACGTACGACGATGTCCCTGCCGGCGTCTCTGATCCCCAGTTGGCTCACTTCTCCATTGCGCACGACATGACTTATATCGTCCCGCTGCTCCGGGAAGCCAGGCGAATCAATCCTGCGCTGACCGTGATGGCGAACCCCTGGAGCCCCCCAGCGTGGATGAAGACGAACGATTCGCTCGTCGGTTCGGGCGACCCGCGCGGAACGCTGAAGCACGATGCGTACGCTCCTTTGGCGGATTACTTCGTCAGGTTCGTCCAGGCCTATCGCCGAGCCGGAGTCAAAATCAGCTACGTCGGCGTGCAGAACGAGCCGCTCATTGCACCAAGCGATTACCCGGGAATGGTACTCACGCCCGAGGCTGAGGGTGTATTCATCGGGCGGTTCCTCGCCCCTGCGTTCCAACGGGCGAATATTCAGGCAAAAATTCTGGCCTGGGACTTCGACTTCGCTTTCGCCGACCAGTATGTGCCCTCAGTTGCGTCGATCGCTGGAACGTCTCTAGGAGGCGTTGCGTACCACTGCTATTTCGGTGGACCGAAAGCTGCGCCCGTCACGATGCGGATCCGCAGATTGCCGAGCTTCGTGACGGAGTGCTCCAGTGGTCTGAGTCATCTCCGCCCGGGAGAGATGATCGTCCGAGCGCTCCGAGGATCGATGGCTGGCGTGCAGCTCTGGAACCTCGCGCTCAATGAAGCGGGTGGGCCGAAACATGGAGGTGGCTGTCCGGGCTGCATCGCACCGCTCGTAGTCGATGCGTCGAAGCGAACGTATCGATTGACCTCCGACTACTGGGAGCTCGGCCAGTTCAGCAAGTTTATCCAACACGGTGCGTACCGCATTGCGTCGTCATCGGACGACGGTTGCGGCACTCAGGTCGCGTGCGGAATTGAGACCGTCGCGTTCCGTAATCCCGACGGAACGGAGGTACTCGTCGTCACAACCAACAACGGCCGCGCCGCTGCCTTTACGGTTACCGAAGGTGAACGGCATTTTACCGCGAGGGTCCCCGACGGAGGGATCGCGACATTCGTTTGGCGTACCGCCCGCAGCGACGGTGCGTCCGTTGGGCGGTGAGCCACCACTCGTTCCTCGTCAACGCGAGGCCTGTCGCGCCGACGTGACGAGTTGAGGCGTCCCTCAGTGCTTAGCGCGTCCCGCGGAGGGCCCGTTGCGGTACCGGACCACCGGCGGAAGCGAGTGCACCGGGCTCGTGACCAACGCCTGCGCAGCCAAGGCGATCGCCACCGCCTGATCGTCGTGCTTGCCGCTGTCGTGATCCATCCTCACCGCGCCTACCGTCGACGTCTCCCGGATCTTCACCGACGCCAACTCATCCAACAGACGCGCATCATCAGGCAGGCTCAACTGGCCGTCCCGGATCAGCTGGAACAGCACTGTCGCCAACCGGCCCACGGACTGCGTCGTGAACACGTACTGGTCACACCGCACCCCCTGGCCCCGCAACGTCTGCGCCAACCCGATCCCCTGCCACGGGTCGAACACGGCGCCCGCATGGTTGTAGACCACGCTCGCCTCGAGCACCCACTGACCGACCTCGGCCAACTGCACCGGCTCCCGACGCGAACCCCGCCAAACCTGGAGCCGATCGAGCACCACCCGCTGACGACGGGCCTGCGGCGGCGCCGGCCGAGAGTACCTCGACGACGCCCACGTACCGACCCCCAAACTCCTCGCGGTCGACTGCGTCGCCTCGTCCAACGGTTCGGCATGACACACCGCGACCACGCTGCGGTCCCCGGTCACACCCAAGTCGACACCGACCACGTAATCCACGCCCGGCACCGGCGCCTGCGGGCCATCCAGCACCACACACCGACGCAGCTCTTCGAACCCGGCCACCATGTCGTCGGAGTCCGCCCACCGGTTCTGCCAACGCCGCTCGAACTGGAACGGCAACAACAACGACCGCTGCTCCACCAACTCCGGCCCGTCGATCCACGGCGGCGGACCGGGGCGATCGTTGACCCGCCACGCCTTCGACTTCCTCGCCGCCTCGAACACCTTGTGCTGCCACGAACCCGGCTGGCCGGCGTGCCCGATCACCGTCAATCGACACGACCGCATCTTCGGCACCGACGACGCGATCGCCGTCCACATCCCACGCGCCGCGTACGTGTCCGCCCAGTTCGGAAGCTCATCCAACACCAGCCACGGCGACAAGATCCCCTCGGTGCCGGCCACGTCAGCAGCGAGAGCGATCACCTGAGCCCCGGTCCGCAGATGGACGATCGCCTTGGTCTGCACCTCGAGCTGACCGGACAGGCCAGGCGTACGGGCGATCAGCCGAGCCGCCATCCGCAACAGACGCCCCGCCTGCTCCTCATCGGAAGCCACCACGTAGCCCTCATCCAACGGCTCCGACTGGGTGAGCAGCCACGCCATCGACATCGCGGCCACATCAGTCGACTTGGACGATCCCTTCGACCGGCCCAACCAGTTCAGACGAGGATCGGTCGGAGCGCGGTCGAGCACTGCGCGGGCATCGTCGACCTGGAACGGTTCGGCTGCCTCACCCCAACGCCGACCGTCCTCCAATCGCATCGCCGCCATCGACGCCATCGCCTCGGACTCACTCATCGCTGGTCTCCTCGTCGTCGATCGGGTCGGCGCTGAACCGGGCCGCCAAGATGGAACGCCCCTCCGCCTGCAACGCCTCGAGCGACGCCGCGTCACCCATCGCCGCCGCCACCCCGGCCGCCGTAGCCAGCAGTTGACCGAGGCTCCGCGGGGTCAAGCCGAGCTGATCCCGCAGCTTCGCCAGCCGGCTCTCGACCTTGTCCAGCATCTTCGACGCGCCACGCTGCTCACCGTCCTCGTCGAACATGCCCTGCTCGTCCAACCACACCCGCAACAACTCGGCCTGCGCTTCGGCGTGAGCCCACGACCGGCACGTACGGGCGAACGCTGGCGCTGACGTCCACGGCGCCACCTCCACCAACTGCGCGGTCAGGATTTCGGCGATGGGTGCCGTCTTGCGCTCGGCGTAGGCGCCATGCCGAGTTCATCCCGGGATGCGACGCCAGGACGTCGAAGACCTCACCAACGAGCGTCGAGGTGGCAAAGGGACGGACGCCGCAGCCAGTGCAGCGCCGAGCGGGCATAGCGAACAGATGGAGGGACGCCGCAAAGCCGGCCGTGAACTGACCGCGGCTACTCGACCCGCAAGGCAGCGGACCCATTTGGTTCGCCTGGTCGGGCCAGCGGAAAGTCTTGCTGGTCCCGAGACCGAGCTCGGCGCCGTGGTGCCGTGCGGTGGGCCGGTGTCGACCTTGCCGCAGGAAGGATCGGTACCGAGGCCGGCTTGCACCGCGATCGCGATGGTGACGGAAGCCGGTTGGCGTTCCACGCGAACAAGACGGACCGATCCCGCCGCGTGGTAGCTGCGCCGGCGGCCACCATCGAGCGGCTCCGTCGACACAAGATCGAGCAGGCTGAGCGTCGGCTGAGAATCGGACCGGGCTGGGTTGACACTGACCTGGTGTGCGACCGGGGCGACGGCGCGCCACTCGACCCTGACGCCTTCTCCATCGCCTTCAAGCGGCTCGCCGCTCGTGCCGGGCGCCTCCCGCGATGCGGCTTCACGATGTCCGCCACGGCGTCGCCACCGTTCTGCTCGAGCGCGGGGTTCACCCGGCGATCGCCAGCGCGTTGCTCGGTCACGCTTCGCCGAGCTTCACGATGGCCGTCTACCAGCATGTGAACGACAACATGACCGCCAAGGCGGCAGCCGAGCTCGACGCGGCGCTCAGCGAGTGACTCGGCCCGTTCGTTTGCAGATTGTTAGCAAACGAGCATTGGGAGGCTCCCGCAAACGGCTTCCGGCGGACGAAACCGCTGGTCAGAGGGCTCCGGGGGTGGGGCTCGAACCCACGACAAACGGATTAACAGTAGTCGTCGTGGCGTCCATTCGGTCCGGAATGGGGACTTGACCTGCGGTTCTGTCCGGACCACAGTCCGGCATATGATGTTGGATGACGGCTCATGCCGGCGAATTTGTTGGATGGAATGTTGGATGGCTGCGAGCGGGGGATTGCGGTAAGGACATTGCGAGCGAGGACTGCGAGCGGTGACAATGGGGCCCGGTGGGCGCCCAGCGACCTGAATATGGGGCGACCCTCCGGCCCCGGCGTCGAGGTCGGGGGGACGTCGGCCTCGAGGACCTCTTGGGCGTCATGCAAGCCGCAGCCGTTTTGGCTGATGTTGCCTCGTGCCGAATAGTGCCGCTGAGAACGACTTTCCAAACCGGCCGTCCAGCGAGTGCTACGCCGTACCGACGGTTCGCCTGCGATCCGTGATCATTTTGTGATCACTACTTGCTCCTCCGTCGCGCGGGGAGAGTAAGGGCCGGCCGCGCGCTGGCCCATTCGGGGTCGGGGGGTGATCGAAAGGCCGTCAGAAGGGTGACGGCGGACCGCCTCTGAGCTCGACGGTGGATGGAGCGTCACTCCCGACATAGGTGAGAAACGCCGATGACTCCCGACCCTGTTTGGTTCGAAGCAGCAGCGACCTGCGCTGTTCCACCAATGAGCGCCAGTCCGCCGACCCGGTCAGGGTACCCATCCACGCGAACCCGCCGACGAGAGCCCGGCCTTGCCAGCAAGGCGTGCCTCCCCCGGACCACCCGGCCAGTTCCGCGAGACCACGAGCGACCACGACCCCGTCACTGTCGACGAGATCAGCCTCGCCTGTCCATCCTCTCAACCGCATCAGCAGAGTTTGGCCGCTTGGACGAGCATGAGTGACGGGGTCGCCGCGACGGGGCGTCCCCCAAAGGGTGGGATAAGTCCGTGCCGACCAGCAACGATCCTGTTCCGCGATGAAGCGCCGAAGACGTGGTCCGTCTGGAACTGCCCCGTTGGGCTGGTCTGCATGAGCACCACGAGTACGAGGCTGTTGTGCGCTCCCTGACTCCGGTCTTCGGGAATCGTGGACGCCGCGCAGATCCGGTTTGAACGGGCCTTCCGTTGCTGCGCCTCGGTCGGTGGTCTGCAGCGACGCGGGAACCGCGTGTGCGTGGCCGCCGTCCGTCACGGTCGCCCGGAGCTCCGGCGAGATGATCGGGTCAATAGAACTGCCGCTGCCGATCGACGGCCATGAGCCCAGGGTGTGGCCGCCGCGTGGTGGGCGAAGCGGCGGACCGGCTAAAGCCGCAGACCACGAACAGTATTCGGCGGACGGCGCTGACACATCTATGAATCCACAAGAACAACACCGCCGATTCGCGTTCGCTCGCCCGTTTGTACGAGGTTGTTGACTCGCCATTCTGGCGTGCGAGGAGGGCCGATTTCGGGGCCGGTTATCGGCGGCGGCAGGGCACGGCGTCGATGTCGTAGTGAAAGTAGAGGTAGCCGATGTTGGCGGTGCCGATGTCGAGGACCTTGTCGCGTCCGGTTGTTAGGTTGTGCCTGATGATGCGCGGTGCACCACTGAGGCTTCCCCCGACTGGGCGGCCTTGGTAGTAGAGCAGGGTCTGGCCGTCAGCTGACCAGCTGGGGTCGAGTGCGGTGCCGGCGACCTGTTTCGGGGTCGGGTGATCAACCTCGACGGTGTAAGTCGGGGCGTCGACTCGATTGACTTGGATGCCGTAGGCCAAGCGTCGCCCGTCAGGGGACCATGACAACATCTGCACGTGTCGAAGGCCCCCGACAAGCTGTCGTGGACTCGAGCCGTCGGAGTCGACCAACCAGATGCTGTCCTTTGCCTCGGCGTCAACCGATGAGCCGGGCTTAGGCGGTGTCTCGCGGACAAAGGCGATCCGGTCACCGCCCGGTGACCAGGCCGGAAACCAGTCCTTCACCTCGTTGCCGTCGGGATCACCCTTTATGAGCGGATGGACATCGCGACCGTCAACGTTCACCACATACAGCCCTGTCCCCTGAGGTCCCTGCTCGAGGTTGTTGTTCAGCTGACGAGCGAAGACGACCCGTTCACCGTCAGGAGAGACATCGGGATGGAAATCGCTCCTGCCTTGGGTGAGGCGCGACCGTTTCGATCCATCAGCGTTCATCACATACAGCGCGAGGCCGGTGGGGCCGCTGGTGTCCGACACGGGAGCGAACGTCGATCCGCTGCTGAACACGATGCGGGACCCGTCCGGGGTGAAATCCGGGTCATAGGACGCACCGTCATCGGTCAGCCTGACCACCCGGCCGTTCGGCGCGACGCCTGCGATGTCTCCGTGCTCTTCTCCCTTTGTCCCGAGCATCGTGAACGCCACATCCAAAGGCGCCGCACCGCACGGCGGGAGCCGCCCGCCAGTCGGCACCGCAGAGGTGGCGAGCGAACCGGTCGTGCCCCGACTGCCCGACCCGCTGGCGCACGAAGCCAGTAGCGCCAGACACAACAGCGACACACCCATCCGCCCGCCCTTGGTTCGGTTCATCCCCAAACCGTACGGGCGCCCGTAGGGTCGCAACCGCCACGGCCCCGAGCAACCGAGCGACTCTCCCGTGACGGGACCACGGCCCGAGAACGTGCGGGTTACCCCGGCCGCTTCTGGCGGACGCTCATCACGACCTCCGGCAGGGCGAGGGACGGGACAAGTATGGACACCAGATCGGTCCGACCAGAAACGGCTCCGGGAGAGTCCAGCGACCTGAGCGATGGGTCAGGGAGCGGTGGGAGAGTCGACGAATGCGGCGGGTCTTGAAATCTCAGCCGCGTCGTCTGACCTAGTGTTTCTTCGTGACGTGCGGTTTGCGTTATCCGGCCCTGCGCGATGAAGCTGGGAGGGCTGATCGGGTGAGGGTCCGCCGTTGAGAGGGGGAGCCCCACGAGTCTCGTGACTGTTCGACGGTCCGAGACAGGGAGGCTCCCCGGTGAGTGAAGGTAGTGGTGCGTGCTGGTTCGGCGCGCCCGGGTTCGTGGTGTTGGACGTCATCGACAGGGACGTGGAGCTCGTCGTCGAGGTCGAGACGACCGCGACGATCGTGGGCTGCGCCGCGTGTGGGACGCGGGCCCGGGCGAAGGATCGCCGGTGGGTCACGGTCCGCGACGCGCCGGCCGGCGGCCGCCCGGTGCGGGTGCGGTGGCGCAAGCGGATCTGGTCGTGCCCGGACCCCGACTGCGAGGTGTCGACCTGGACCGAGCAGACGGAGCTGGCGGCGCCGCGTCGGGTGCTCACGGCGCGGGCCGAGCAGTGGGCGACCGATCGGGTCGCGGCGATCGAGGGCACGCCGGCGTCGATCGCCCGGGGCTTCGGGGTGTCGTGGTCAACGGTGTGGGCGGCGATCGAACGGATCGGCCGGGAACGCGTCGACGACCCGGACCGGGTCGGGGCGACGGTGATGGTCGGCTTCGACGAGACCGTGATGCAGCCCGCGCATCGGCGACGACGCCGCCGGTTCATCACTGCAGTGGTCGACGTCGCCTCTGGTCAGATCCTCGACGTGTTCGAAGGCCGCGACGCCGCTGACCTGCGCCGATGGATGGCCACGATGCCATCGGAGTGGCTGGCCGGCATCGACGTCGTGTCGGTCGACCCCCACGAGGGCTACCGCTCCGCGGTGACCGCGGCGACCAGCCCGCTCGCCGGAGTGACCGTGGTGGTCGACGGGTTCCACATCGTTCGGCTCGCCAACGCCGCGGTGACCCGCTGCCGGCAACGCACTCAACAAGCCACCCTCGAGCATCGGGGCTGGAAAGGCGACCCGCTCTACGACATCCGCAAGCTGTTGCTCCTCGGGGCCGAACGGGTCGACGAGGCCGGCTGGGTCCGGCTCCACCTAGCGTTGCGCGACGGCGACCCCGGCGGCGAGGTTTCTGACTGCTGGGTCGCGAAGGAGAAGGTCCGCGACGTGTACCTCACCGACGATCCCGACCTCGCGGCTGAACGGCTCGATGACGCCATCGCCTGGTGTCTCGAACCCGAGTCCGGGCCCGAGCTGCGCCGGCTAGTCAAGACGCTGCGACGGTGGCGGCGAGAGATCCTCGCCCACCACACGACCGGCGCGTCGAACGGTCCGGTCGAGGCTGCGAACCTGCTCATCAAGCAGGTCAAGCGGTCCGGTCGCGGGTTCCGCAACATCGACAACTACCGGCTGCGGATCCTTCTCGCCGGCGGCAGCAACCCACTACGCGAGACTCACACCGTCACGAGCATCCGACCACGCCGACCCAGGTTGGTCGCGTAGGGCCCGT
>JBBSHN010000077.1:0-10521 GCA_038252945.1 Propionibacteriales bacterium | reverse complement strand
GTCGAACACCGTCCGCAGCTGCAGCAGCTCCAGCTCGCGTCCTACAAGCGGGGTTGTGCTGGCTCGGATGACGTCGGCACCCAACCGCGCGCGGGGAGCGCCGGCCTGCCACAGCGCCACCGGCTCGGCCTTGCCCTTCACCGAGACAGGGTCAAGCGGCTCGTAGTCGAAGACGCGGGATGTCGCCTGGTACGTCGACTCACCGACCGCAACCGCGCCGACCGGAGCCGCGGTCTGCAGACGGGCGGCGGTGTTGACCACGTCCCCGGTCACAAAGCCCTCACCGAGCTCGGGTCGTGCGCCAAGTGCGACGACTACCTCACCGGTGTTGATGCCAATGCGCACCGAAAGGTCCAATCCAACGCCGGCTGCCTCGTTGAGGTCCTCGATCGCTGACAGGATCGCCAGTCCCGCCCGCACTGCGCGCTCCGCGTCGTCCTCATGAGCAACCGGTGCGCCGAACACCGCCATCACGGCGTCGCCGACGAACTTCTCCACCGTGCCGCCGAAGCTCTCGATCTGCTCCCGCAGCATGGCGTGATAGGGCACCAGCCGGGCTCGGACATCTTCCGGATCGGCCGTCTCCGACGCAGCTGTGAAGCCGACAAGGTCGCAGAACAAGACCGAAACGACCTTGCGCTCCTCAGCAGTCGTCGCAACCGCAGCGGGTAGAGGAGTCGCGCATTCCAGGCAGAACTTGGCGCGGGCGGGGTTCTCCTCACCGCACGACGGGCAACGCACCAGCTCAGGCTAGGGCAGCCATGCCACACGCGCGCAAGATCCGAGCGCTCGTGCCAAATATGGCAGTACAGCTCGGACCTTGCAGTGAGGGAGGCCGGCAACTGAAGACAAACGGAGAACTGATAAGAGGCTGAACGCCGCGTCACCGTGCGCCACGTGGCTGTCGGGAGTAACGTGCGTGCCCAACCGAGGTCTCTATCCCCTGGGGAGGCACTGTGACTCTCGCAGCAGGTCTTCGGCTGGACGCCAACTGGGTCGACTACGCGATCATCGCGCTGTACTTCGTCTTCGTGCTGGGCATCGGTATCGCCGCCCGCCGGTCCATCTCCAGCAGCATCGACTTCTTCCTGTCCGGCCGCTCGTTGCCCGCCTGGGTCACCGGCCTCGCGTTCATCGCCGCCAACCTGGGCGCCGTCGAGATCATCGGCATGTCGGCCAACGGAGCGCAGTACGGCATTCCCACTGCCCACTACTTCTGGATCGGCGCCGTACCGGCGATGCTTTTCCTCGGCGTCGTGATGATGCCCTTCTACTACGGGTCGAAGGTCCGCAGCGTTCCGGAGTTCATGCGGCGTCGCTTCGGCACCGGCGCGCACCTGGTCAACGCAATCAGCTTCGCGATCGCCCAGCTGCTCATCGCCGGCATCAACCTGTATCTGCTCGCGAGCATCGTCGAGGTGCTTCTCGGCTGGCAGCTGTGGGTTTCCCTGATCGTCGCTGCAGCCATCGTCCTCACCTACACCACGCTCGGCGGGTTGTCCGCGGCCATCTACAACGAGGTGCTGCAGTTCTTCGTCATCGTTGCGGCGCTGCTTCCTTTGACCCTCGTCGGCTTGAATCGGGTCGGCGGTTACAGCGGGCTGAAGGACAAAATGACGCAGCAATTTTCCGACAGCGCCGACAGACTCTCGTCGTGGCCGGGCACCAACATCACCGCCATCACCACTCCGGTGCTGTCCGTGATCGGCATCATCTTCGGCCTCGGGTTCGTGTTGTCCTTCGGCTACTGGACGACGAACTTTGTCGAGGTGCAGCGAGCGATGGCCTCCAGCTCGATCTCGTCGGCCCAGCGGGCACCGATCATCGGTGCTTTCCCGAAGATGTTCGTGCCCTTCATCGTGATCCTCCCCGGCATGATCGCCGCGGTAGCAGTCAACGAGCTCGTTCACGGAAAGGCCCCAAACTACAACTACTCGATCCTCTATCTGATCCGTGATCTGCTGCCCAACGGCATGCTGGGGGTCGCGCTGGCCGGTCTGCTTGCGGCCTTCATGGCTGGCATGGCAGCCAACATTTCGGCTTTCAACACGGTGTTCTCGTACGACTTGTGGCAGACGTATGTCGTCAAGGACAAGCCCGACGAGTACTACACGATGGTCGGGCGGATCGCGACCGCAGCAGCCACCCTTATCGCGATTGGTACGGCGGTCTTCGCCTCCTCCTACTCCAACATCATGGATTACCTCCAGACACTGTTCGGGTTCTTCAACGCGCCGCTGTTCGCGACTTTCATCCTGGGTATGTTCTGGAAGCGCATGACGCCGACCGCGGGATGGGCAGGTCTTGTCTCAGGTACGGCGGCCGCCGTTCTCGTGGGTGTGCTGAGCGTGGATGCGCTAGGGCCGATGTCGATCGGCGCGCTCAACCTGAGCGGTCAGGGGGCGAGCTTCGTCGCTGCCGGCGCGGCCTTCGTCGTCGACATCGTTGTGTCCGTGCTGGTCACCATGGTGACGCAACCCAAGCCGGAGAAAGAGCTGCGCGGACTGGTGTACTCGCTGACACCCCGGGAGGACTTTCACGACGCCAACGAGGGTGCGCTCTCTTGGTATCAGCAGCCGACGAAGCTGGCGTCGGTCGCTCTCGTCATGGTCATCGTCTTGAACATTCTCTTCTGGTAGCCGAACGGAGTCGCCATGACCACCATGCAGGGATCGAGTGCTGTCGACGAAAGCGGCGGTGGCAAGCGCACCGCGGGTGCCTTCGACATCCGTGTGTTCATCGGCTTGCTTGTCGGTATCTACGGCATCGTGCTCGTCTTGATGGGCTTGTTCGGGACGAGCGATCGCGACCTCAACCGAGCCGGCGGCATCAACGTCAACCTTTGGGCCGGTATCGGAATGGTGATCGTCTCCGGCGTGCTGCTCACGTGGGCACGACTTCGCCCGCTGGTCGTCGCCGCTGAACCCGATGAGGACGCCGACCCAGCCGATCGAGGCGTGCAGGACGACGGCGACAACGTCAACCCGGACGCCGGGCGAGCCTGACGTACCTACACGGTCTGCCACCCCTGGCGTACCTACCGGTCTGCCATGCTGACGTGGCATCCTCCCCGTCCGCATGGCAGATCCGCGGTGCGGACGGGCCATCTGCCACGTCAACGCCGCATACCCTCAAGCGCTGCGCCGCCGTATCCCTCACGCCACGTCGATGATGACCGGTGCGTGATCACTGGCGCCCTTACCCTTGCGCGCCTCCCGGTCGATGACCGCTCCGGTGACGCGCTGCGCCAACGCCGGACTAGCAAGCAGGAAGTCGATCCGCATACCCTCGCGCCGCGGAAACCGCAGCCGTGTGTAGTCCCAGTAGGTGTACACGCCAGGACCAGGCGCATGCGGTCGTACGACGTCGGCGTACCCCGCGTCGATCAGGGCGGCAAAGGCAGCTCGCTCCGGCGGCGAGACGTGCGTGGAGTGGGTGAAGACCCGCATGTCCCAGACGTCGTCGTCGTGCGGCGCGATGTTCCAGTCGCCGGCAAGCAACGATCTGCGCAGAGGGGTCCTTATCGAGCCAGTTAGCCGAGGCAACTCGCAGTCGGCCCAGCCAGTCGAGCTTGTAGGCGTAGTGCGGGTCGTGGAGCGTACGGCCGTTGGGCACATAGAGGCTCCACACGCGTACGCCGTCACAGGTGGCGCCTAGAGCCCGGGCCTCGACCGCGGCCGGATCGCCCCAGTGCGGTTGCCCGGGGAAGCACTCGACCACGTCTGACAGACCGACCCTGGACGCGATCGCCACCCCGTTCCAACTCGAGGTCCCGAGATGGGAGACGGAGTAGCCCAGCTGGTCGAAGGCGTCGTACGGAAACTGGTCGTCCCTGCATTTGGTCTCCTGGATCGCCAGTACATCGACGTCCGAGCGCTCCAGCCAGGCCACGACTCGCTCCATGCGGGCTCGGATCGAGTTGACGTTCCATGTCGCGATCCGCATCGCGGCACGGTACCGGTTTCGTTGGGGACTAGACGCATGACCGTCGTGTCGCCAAGGTTGCGTGTGTGACTCCCGGGCACCGCGCCGAACCCGAGCGAGAAACCGCGCGTTTTCGCCACTGGCTGCCGAAGCCAGGCTTGCTCGTCAGCCTGAAGCACGAAGACTTCCGGCTCCTGATGGGGGCTTTTGTGACGTCGACGGTGGGCTCATGGGCCTACAACGTGGCGCTCACCGTGTGGATCTTTCAGGAGACGCACTCGGCTGCCTGGCTAGGCGCTAGCACCATCGGGCGTTTCTTGCCTGCTCTGCTGTTCAGCGCGTACGGCGGTGTGCTGGCCGAGCGATTTGAGCGGCTGCGCTTGATGGCCGTGCTGGACGTCGTCTCCGGGCTGGTCATGGTGCTGCTGGCGATCGAGGCGGCTTTTCATGCGCCGGTGCTGTTGGCCATCCTCACGGCGGCGACCAACACGCTCATGGGCACGGTCTACGAGCCAGCAGTCGCCGCCTCGACACCGCTGTTGGTCGGCGAGCGTGACCTCGGCTCGGCGAACGCGCTGCGCAACGCCATCGACAACGTCGTCATTATCGCCGGACCAGGACTCGGCGCGGTGCTGCTACTTTTCGGGCCGCCTCCGGTGGCCATCGCGGTCAACGGCCTCACGTTTTTCGCCTCGGCCGTGCTCGTCACTCGCATTGGGGTGCGCAGCGAACCGGTCGACGTCACGGAGGGCGGCGAGCTGGGGGCGTTCCGGCAGATGCTGGTGGGTGCGAAGTCGATCGCGAGCTCCCCGACCGCCGCGGTCCTGGTCGCCTACAGCGTCATCGCGACGTTCGTGTTCGGCATCGACACAGTCCTGTTCGTCGTGTTGTCACGTGACGTGCTGGGGACCGGGTCCGAGGGGTACGGCTATCTGCTGGCCGGACTCGGCACTGGAGGCGTACTCGCCGCAGGTGCAGTCACTCGGCTTGAGCGGCTCCCGCGACTGGGCCTGGTGATCCTCGCCGGGATGAGTGTCTACTGCCTTCCCACACTGTTGTTCCTCTTCGTCTCCAGCCCGGTCGCCGGTTTTGTCATCGAAGCGGTGCGTGGAGCGGGGACGCTGGTGGTCGACGTACTGGCGCTGACCGCCTTGCAGCGGTCGCTGCCCAGTGACCGGCTGGCGCGCGTGTTCGGCGCCTTCAACGCGTTCCTCCTGACCGCTGTTCTGCTCGGAGGCCTGGCTGCGCCGCTCCTCATCAACTCCTTGGGCCTGAGGGCGACGCTGTGGATCGTCGGTGCCGGGCTGCCAGTGGCGTGCTTGTTGGGGTGGCCGGCCCTTCAACGCGCTGACTCGCTAGCAGGGCAGCGGCTGGCGACCTTGAAGCCCAAGATCGCTCTGCTGCATGCGTGTGACCTCTTCGACGCCGTATCTGAGGGGACGATCGAGCAGTTGGCAGGTTCGGCCCAGGAAGTCTCTGTGCCGGACGGTCGGGCGGTGGTCACCGAGGGAGAGCGCGCTGACGCGTTCTACATCGTGCAATCAGGCTCAATGAGCGTGAGCGCCCGCGGCGAGCACGGCCAACCCACTCATCTCCGACAGCTGTCGTCAGGGGAGTACTTCGGCGAGATCGGCCTGATCGAGGGAATTCCGCGTACGGCGACGGTCGTGGCCGCTGAACCGTCGGTGGTGTTACGCATCGACGGCAGCGACTTTGTTGCGGCTCTCACCGAAACCGCGCCGTCCGCTGCGCTGCTCGACGCCGCCGCTCTGCGCCTCGGGCTGACGCATCCGTCCCTTCGGCTCACGAGAGCCGGCCTGGATGCGTCGACAGCGCCCGCCGAGTGATCGCAAACCGTAGGGGGCATTGCGTGCACCGACGTGATGTTGTGTCGGCTACCCGACATTCGTTGTGTCAGCACGCTGACAGAACACTAGGCTCATCAGTGCCACTCTGTGTGTAGGTCGCAAACGCGACAGAGATATAGGAGGTCATCATGACCGAGCAGAACATCAGTGGCGTACCGGCCGACGACGACGTCGAAGGCCACGGTGCCTGGAAGCGCGGTGCGGACTCCGAGCAGGCCGAAACCGATGACGTCGAAGGCCACGGTGCCTGGAAGCGCGGTGCGGACTCCGAGCAGGCCGAAACCGATGACGTCGAAGGCCACGGTGCCTGGAAGCGCGGTGCGGACTCCGAGCAGGCCGAAACCGACGATGTCGAAGGCCATGGTGCCTGGAAGCGCGGCGCCGACGCCGAGCAGGCTGAGGGCGACGACTCGGAAGCCCATATGCACTGGAAGCGCGGTGCGGACTCCGAGCAGGCCGAGGACGACGACGTCGAGGGCCACAGGCACCCCTGAAGATAGAAGCCGTACGCGCTGGCGACCGGGAGGACATCAACCTTGTCCTCCCGGTCCCTGCACATCTCAGTGCCGTCCTGTACAGCCGACTCTTCGCCTCGGTAGAGTCCGCCGCAGCGAGACGCTGCCCGTCACTTATGCCTGAGGAGCCGCCGTGGATACCCGCGATCTAGCCAAGCAACTGGGGCGTGTCATCATCTTCCGAGGCCTTAACAAGCGGGAGCTCGAGTCGGTCGCTTCGGCCGGCCAGATCGTCAACCATGACCAGGGACACGAGGTTGTCCAAGAAGGCGGCGGATCGGTCGGCTTTCACCTCATTCTCGACGGTGAGGCAGAAGTCATTCGCGGCGGAAACGCCGTACACAAACTCGGCCCCGGCGACCACTTCGGTGAGATTTCGCTTCTTGACGGGAAGCCAAGGACGGCGACGGTCAAGGCAGTGTCTGCGCTGCGCACGTTCTCGCTCTCATCGTGGAACTTCAAGCCGTTGCTCGACTCCAACCCTTCTATGGCGCGCAATCTGCTTGAAGGGCTGTGCGCCTACTTCCGCGAATCCATCGCCCGAGAGGCGAAGGCCGCCGCAACCGCCTGACATCAGGAGGCCGGCGTAACGTCGACTCAGCAGTTGTCCAGAACGGTGTCGCCTTCCCGCCCGATCACCACAGAAACACCGCGGTCAGCGATGAGACTGTGCAGCATCTCCACCTGCTCGTCGGTGCGGCTCGGTGAGTGGTGCAGCATCACGAGGGTGCCGACATCCGCCTCGAGAGCGAGCGTGTGAACCTCCTCGATCGTGGAGTGACCATACGCATGAGCGACGGTCTCCTCCCCGGCCTTGAACATTGCCCCGTGGCACAAGACGTCAGCTCCCGCGGCCAACCGCCGACTGGGGTCGCGGTCGGTGGAGGGATGGTGGTCAGGAATATAGGCCAGCACCGCGCCGTCGGCTTCGACGCGGTACCCGAACGTCCGGCCGCCTTTGTGCGGCACCTCGAGCGCCGTGACCGTACAGCCGTCGAGCGCGACCGTGCCGGCGTCGAGAGCATCGAACGACCAGGCGCCCCGCAGGCCGTCGGGTCCGATGGGGAAGTGCGGTGGCGACATCGCCCGGCTGAGGAGCTCCGCTGCTGACCCGGGTACGCCGGCCTCAGCGACGCCCTGCGCTGGCAACAACAGCCGCACCTCGGAGTCGTCTCGGTCGCCGGACCGAAAGAACGGTAGACCCTGCACGTGGTCCCAATGCAGATGCGTCAGCAGCATCGTGCCGCGAAAGGGAGCGTCTCCGAGCATGCGAGTGACCGATGACAATCCGGTCCCTGCGTCGAGCAGCAACGTTGGTTGCTCGGCACTCGCCGGAGTCACCGACAGGCACGACGTATTGCCACCGACACCGAGGAAATCGCGCCCCGGCGCCGGAGTCGAGCCGCGAACGCCATGCAGGACGACCCTCATCGGTGAGGCTCACTGACCGACATTGCGCTAACGGTACGGCCGAGCCGTTGAGATCACACACCACGGGAAGTGGCAAGACTGTCGAACTCGACCGGCGGATGCGGCATGCTTCCGCTGATGGTGATCGAAACGTCGGTCGACTCCGACATCGCCGAGTACGTCCTCGCCGCGGCGTTGCGGGCTGGCGGCGGCTATGCCGACCTGTACGTCGAGCGGCGCACTGCGGCGACGGTCCGGCTCGCCGGCGGATACGTCGCTGAACTGAGAACCGACACCGACGTGGGGGCGGCTGTGCGTGTCGTGGCCGGTGAGACGACTGGCTTGGCTTACACCAATCTGCTCACCGCCGCCGCCTTAACCGAAGCAGCCGAAGCCGCCTCCGCGGCGGCACAGGCGACCGTGGCAGGAGCGCCAGCCGCCATCCACCTGTCGGAGCGGCCGGTGGCCGCCGTACAGTGCGCCAAGCGCCCGCCTGCTGAAGCGCCGTCGTCTGAGAAAGTCGAGCTGCTACGACGAGCGGACGAGGCGGCTCGCTCCCGTCAGGGAGTTCGCGACGTCACCGCCATCCACGTCGACGTCGACCAGGAGGTGTTGATAGCGACCAGCGAGGGTCTCATGACCCGCGACCGTCGGGTGCGCACGCGGCTGACCTGCTCGGTGACGGCTCGACGCGACGGTCGGACCGAGACCGGTTTCGACGGACCGGGGCTAGGCGGCGGGCTCGAGCTGTACGACGGCGAGCCGCCGGAGCGCATCGGTGAGCGCGCGGCCGAACGAGCACTCCTTGCGCTGGAAGGTGTCGACCCACCGACGGGGGAGATGGTGGTTGTTCTCGGCCCGGGAGGGGGTGGCTTGCTGCTGCACGAGGCCTGCGGACACGGGCTGGAGGCCGACGGACTCGACCGCGACAGCAGCATCTACGCCCGAACCGTCGGCCAGCCGGTCGCCAGCCCGCTCGTCACTGCCGTCGACGACCCCAGCCGACCAGGCGGTTTCGGTTCGTACGGCGTCGACGACGAGGGGCAACCGTCCACGCCAACCGTCCTCATCGACCAAGGCACCCAGGTCGGGGCTCTCACCGACTTGGCGACCGCACGGTCGGTCGGCGGACAGCGAAGCGCAAACGGTCGCCGTGCGTCATACGCCGATCCTCCGCTGCCGCGGATGTCCAACACGTACGTCCAGCCCGGTGCCGACGATCCAGGGGACGTCTTGGCCGACGTCAAGAAGGGGCTGTACGTGACGCGGCTGCGCGGCGGTGACGTCAACATCGCCACAGGTGATTTTGCGTTCAGTGCAGCCGAGGTCTTCCTCGTGGAGCATGGGCGGCTCACGCGCCCCCTTACCGGCGTCACTCTGCTCGGAAACGGACCGGCGGCGCTCTCCGCCGTCGACGCGGTCGGTAAGGATCTCGGCTTCATCGAGGCGCTCTGCGGCAAGGAGGACCAATGGGTGCCCGTCTCCTACGGCGCGCCCACCCTGCGCATCACCCGGCTCACAGTGGCGGGAAGCGGATAGGCGTCATGGATGAGGTCTTGGCGGTAGCCCATCGGGTGCTTCACCGGGCGCCTGCCGGGTGGAAGCTGGAGGCGTACGTCGAACATCGCATCACCACCACAGTCCAGGCTGGCACGTCCGCGGCGATCCGGCACGTCGGTCGCGCCGAGACTCGAGGCTTGGGTGTGCGAGCCGTGCAGGGCGACCACGTGGGGTACGCCTCGACCGCCGACCTCAGCGACCCGGGCCTCGACAAGGCCGTCTCCTCCGCGCAGGACAACGCACTCGCCGGAGACACCGACCCCGCCGGCGCCGTGCTGCCCAAGCTGGCCGCCGCCCTGCCAGTCGAAGCGCTGGCGCGTCCAGCCCTGGTCGACATGCCGCTGGCCGCCAAGCTCGACTTCGTCACCGCGCTCGCCCGCCGAGCCACGTCGATGAGTCTCTGGGTCCGACGTATCGACACCGCCCAGTGGCGAGACGACGTACGCAGTGTCGCCGTGGCCTCGACGGTGGGAACATCCGGCTGCTACAACAAGGCAAGTGCCGAGCTGTGGGTCGACGTGCTCGGCGAAGACGAGAGCGCGGGCCAGACCGCGGAGGACTATGCCTACTGGTGGGGAAGAGATCCCACCAGCGTCGACGTGGAGGAGTTGGCCGCCTCCGCCGTACGCCGTGTGACTCGACTGCTCGGGGCTTCTGCGGCGACGTCTCACATCGACACCGTCGTGCTTGATCCGGCAGTGTCGGCGTTCCTTTTCGAGGCCGTTGGTCGGGGGCTCACCGGCGGAGCACTCGCCAACCGGCGAAGTCCGTTCAGCGGACGGTTTGGTGAGGAGGTGGCGGCACCGCTCATCACCCTCGTCGATGACGGCCGGTCCGTCGATGCACCGGCAGCGGCTCCTTTTGACGACGAAGGGGTCCCGCGTCGATGCACACCGCTCATCGTGGCCGGAGTGCTCACCGGAGCACTGCACAGCACGGCAACCGCTGAGTCCTCGGGCGACGACGCCTCGTCCACCGGGAACGCTCAGCGCGCGACACACAAAGCCGCTCCTCGGGCCGCTCCCAGCACCTTGCGGCTCGAGCCTTATGCACGCGCGGACGTCGACGCTGGCAGCGCCTGTTACGTCCAGCAGATCAGCGGCAGTGTCGCGGGCATCTCGTCGGTCACCGGACGCGTGAGCCTGGGGGGAGTGGGCTACCGCATAGTGGATGGCGAGCCGGCGGGGCGGCTTCCCACCCTGCCGATCGCCACGACGTTGCAGTCGCTGCTCCGGGAGATCGTT
>JBBSHN010000076.1:0-10531 GCA_038252945.1 Propionibacteriales bacterium | reverse complement strand
ACGGCCACCTCCACCTACCGGCCCTCCGCACAGCGCTGGAACGCCACGTCGCCGCCGAGCAGACTGTCGGTGCCGACTGCAACACTCAAGACGTGAGCGCAGCCTGATGCTCACCGGACCGACACCGAAGTTCCACGGAACTCGGGACATCCTCTCCTCTGCCACGGGTCCGACGTCCAGCCCTCCAGGCCCTTGCCCCGCGCAACCGCAGGATGGCGAGGACGCCGCGCCGCGTTCCTAGTCCTTCTCGGTTTCGCCGCTCTCTAGTTGAACCTCATCGGCGTGAACTTCTTCATCAGCGGCCTGCACTCGGTTTGCGCGCACAGAAAGCGAAAACAGTCCTCGGCTGTCCGCTGCAGGAGCCGATCATCTGACTCCTTCTCGTTTCGTCGGGCATATACCCACGGGGGTATATCACCAGCCGACGGGGTACCACCTAGATGCAAGCCAGATCTACCTGAGAGGCCGCCGTTGTGACCACGTCGCCGTTCACTATGCTCGCTCGAACCGGGGTCGGATGAGTCGTCGATGCCGGCAGCGGATGGAGTAGCAGCACGAGCTGGATCGCGGCCTTCTTAGCGGTTGGCGTCTTGGGCGTGTTCGCTTGGCGGGCCTCGCGCCGTCGACGATGACGCCCAATCCGCGTCACCCGGTAGGCGCGCGGCGCCGCCGTAGGCATCCACGCGTTGCAGGGTAACGATCACTTACGCCAACGAGAGGAACAGTTTCTCCATCTTCTTGACATCGACGCTGTCCGTGCCTTCGCCGTTGGTGAGGCATTGCTGGAGGCCGATGGCGACGATAGCGAACCCGGCCCGGTCCAGGGCCTTGGAGGCGGCCGCGAGTTGGGTCACCACGTCCTCGCAGTCGCGCCCCTCCTCCATCATGCGGAGTACGCCGGCCAGTTGTCCCTGGGCGCGCTTGATGCGGTTGATGACCGGCGTCATCTCCGTGGGGTCGAGCTCCACTAATTCTCCTCGTTCAGTGCGGCGAAGGCTGCGTTGAGTCGCTGCTTGGCGTCGGTTGCGATCGTGTGGAGCGCCTCGTTGTCCGCGAGCCCCATCATGGCGTCAGGGTCGAAGGCCTCAACCACGGTGGTGTCTGGGTCCAGGGACCTGACGACGACGTTGCAGGGCAGTACGGCCGCGATGGACGGTTCGGCCTGGATGGCCTCATAGGCCAACGTGGGACGGCAGGCACCAAGGATGATCTGTGGCTCGATGTCGACGTCGAGCTTCTCCTTGAGGTCGATTTCGGTGAGCACGCCGAAAGCCCTGGCCGCCGAGCGCGGTACGGACGGCATCCACCGCCTCGGGGTAGGGCTGGTTCAGGATGGTGCTGATCGTATAGTTGATCATGAGGTGCTTCTGAGTTAGCGATAGACAGCTGCGGGGAATCAGACAGCATCGTCGGGTTCCTGGGTGGATTCATTGTCTCGTTCGGCACGGTGGTGGGCAAGGCTTCGGCGGCGGGCTTGTTCGAGGCCGGCTTCGCGGGCCTTGCGGATGGCCTCGCATCTCTGGCGTCTCGAGACGGCGCAACCTGGTCCGAGATCCATGAACCTTGACCGCGCCGTGCTGTGCCTGGACAGCACCAGGATTCTGGTCAGCACCCTGCTGGGCACATCCGTCTCAAGCTAGTGGTTGTTGCTTACCGCCTTCGTGGGTCTCAACCTGCGGCAGTTGGCATCACCGGCCTCTGCTCTGCCGCACTGATGCTCCGCCGCCTCGGCGTCTTGGGCAGTGCGCCGTCGGCCGACCGCGGGATAGGCCGGCCTCAGGCACCAAAGAGCGCTGACCGTCCCCCAGACCCAGCCACGCGTCACCGGCCAACTGGTCCCTCGCACAGTTCCACGAAATCCTGGATGCAACAGGGTCCGGGGCGGACGCCAGGACCGCCGAGTGGCCGGGTGGCTCGGTGCGCCCAAGTCAGGCTTCGGCTGGGCGACGATCGGTTGACCCCATACGAACGTGTTCGGCGTGGTAGATGGCTTGTTCGAGCAACTCCGCAACGTGGTCGTCGTACAGGCTGTAGCTGATGTTGCGGCCGGAGCGCTCACCGTCTACAAGACCGAGGTTGCGCAACAGTCGCAGCTGATGGGACACCGCTGACTGCTCCATCCCGATCGCTTCCGCGAGCTCACCAACCGTTGCCGACCCGTTCTGAAGGGTGGCGAGGATCAGCAGCCTGCTCGGCGTAGCGAGCGCCTGTAATGTGGTCGCGACCGACTTGGCGGTGGCGAGATTCATGTTCGTGGGGCCGGTGACTCGGCCGTCTGCTCCATGACCCATGAGACCAGCATACGACTTTGCATGAAGAAGTGTTCATGTGTATCGTCCTGGAGCGGGTGAACATCTCTTCATCCATACCCGCTTTTTCCGGCTAGCTTGCTCGAACAGGAACTGCATGTCACTCACGGAGATGGCACCCGCGCCTCAGTCGCCCCAGACCACCGTCGTTCGGAACGGCCGTTCGTCGCGGCCATCGGGTTGCCCGAGATCCGTTGGGCCGCGCTTGCCACCGTCTTGTTCGCGCTCGGTGGCGTTGCCCAACTCGCTGGTGCGCCTGACGCTGTCTGGTGGACCCTCTACCTGACGTGCTACGCGTCGGGGGGGTGGGGGCCAGCGCTGGCCGGCCTGCAGGCGTTGCGTGAGAAGACGCTGGACGTTGATCTGCTCATGATCGTGGCCGCTCTCGTTGCCGCCTCGATCGGCCAGGTCTTCGACGGCGCCTTGTTGATCGTCATCTTCGCTACCTCCGGCGCGCTCGAAGCGTTCGCGACCCGGCGCACCGAAGACTCCGTCAACGCCCTGCTCACGCTCGCACCGGAACGAGCAGTACGCCTCTCCGGGCGGGGCGATGAGGAAGAGGTCGACGCGAGCACGCTCGTCATCGGTGATCTGGTGCTCGTCCGCCCGGGAGAGCGAGTCGGCGCCGACGGCGAGATCCTCGAAGGCGTCAGCGAGCTGGACCAGGCATCCATCACCGGCGAGCCTATGCCAGTCACCAGGCGCCCCGGAGACGAGGTCTTTGCCGGCACCCTGAACGGGGCCGGGGCTCTGCGGGTGCGGGTGCACCGCGCCGCTGCAGACACCGTCATCGCACGGATCGTGGCCATGGTTGAAGAGGCCTCCTCGACCAAGGCCGAGACCCAGCTGTTCATCGAGAAGGTCGAGCAGCGCTACAGCGTCGGCGTCGTCGTCGTCACGCTCGCACTATTCGCCATCCCTCTCACCTTCGGCGCTGAGTTCCAGCCGACCCTGCTGCGGGCCATGACGTTCATGATCGTGGCCTCGCCGTGCGCCGTGGTTCTCGCCACGATGCCGCCGCTCCTGGCCACCATCGCCAACGCGGGACGTCACGGGGTCCTCGTGAAGTCCGCCGTCGCGCTCGAAGAGCTCAGCAAGGTCGACCTCGTCGCCTTCGACAAGACCGGAACTCTGACCCAGGGCACGCCCAGGGTGGCCTCGGTCGCCACGTTCCGTGGTACCTCCGAGACTGAGTTGCTGCGGGTCGCGTCCGCGGCCGAACGGCGAAGCGAGCACCCGGTGGGTCGAGCGATCGTGGCGGCCGCTCGTGAGCGCGACATCGAATTCCCCGAACCTGACGAGTTCGGCTCTACACCCGGTCGTGGCGTGACGGCGATGGTCGAGCAACGATCGGTCGTCATCGGCGCCCCGGCGGCCCTGCTGCCCTCCAACGACGTCAGGGCTCACGCAGTGGTCGACGATTTCGAACGCTCGGGTCACACCGCAATCGTGGTTCTGGTCGAGGGGCGTGTCGTCGGAGTTGTGGCGCTCACGGACCGTGTCCGTGACGGAGCGACGGCGGCCGTGCGTTCCCTGACCGGTCTCACGGGGACGGAACCAGTGCTGCTGACCGGCGACAACCAGCCGGCAGCACAGAGACTGGCACACACCGTCGGGATCTCCCGGGTCGAGGCGCGGCTCCTTCCCGCCGACAAGGTGGCCACCGTCGAGAAGCTGTGCGGGGGCGGACATCGAGTGCTCCTGGTCGGCGACGGCGTAAACGACGCACCTGCAATGGCAGCAGCCCACGTCGGCGTCGCCATGGGCCGCAACGGCTCGGACCTCGCGACGGAGACCGCCGACGTCGTCCTGGTTCGCGACGACCTGTCGGCACTGCCGAAGACGATCGACCTGGCGCGACGCTCTCACCGGGTCGTTAAGGCCAACCTCATCATCGCCGGGACGGTCATCACCACACTCGTCGCCTGGGACATCTTCGCAACTCTGCCACTGCCACTGGGCGTCGCCGGTCACGAGGGATCGACCATTGTCGTCGCGCTGAACGGACTCCGACTCCTGCGCAAGACGTCCTGGCAGAAGGCGGGAACCAGCCACGCCGGCGCAGCGGTCAAGGCTGAACAGCAGCAGCTCGAGCGCCGCCGTGGTGCATGAGAACGTCGATATCCCGATCGTCGTCAAGGGACTCAGACAGGAGACCCCCGGCCACGTGTCCCTTGTCTTTGCGCGACCACCAGCCCTTGACTACGAAACCGGTGACTGGGTCGACCTCGCCTTCGCCAAGGAGATGTCCGGCGGCAAGACCTACTCGTTGTCGTCGGCTCCGACAGAACCTGACCTCGTCATCACGTTCAAGGAAGTCAGAGCGGGATCAAGCGAACCCTGCAGAGCGCCAGCCCTGGCGATCAGTATCGCGTCACCGCGTACGGCAACGACTACGAGTTCTCGCTTCGTCAGTACCGAAACAGCGTTCTCATCGCAGCGGGCGTGGGCGTTGCGCCCTTCCGGAGCCTGATCGCCGGCATGGCGGACCGTTCAGCGCAAACTCGGTGCACCTCATCTACCTCAACCGGACAGCCGACTTCCCTTTTCGCAAGGAGCTCGAGCACTGGCAAAAGCAGCTCCCGGCCGTCTCGATCGACTACGTCCTCACCCAGGGCATGAAGAGCAAGGAACGACGACGTCTCCTCCGGGAGAGTGTCGACAACTCCGTACGTTACTACCACATCGCTGGTCCGTCAGCGATGATCGAGCCCACCGAAAGTCGTGCTCAGGAGCGCCGGCGTCGACCACGGAGACATCCGGATCGACACGTTCGACGGCTACTAGCGATCCCTCTGATGCATTCCGAGAACGATCAGGGACTCCGTTGACATGGGACATCCCGAACCGCATACGGCTCGAACGACACCGGTGCGTGGCAGTGTCGCGGTTTCGCAGGAGTTGGGCAGGCCAACCTACCGCGCAGCCGACGCGGCAGAGTCCGCGACGTTCGTCGTAGCGAGAGGCTTGGTGTTCACCCCGTCGGCTCGCGGCGTCGCCGCTGCGCAGAACAGCCTCAGCGTTGGTGGTCACACCGGCCTCGACTATCGGCGGGTACGGGCTCGGTCGGCCAGTGCATCCAAAGCCTCGATCATGGCGACGGGCACCTCGAACTCGAGCCCACCCGACCCATGTCATCGGCGGGCCCGTAGGTGGCGACGATGAATGTGAGGAAGGAGCAACACGACGACTGGCGGTCCATCAGGTCCTTGACCTGGTCTGCGAGGTGAGGCGCACCGGTCTGCCGGAGGACGAACCGCGTCGGCGCGATCCGTTCAACTTCCGCGGAGTGGTACGCGAACATTGCGTCGAACTCGGCGACTCCGAACGGTTGCTCACTGGTTGGCAAGGTGCCTGCGCGGGGCGTATGTAGCGCTCGATCAGGGTGGAGAGGCGACGGTGCCGGGTTTCTGGAGGGCGATCCTGTCGAGGCTGACGCCGGCAGCGGGGGGTCTGGGCTTCTGGCGATGTCCTGGCCGAGGGTTCCCGACTGTCGACCGACGACGGGCAGAAGGCAGACGACCCCACGTGGCCGGCATCTGAGGTCGCGTCGGCTGGTGCGTGGTGTGCACTTGAGGATCCTGATCACGGTCAGCGCTTTGCCGCTGGGTGTCGGGCGTCGTGCCCGGACGGCGGCACCGGTTGCGAGTACGGCGACGGCAAGCGGATGGCCTACCCCTGAGGCGGAAGTTCGTGGTGGGCGACTTCCGAGTGCGGATCCAGGCCCGGTGCGGCTGCTGGGCTCACATGGATGGTGGCGTCAGCCAACTTCGCAATGTCATGCAACAACCGGTGCTGGGCTTCGTGCGCGATCTGGTGAGCAGCGACAAGGTCGAGGTTGTGGGCTACGACGATTCCAGCGTCAGCGATGATGCGGTGCCCGATCCAGCGGAGCCGGACATGCTCGATGCCGAGGACACCTGGCGTGCTCGACACAGTCGCGGTGGCTTGTTCGGTGAGCACCGGGTCGACGGCGTCCATGAGACGGCGGTAGATGTCGCGGGTTGCTCCGCGCAGGACGACCAGGATCGCGATGGTGATCAGGAGCCCGACGAGCGGGTCCGCGAGCGGGAATCCGGCGATGACGCCGAGCGCGCCGACGACCACGGCAAGTGAGGTGAAGCCGTCGGTGCGGGCGTGGAATCCGTCGGCGATAAGGGCGGCGGAGCCGATCTTGTCGCCGACTCGGATGCGGTAGGTGGCGACGAGCTCGTTGCCGGCGAACCCGATGATTCCGGCGGCGATGACAACCCAGGGGTAGGTCAGAGGGGCTGGGTCGAGGAGGCGGCGGACGGACTCGTAGCCGGCGAGGATGGCGGAGGCGGCGATCATGACGACGATGAAGATGCCGGCGAGGTCTTCGGCCCTGCCGTAGCCGTAGGTGAACCGGCTGTTGGGGCGGCGGCGGCCCAGCACGAACGCGATCCACAGGGGGACGGCGGTCAAGGCGTCGGAGAAGTTGTGGATGGTGTCGGCCAGGAGCGCAACCGACCCGGTGACGACAACGATGGCTGCTTGTGCCAGTGCGGTTACCAGGAGGGCCAGGAGGCTGATCTTGACCGCACGGATCCCCTCGGCACTCGACTCGAGGGCATTGTCGACCGAGTCGGCGGCGTCGTGACTGTGCGGGCGAAGAACACCGGCCACCCATCTCCTGATGCCGCCGCTGTGTTCGTGCTCATGCTCGTGCTCGTGCTGGTCGCCGTTGGTATGGCTGCCGTGGTCGTGGGCACTCACGTCGACTCCCCCGCCGCAGGTGCCGGCCGGTGGTGGGCCGGGAGGCCGGGTCCGGCATGTTCGACGTTGTGGATCGCATCGGACACGAGCTGGCTGACGTGATCGTTGGCGATTCGGTAGTAGACGTGGCTGCCCTGGCGACGAGTCGTGACCAGGCGTGCCATCCGCAGCTTCGCGAGGTGTTGGGAGACAAGGGCCTGTGGCTTGGCGACCGCCTGGGTCAGGGACGCAACAGCCCGCTCACCATCGCGCAAGGTCCACAACAGCTTGATCCGTGTCGCGTCGGCCAGCATCCGAAAGATCTCGACCGCCAGGTCGACCTGCTCGTCCGCTGGAACGGCAGAGTCACCCGAACCTTCATATGCGCGCATGCGAATATGATGACACATCGTGCGGCGGCCAGGGTCATGGGGCGAGCGCCTCGCTCCCCCGTCGCCGAACCTACGGGGCCGAATCCTAGGGGTGTGTCTGGGGCACTGTTGCGTTGGCGGTCGGGCCGGGCACGAGACTGGTTCTATGACGTCGCCTTCAGCCTCCGTGTTCGCTGGGTTCCGGTTCCCTCGCGAGGTCATCTCCCTCGCGGTGCGCTGGTATCTGCGGTACGGCCTGTCCTACCGCGACGTCGAGGAACTGCTCGCCGAGCCTGGTGTCACGGTCGACCACGTCACCGTCTACCGGTGGGCCCGACGGTTCACACCGGAGTTCGGCGACGCCGCGCGCACGTGCCGTCACGTGCCTGGTGATCGTTGGTTCGTCGACGGGACGTACGTCAAGGTCAACGGCCGGTGGACGTACCTGTACCGCGCGGTCGACCAGTACGGGCAGGTCATCGACGTCTGACTGTCCGCCCGGCGCGATCTGAATGCTGCGCGGATGTTCTTCCACCGGGCGCTGGCCACCGGGGCGGTGCCGGTGGAGGTGACCACCGACCGGGCGCCGGCATATCCACGGGTCCTCGACGAGCCCATCCCGACGGCTCTGCATGACACCGATCAGTACGCGAACAACAGAGTCGAAGCAGACCATGGTCGGCTCAAAGCGAGGCTTCGACCGATGCGTGGCCTTAAGACCTTCCGATCGGCCCGGATCCTTGCCACCGGCCACGCCTTCGTGCAGAACCTAAGACGCGGCCACTACGACATCGTCACCGACGCACCGGCTCATCAGCGGCTACCAGCGGTCTTCGATGAGCTGGCCCTCGCCATCTGACTCCCCCCGGACGATCGTTCAACAATGCCGCCCGATCTGCCAACGCAACAGAGCCGTCCACGGACTGCGCGAGAGCTGGCGAAGCTCAAGGACTCCACCAACCAGCCGCTCGAAACCCCGGAGTAGATCGCCGCCCTGCCGAGGTATGACACCAACCAGATCGGCAACGCCATCACTGTCGGCACCGGCGCGACCACCTCGGACATGTTCGTCGGCGACTGGTCGCAGCTGCTCGTCGGCATCCGAACCTCGCTACAGATCAACGTGCTGCACGAACGGTACGCCGACACCGGCCAGGTCGGATTCCTCGCCTGGTTCCGAGGCGACGTTGCCGTAGGCCGCGCCGCCGCCTTCGACGTCACAACCGGCATCCTCTGATGGGAGACACCATGTACTGCGAACACGACCGGATAGCCGCAACCTGCGAAGCCTGCGCGTACGACCCGGCCAAGGCCGAAGGCCGACCCGTCGCGCGGTCGCTGTACCAGGAGACGACGCACACTTGACCCCGACCCCGACGACGATGGCGACGACGACGACAAGGCCACACCCGCAAGGGCACGCCAGAAGCGGTGATGACTCTCGACGGGGCGGCGGCTTGTGAGTCCTACCGTCTCGTCGAGACGGCCCGCCCTGACTCATCAGGGCGGGCCACCCGGGGGGTCCAAATGTTCGCCGCGCGCCGCCGCGTATGAGTCGCGCCGCGTGAAAATCCTGCCTGACACCTGAAACGAACGAGCCCACCTAGGGAGGACCACCGATGGACCACAAGCCGACCCCGCTGAAGGGTCTCAAGACGTCCGGCAAGCGACTGTGGACTGCGGTGCTCACCGACTTCTCCCTCGACGAGCACGAGACAACGCTGCTCCGGCAGGCTTGCCGGGTCGCCGATACGTGCGACGACCTGCAGGCCGTGGTCGAGCTACGCCAGCAGCGGCTCGCCCTGGCTCGTCTGGTGGTCGCGCTGCGGGTTCCGCTCTGTGAGGAAGAGCAGCACCCGCAGGGCGCGCCGAGACTGCAGCGTGGGGCGCTGCGTGGCGTCTACTCCGGGGGCGCCGCATGAGGCGACGGGAGTTCGCCCAGCCGGTCCCGAAGCCACTGCCTGCGCACCTGGCGACCTTGGCCGAGGACGACTGGCTGACTGTGGACGTATCCGCGTGGGGTGACGAGTTTCCGGCCAGGATGATCCGCCGGGTCGCTTGGCAGCAGGCCCGGCGACGTTGGCGGCGGGGCACACGCCGGCTGACCGGCGGTGACGATGTGCGGACGTCAATCGCGCCCGGTGGAGACGGAGCAGCGCCCCCACCGCCGTCGGGAGATGGGGGCGCTGCGGGTGCTCGCACCCCTGCGCGAGCAGTCGACCTGACTCCCTTGGAATAGTCGGCCGAGCGGCATCGATTCTATGACCATGCTGCTGAAGCTGCACAGCGAATAGGCTGCGGCATGCGGCCGAGTAAGTTCATCGCGGTCGGAGCGGCCGCGGTTATCGCCATCACTGCGGGGTGTGGGCCGGTCTTGGTTCTGCCGACGCCAGCACCACTCACCCCAGTATCCACGGCTGGCCTGCTAGCGCCCGCTCGGAATCTGCTGCTACGACCATCACCTCCACCAAGGCCGCCGCCGCTGCGGGGTCGCAAACGCTGCTCCTCGTAGCCCACCAAGTCAGGCATGCGAACGTCGACATCAACAACGACGGTTTCGGCCCCGGCGACTTCTTCCTGTTCGAGGAGAACCTGCGGTACGCCAACGGTGGCACCCAGGTGGTTGGGCGGGACTCGGTGCGCTGCACCGCGGGGATTACCACCTTCATCTGCGACGGCACCATCCTGCTGTACGGCAAGGGCAAGATCACCGTATACGCAGCACGGTTCGGGCCCCATGACGACGACATCGACATCACCGGCGGCACCGGCAACTTCGAGAACATCGGCGGCCAGCTCGACACCGGCAACGCGGCCGGAAGGGGAAACACCCTGCTCGCCTTCGAGATCACCCGGTAAACACGACGGCCAGCGTTCGGACCTCATGCACGCAACAGGCACCGCCGGCTCAGAGGGCCGGGGTGCTGCTTTTGCGAGGGGCTACGCGGTGGCGAGTCGAGCCATCGCCAGGGGTGCCGAGCCCAGCGTCTCATTGGTCACTGGTGCACCCTCTTCCTGGCGGGTATCGAGATGATGCTTGTTGTTCGGACTCGGCGAGGGCCGAGGTGACGGCCAGCGTCGGTCGCTCCGCGAGGGCCAGCATGACACCGCCGCCCCCGGCTCTCCCGAGGCTGT
>JBBSHN010000075.1:0-11035 GCA_038252945.1 Propionibacteriales bacterium | reverse complement strand
CCGAGAAGGCAAAGCCTGTCGGTGAGGTCGTGGTACTCAGCGAAGCCGCCCGCGACAAGGCAGGGCGAGACGCTGTGCGAGCCGCCTCCGCATTGTCCGGGCGCGTCAACTGGGCACGCGACCAGATCAATGTCGCGCCTAACGAGCTGTATCCGGAGTCGTTCGCCACCGAGCTGCGGGCACGAGCAGCGGACTCGCGCGTCACGGTGGAGGTGCTGGACGAGACCGAGCTCGAGACGCGCGGTTACGGCGGGATCTTGGGCGTCGGCAAGGGCTCCGACCGCCCGCCGCGGCTGGTACGCCTCAGCTACTCGCCGCGCAAGCCTGCTGCCTCGCTGGCGTTCGTCGGGAAAGGCATCACCTTCGACTCAGGTGGCCTGTCCATCAAGACCAACGCCCAGATGGCGACGATGAAGTGCGACATGTCCGGTGCGGCCGCAGTTGCCGGTGCAACCTTCGCGATCGCCGACCTCGGTCTTCCCGTGCGGGTGACGGCGTACGCCTGCCTCGCCGAGAACATGCCATCCGGCCACGCCACGCGCCCGGGCGATGTGCTCACGATGTACGGCGGCAAGACCGTCGAAGTACTCAACACCGACGCCGAGGGGCGGCTGGTGCTCGCCGACGGCATCACCACAGCCAACGCCGACAACCCCGACGTCATCGTCGACGTGGCCACCCTGACCGGCGCCTGCGTGGTGGCGCTCGGCAACCGCGTTGCTGGTGTCTTCAGCAACGACGATGGACTTCTCCAGGAACTTCCTCGCCTGGCGGAGCGGGCTGGCGAACTGCTGTGGCCACTGCCCATCCCCGAAGACGTGCCCGACAAGCTGCACACCACCAAGATCGCCGATCTGAGTCAGCACAACCCTGACCTTTGGGGTGGCGCCAGCTTCGCCGCCGGCTTCTTGCGTGAGTTCGTCGGCGACGGCATCAGCTGGGCCCATCTCGACATCGCGGGAACGGCGTTCAACGAGGGCTCCGCCTACGGGTACACACCCCAAGGCGGCGCTGGATTCGCCGTACGCACGCTGGTGGCGCTCGCCGCCGACCGCAGCGGCGGCTGAGCGGACGATGACGAACGACGGCGGAGGCGGCGTGACCGAACAGCAGTACGACGTCGTGGTCCTGGGCGGAGGCAGCGGCGGCTACGCCTGCGCTTTGCGCGCGGCCCAGCTGGGTCTGCGCGTGGCGATGGTCGAGAAAGACAAGGTTGGCGGTACCTGCCTGCACCGTGGATGCATCCCCACCAAGGCGCTGCTGCACGCCGGAGAGGTGGCTGACAACGTCCGCGACTCCGAGGCGTTCGGTGTGCTTGCCTCACTTGAGGGCGTTGACTTGAGCAAGGTGAACACCTACAAGGACGGAATCGTTCAACGGCTCTACAAGGGTCTCCAGGGCCTGATCTCAGGGCGTGGAATCACAGTCGTCGAGGGCTCCGGCCGACTGGTCGGACAGCACACGGTCGAGGTGGCGGGCACCAGGTACGACGGGAAGTCGGTGGTCCTCGCCTCCGGCTCCTACGCCAAGACGTTGCCTGGGCTCAAGGTCGACGGCGAGCGAGTTCTCACCAGCGAAGAAGCTCTGCGGCTCACCACGCTGCCGGAACGGGCAGTCATTCTGGGTGGCGGAGTGATTGGTGTGGAGTTCGCCTCCGCGTGGCGCTCGTTCGGCGTCGACATCACGATCCTCGAGGCGCTCCCCCGCCTGGTCGCCAGCGAAGACCCCGCCTCCTCCAAAGCGGTCGAGCGGGCATTCCGCAAACGCGGCATCCGCTGCCTGACCGCGAGCCGCTTCGCCGGAGTCGAACACACCGACAAAGGGGTCAGCGTCAGCGTGGAGTCCGGTGACGCGTACGACGCCGACGTGCTCCTCGTCGCCGTCGGCCGCAGCCCATACACAGAGGGCCTGGGGTGCGACGAACAGGGGATCGCCATGGAACGCGAATTCGTCGGCACGAACCAGAGGCTCCACACGAGCGTGGATGGCGTCTACGCCGTCGGCGACGTCGTACCGGGGATGCAGCTGGCTCACCGAGGTTTCGCGCACGGCATCTTCGTCGCCGAGGAGATCGCCGGGCTGAACCCTCCGGTCATCGCCGAGGCCGGCATCCCGCGTGTCACCTATTGCGACCCTGAGGTGGCCTCGGTCGGTCTGACCGAACCGCAGGCCGCGGAGCAGTACGGCGCCGACGGCATCCAGACGCTGACCTACGATCTCAGCGGCAACGGCAAGAGCCAAATCCTGCGGACGTCGGGATTCGTCAAGCTGGTGTGCGAGAGGAACGGGCCAGTCATTGGTCTCCATCTCGTCGGCGCTCGCATGGGTGAGTTGATCGGCGAGGCGCAGTTGATCTACAACTGGGAGGCGTTCCCCGAAGACGTCGCGAACCTCGTCCACATGCACCCGACACAGGATGAGGCTCTCGGGGAGGCACATCTGGCGTTAGCAGGAAAACCGCTGCATGTGCACGGTTAGCGGGTCGTCGTAGGCTGATCGCACCTTGAGTAAACAGTTCTCCCAGTTCGACCCGAGACTAAGGCCCCGACCCCCATGGCCACTGAAGTAACCCTTCCCGCCCTCGGCGAGAGTGTCACCGAGGGCACGGTGACGTCGTGGCTGAAGTCGATCGGCGACGAAGTCGCCGTCGACGAACCCCTTCTCGAGGTGTCTACCGACAAGGTCGACACCGAGATCCCGTCACCCGCCGCCGGAACGCTGCTGGAGATCAAGGCGCAGGAGGACGAGACAGTCGAGGTGGGTGCGGTGCTGGCCGTGATCGGAGCCGCGGAAGAGTCAACCGGTACCTCAAGTGAATCCTCGTCCGAGGGCGACGACGCCCCGGCTGGTGGTGCGGATGCGGGGGCAGACCATGCACAGCCCGTGTCGGGCGGCGATGCAACACAGGAGTCCTCGCCACGCGAGGCCCCTAGCACGCCGGAGACCGACGAGGGGGCGACTGACGCGGCCCCATCCGAGCAGGCACCGGCGGCGGGAGCCGATGCTCAGCCCGTCGACGCACCCGGTGATGGCGACGGTGAAGTCAGCGAGGTGACGCTGCCGGCACTGGGTGAAAGCGTCACCGAAGGCACCGTGACATCGTGGCTGAAGTCCGTCGGCGATGACGTGACCGTCGACGAACCTCTCCTGGAGGTGTCCACCGACAAGGTCGACACCGAAATTCCCTCACCGGTGGCTGGCACCCTGCTGGAAATTCGCGTCGACGAGGACGAAACGGTAGGGGTTGGCGCGGTTCTTGCGGTGATCGGATCAGGGTCGCCCGACTCAACGGCCGCGAAGACGACCCCCTCACCATCTGAGGAGGCAGTTGAACCAAAATCAGCGGAGGCAGAGTCTCGCGACGTACAGGCTCAACCGCAGCCACAAGCCGAGGCGCTGCCGTCGCCCGGTGCGACCCCTCCCGCGGCAGGGCCCGCGGCGCAGGTCACTCCCGCCCAGGCTCCGAGTGTTGACGGTCGTGCCAAGACCAGCTCCGACGGAGCTCCCCCTGCGACTGGCGAAGATGGGGACAAGACCTATGTCACTCCCCTGGTGCGCAAGCTCGCCGCCCAGCACAACGTAAACCTCGCGATGCTCACCGGCAGCGGGGTGGGTGGCCGGATCCGCAAGCAGGACGTTCTGCAAGCGGCTGAGCAGGCACAGCAGTCGGCGACAGAGGTCGAGCCGTCCGCTCCACCGGCTGCTCAGGCTCCGAGCCCGCTGCGCGGCCAGACCGAGAAGCTGAGCCGGCTGCGGCAGGTCATTGCAAGCCGGATGGTTGAGTCGTTGCAGACGTCTGCCCAGCTCACCACAGTCGTCGAGGTCGACGTTACGGCGATCGCGCGGCTGCGAGGCCGGGTCAAGTCGGGATTCGAGCAGCGCGAGGGAGTCAAGCTGTCGTTCCTGCCGTTCTTTGCCAAGGCAGCCGTCGACGCACTGAAGACTTATCCGCAGGTCAATGCATCGATCGACACTGAGGCAGGTGAGGTGACCTTTCACGCGGCGGAGCACCTTGGCATCGCCGTCGACACCGAGCGCGGACTGCTCGTGCCGGTTATCAAGGACGCCGGCGACCTCTCCATCGCGGGACTTGCTCGCAAGATCGCCGACCTCGCTGCTCGCACCCGGGAGAACAAGGTGACGCCGGACGAGCTGTCCGGAGGGACGTTCACTTTGACGAACACTGGCAGCCGTGGCGCCCTCTTCGACACCCCGATCATCAACCAGCCTCAAGTCGGCATCCTTGGTACGGGCACTGTCGTCAAACGGCCGGTCGTCCTCGACGACCCCAACCTCGGTGAAACCATCGCTGTGCGCCAGATGGCCTACCTGTCGCTCACGTACGACCACCGGCTCGTCGACGGTGCCGACGCGGCGCGCTTCCTCAGCGCGGTCAAGCAGCGGCTGGAGGAGGCCAACTTCGAGTCGGAGCTAGGTGCCTAGCTGGTCCAGGAACGTCCCCTGGCCGTCCGCGAGGGCGGTACGCAGCGGAAGCGGTTCCCAGCGGCAGCAAAACGTTCGCCCGGCGTCTTCTCCATCTCCGGTCACTCGGTGCTCCCAGGCGTCAACGGCGCCGGTGTCGCGGGACGCCATCAGATGCGCATAGTTGTCGACGCTGGCGCCGCCGACGTCTGCCAGGCCGCGCTCGCTGAAGCCAACCTGATCGACGTACGTGAGGCCGTTGACGCCGGTTTCTTCAGACACCTCTCGGATCGCGGCCTCCGCCAGTGACTCAAGCGGCAGCATGCCACCGGCGGGCACCTGCACACCCGACGGATTCGAAGGGTCGTCGTCAGCATGTTCGAAGACCAGCAGCTCCTCCCTCAGCTGCGTTGTACGGGTGACGTAGCAGACGACGCGCCTCCGAAAGCCGTAGATGCTCACGAGACCCGACGGTAACCAACGCCGGTGCCTCCCGCAGTGAGGGCTGCTGGCAGCGGGCAGGATGGGAGGGTGCAGATTCTTCTAGCTGGCGGGTCGGGCTTCCTCGGTACGGCGCTGCGCGAAACGCTCACCGCCTCGGACCACGACGTCATTCAACTGGTGCGGAGCGAACCCGCCAGCGCATCGCAGGTGAAGTGGGATCCTTATGGCCGAGGCGTCGACCTGGCGGTCGTGGCTCAAGCCGACGCGGTCGTCAACCTAGCCGGCGCTCCACTCGCGCATTGGCCTTGGACAGCGTCATACCGGAAGAAGATCGTCGATAGCCGGGTGCGGACGACTCGAACGCTCGCAGAAGCGGTTGCTGCAACGGGCGCCACGACGGCGCTGGTCAACGCCAGCGGTATCAACTACTACGGCAGCGACCGTGGCGACGAGAAGCTCGACGAGCATTCAGCTGCGGGCGGGGACTTCCTCGGCGAGCTCTGTCGACGTTGGGAGGAGGCGACCCACCCCGCAGCCGCAGCGGGAGCCCGGGTGGCTGTGCTGCGCACCGCCGTCGTCTTGGACGGCGCAGGCGGTGCACTGAAGTCACTGCTTATCCCGTTTCGACTGGGCCTCGGCGGGCGGCTGGGCACCGGGCGGCAGTGGATCGCGACCGTGTCTTTGCACGACTACCTCGCCGCAGCGACGCGGATACTCACCGACGCCGCCCTCACCGGACCGTTCAACGTCGTCGCTCCCGTGCCGGCGAGGAATCGTGAGTTCACCGCCGCTTTGGGCACTCGGCTGCACCGGCCAACCCGGATGACGGTGCCGTCGTTCGCTCTCCGCTCGGCGCTCGGCGACTTCGGCGCCACACTGACCGGTGGTGTTCGCGTGGCCCCGCGACGGCTTCTGGATGCCGGCTTCGAGTTCTCCCAGCCCACGATCGAGTCCCAGCTCGACGCCGCACTGGGCTGATCCGAAGCCGCTCGACGACCAGCTGCGTCGTCAGGGACGAACGGCGAGAATCCACCATCGTCCCGAACGTCGCCGCAACACAAGGAGATGCCGGCTGGGTCGATCCTGCGGCAGAGCGATCCTCCGCCCTGCTGGGCCGACCGCGACGGCGGAGGCAAGCTGGTCGGTCACACGGAGCCACACGGTCGTGTCCTGACGGCGCTGCACGCGCACGCGCCCGAACGCGAGCCGAACGCCGCGGACTCGAAGCCCGCGGTCGACGTACCGGGAGAGCATGTACGCGTCCTTGCGGAGCACGAACGCCGACGGGTCATAGACCTTCCGCAGCAGCGCTGGTCGCCCACGCTGCCACGCTTCAGCGCGAAGCCGGCTCAGCTGGTTCAGCACCTGGCGCCAATGCGCCGAGGAACCGGACGGCCGTGAAGGGCCCCGGCTCTTGACCGAACCCGGCTTCGCCGACGGCCACACCGCGACGGCGGATGCTTGGGTTGACCTTCCAGCGTGGACGACGGTCTGAGCGGAGTCCCTGTATGAGGAGGAGGAGGCGGAGCTGGCGACGATGTCTGACCAGACCGCGCGAAGGCTGAGCATGAGAAGCAGCGCCAAGCCCAGCACCATTACGATCGTTCGGCCGGCGTCGCGCGCCGACGCTTCGCTCACCTGCGGCATCTCAGAACTGTCTCGCAAACACCGCAGACCCTGCTGACTTTGTCCACAGTCCGTACGCTGGCGACTGATGAACGCCAGTCCATTGACGTTTCGCTATCCCGGCTTTGCCTCCGACGCCGTTGCGTACGACGAAGGCTGGCAGGTGCAGCGCAGGCTGCACGAGCAACGGGTTCGTGCGGAGATCGGTGACGTGGTGCTGCTGCTGGAGCATCGCGCCGTGTTCACGGCCGGCAAACGGACCCAGCCGCACGACCGTCCGCTCGACGGAACGCCGGTGATCGAGGTCGACCGGGGCGGCAAGATCACCTGGCACGGGCCTGGCCAGCTCGTGGGCTACCCGATCGTGCAGCTTCCGTCGCACGTGTACGTCGTGGACTACGTGCGCCGGCTCGAAGAGGCACTGATCCGCACCTGCGCAGATCTCGGCATCGTGACGCAGCGCGTACCCGGACGAAGTGGCGTGTGGATAAAAGCGGACCGCAACGGGCCGGACCGAAAGGTCGCGGCGATCGGCGTACGGGTGTCGCGAGGCGTGACCATGCACGGGCTCGCCATCAACTGCGACTGCACGCTGGCCGGTTTCGACGCCATCATTCCGTGCGGCATCACCGATGCCGGTGTCACAACCTTGAGCCGAGAGCTTGACCGCGAAGTTGGCGTTCAGCAGGTCGTTCCGCTGCTGGAGCGCCATCTGAGCGACCTGCTCAGCTGGTCGCCGTACACGCGAAGCGGGCAGCTCGTCGACGCGGGTACGACGTAGGCTGGCGGGTGTGACGATCGCTGCAGAGGGCCGCCGACTGCTGCGTCTGGAGGTGCGCAACGCGCAGACGCCTATCGAGAAGAAGCCGGCCTGGATCAAGACGCGCGCCACGATGGGTCCGGAGTACCGGCAGCTGCAGTCACTCGTGCAGTCCGAAGGGCTGCACACGGTCTGCCAGGAGGCTGGCTGTCCCAACATCTTCGAGTGCTGGGAAGACCGGGAGGCGACGTTTCTCATCGGCGGTGACCAGTGCACGCGCCGCTGCGACTTCTGTCAGATCGACACCGGGAAACCGGCACCGCTCGACGTCGAGGAGCCGTTTCGGGTTGCTAAGAGCGTGCGCGCAATGCAGCTTCGCTATGCCACAGTCACCGGCGTCTGCCGCGACGACTTGCCGGACGAGGGCGTCTGGCTCTACGCCGAGACGATCCGCAAAATTCACGAGCTCAACCCGGGCGTGGGGGTTGAGATGCTGGCGCCGGACTTCACCGGCAATCCGGCGTACCTGCAGCAGCTCTTCGACGTGGCGCCGGAGGTGTTCGCGCACAATCTGGAGACCGTTCCGCGCATCTTCCGCCGCATCCGTCCCGGCTTCCGCTACGAGCGGTCGCTGGCCGTGCTGGATGCGGCTCGCACGGCGGGACTGGTGACGAAGTCCAACCTCATCTTGGGCATGGGTGAGACCCGCGAGGAGATCACCGCGACCCTGCGCGACCTGCGCTCTGTCGGCACTGACCTCGTGACGATCACGCAGTACCTGCGTCCGTCCCTCCGGCACCACCCCATCGAGCGGTGGGTCAAGCCGGAGGAGTTCGTGGAGCTTCGCGATGAGGCGTTGGCGCTAGGCTTCGCCGGTGTGATGAGCGGCCCGTTGGTGCGGTCGTCGTACCGTGCCGGCCGGCTGTATCAACAGGCGGTGGCGTGTCGAGCTGGCGCCGAGGTTTGACGCTGCGCACCGGCCGCTACGAATCGTGACACGAGGACACTGCACTACTAAGGAGAGACCGCCGACTCATGGCCCGGATCGGGAAGAAGCCCAAGAAGGAGAGCGGGTTCAGCAAGCTCCGCTCCGCCTACCGGATGACCAAGGAGCACGACAAGAACATTGGGCTGATCTGTCTCGCCTGGTTTTTCGGCGTGGGCCTCGTCGTAGGGCTGGTGTTCGCCCTGCTGATCCACTGGCTGGCCGGCGTCATCGTCGGTCTGGCGGCAGGCGGCTTCGCCGCGATGTTCGTCTTCGGGCGTCGAGCGGAGCGGTCGGCGTACGCGCAGGTGGAGGGCAGACCCGGAGCTGCGGCCGCCGCCTTGAACCTGCTGCGCCGGGGCTGGCACGTGCAGCCGGCCGTTGCGGTGACGAAGAGCCAAGACCTCGTACACCGTGTCGTCGGCCGTCCTGGCGTCGTCCTGGTTGGTGAGGGCAATCCAAGCCGAGTGCGCAACCTGCTGGCCGTCGAGAAGAAGAAGCATGCCCGCGTGGTGGGTGAGACCCCGATCTACGACCTGGTCGTAGCCGACGGCGACCCTGAGGCCGTACCTGTCAAGCAGCTCGCCAAGCACATCATGAAGCTGCCGCGCAACGTTCGGCCGGCCGAAATCACCGATTTGCTGCAGCGGCTCAAGGCGTTGGACGCCATGCGCCCGCAAATTCCGGTGCCCAAGGGCCCAATGCCGACCAGCCCCAAGCAGGCGCGTGCCGCGATGCGCGGCTCCACCATCAAGGGTCGCTAACCGCCGACACGCCACCCGCGGCCCGTATCGGTCGGTGTGTAGGTCAAGGATTGACATCTCGGCGTGCCTCAGCGCTGCAGTACCACGGATCCCACCGCCATGTCGTGCAATCCCTGACGGTCACGGTTGTAGATCACCGCAGGAATGACCGCGCAGATGAGCAGCGTACGAACCAGCGTGCGAAGCAGGTCAAGCGGCTGGCCACTGGTACGACGCACTGTCACGCGGCAGATCAGCTGGCCGGCGGACGCGCCAACAAACGTGGTCAGCACCCAGACCTCTGCCGCGAACACCGCAAGTGGAACCCACTGCATCGTCCCCGCACCGGTCCACACGTCTCGTCCACCGAAGACGCCAGCGGCCAAAAGCGACAGCACCCAGTCGACACAAAGAGCGAGCACACGCCTGCCCCAGCTGGTCACCGAGCCCGGGCCGTCCGGAGGCAGACTCCACCGAGCGCCCGGATAGTCCTGAAGCTCCGCGGGCGCCTCCACGCGCGGCAACGTAACACGCCCGAAACACCGCAGACACTGAGGGGAAACCAGCACTTCGTACGGTTAGAGCAGTCGGTCGGTGCACCATCCGACCCTCACACGAGGCAAGGAGCGTTCATGTTCGCACACCGAGATGAGCTGCTGCAGTTCGTGCGGGACGAAGAGGTGGAGTTCATCGACGTCCGCTTCTGTGACCTGCCGGGTGTCATGCAGCACTTCACGGTGCCGGTGTCGTCCTTCGGTCCGCAGATGTTCGAGGAAGGGGTCAACTTCGACGGGTCCTCGATCCGCGGATTCCAGGCGATTCACGAGTCTGACATGTCGCTGTTCCCCGACCCCACGACGGCGTACCTCGATGCCTTCCGGGCCGACAAGACGCTGGTGGTCAATTTCTTCATTCACGACCCGCTCACCGGGGAGGCCTACAGCCGCGATCCCCGCAACATCGCGCGCAAGGCGCAGGCATATCTGAGAAGCACCGGCATTGGCGACACCGTCTACTTCGCGCCCGAGGCGGAGTTCTACGTCTTCGACGACGTGCGCTTCGAAACCAAGCAAAACACCAGCTTTTATTCAATCGACTCCGTCGCCGGCGCTTGGAACACCGGCCGGGAGGAGGTCGGCGGCAACCGCGGCTACAAGGTCAAGTACAAGGGCGGCTACTTTCCCGTGCCCCCGGTGGACCACTTCGCCGACCTGCGCGCGGAGATGTCCCGCGAGCTAGAGGCAGCCGGTCTCGTCGTCGAGCGGCAACACCACGAGGTTGGTACGGCGGGCCAGGCGGAGATCAACTTCCAGTTCAGCGACCTGTTGACCACTGCGGACAACGTCATGAAGTTCAAGTACATCGTCAAGAGCGTCGCCTGGCGCAACGGCAAGACCGCGACGTTCATGCCGAAACCGATCTTCGGCGACAACGGCTCTGGCATGCACTGCCACCAGTCGCTGTGGGCGGACGGGGAACCCCTGTTCTACGACGAGGGTGGGTACGCCGGCCTGTCCGATACCGCCAGGTACTACATCGGCGGGCTGCTCGCTCACGCTCCGTCTCTGCTTGCGTTCACCAATCCGACCGTGAACTCCTATCACCGGCTGGTGCCCGGCTTCGAGGCTCCGGTAAACCTCGTCTACAGCCAACGCAACCGCTCGGCATGCATCCGCATCCCGATCACGGGCGCCAGCCCGCGAGCCAAGCGCATCGAGTTCCGCTGCCCCGACCCCTCGGCCAACCCATACCTCGCATTTGCTGCGATGCTGCTGGCCGGCCTGGACGGCATCCGCAATAAGGTCGAGCCTCCAGAGCCCATTGACAAGGACCTGTACGAGCTTCCACCGGACGAGCACGCCGACGTGGCGACCGTCCCATCGACGCTCGCGCAGGTGCTCGACAACCTCGAAGCGGACCACGAGTACCTTCTCGAAGGGGACGTTTTCACCCCTGACCTCATCGAGACCTGGATCGACTACAAGCGCACCCAAGAAGTACTGCCTGTCTCGCTTCGGCCCCACCCGCACGAGTTCGAGCTCTACTACGACATCT
>JBBSHN010000074.1:0-11121 GCA_038252945.1 Propionibacteriales bacterium | reverse complement strand
GATCTCGGTCGGGCAGCAGCGCCAGCTGCTCGATATAGCGACCCAGGGTTGCGCGGTGGTCGGCTATAGGCTCGCTGTTCGGTGAGAAGAACCGCCATCGGCCGGGACCTTTGAGGACTCCCCCGCCTCCAGGATCGAGCCCGGTCGAGATGTAGAACCCGTACTCGTGCACGAATAGATGATGGTGCTTGCACAGCGGCAGAAGATTCCACCGGTCGGTCGGCCCGTCTTTCGACCACCACCAGGCGTGGTGAATATCGCACTGTGTCACAGGAGTTGAGCAGTTCGGGTATGCGCACCGCTCGTACATCAGGGCGATCGATTTGTTCAGGGCCGCATTGGTGTGGCGGCCGCTGCGCCCTACATCGAGCACCTCACCGGATGCGTCGGTGATGAGCCGTGTCATGACGGCGTCGCAGGACAGCCGCTGCGCCGTCGCCAAAGGGATTCGTCCGAATCTCTGCAGTAACGGCCCTGCACCCTCGACGCCGGTCAGTTGATCGAGCGTCATCGTGAGGCTGACATGCGGCTTCACGCGCCCCTGTTGAGGAAGCTTCCCTGATTCCAGGCCGAGCATGACGATCTCGCTGAAGGCATCGGCGCGCCGGACAGACCACGAACGATCATCGTCCGAGCTGGGACGGGACAATGCCTCTACTCCCGCGGCGAGACCCTCCGCTGTCACCTTGTCGACCATCGCGTCGACCTTGACGAGGTCACCGACCTGTCGGAGGTTGAAGCTTCGATCGGCGAGCGCGTCGATGAGCCTCCCGTCGTGATCGGGAGCCTCGGCGTCGACAATGTGGCTCACCGCAGCCTTGACTTCGTCGGGTGAGGCTTCACGCGCCAAGTCCACAAGAATCCGCTCGTACGCCGTGAAGTCTGCCGTCGCGAGCGTGGTCTTGCCCTTGACGATCTGGATCGCGTGCTCCCGGCTGATGGCGCCAGAACGCAAAGCGTCGGAAGTCAACAGGAGCTCACGCAGCTCACGTGCTTGGTGCACCTGAGCGGAGGCTTCCCGGCGGCCAAGCCGCTGGACCGCCCGAAGCCACGAGGCCGTGGTGGGATTGCCGTCGTCGGCATACGCGCTAGCCGCGTCGAAGGCGGCGAGCTCATCGAGGAAAATGGCGTCCAACCGTGCCTGCAAGGTCAGCAGTCGGCTAATCCTCTCGCCCGAGCCCGCCCCGCCTCTATCGACGGCATCGTTCGCAGCGGCCGTTCGCAACGCCCAGTCAGCCGTCGAGAGAGGGTCACTGTCAATCGAACACATGTACGTATTCAAACATCCTGGGACGACGTTTGGCACCGCAGCGGCTCTGTCTTGTGGACAACCGATGCCATCCGATGGAGCTGTGGATTTCGCTTTACGCGCTGACGCGAAGGTCTCCGGTTGATGAGCCGCGAGGTGATGAGTCGCAGGGGCCAACAACATCACAGCTCTCGCTCCTCATGTCACAGCCGGCCAGGGCGGACACGTCTCAGACGTAGAAACAGACTCCGAAATGAGGAACGTGCTCGCGTCGACCTTCCCCTGGTTCGTTCCAGTGGCGAACGCCCGGGCGGCCGCGCGCGAGGCGAACCAGGCTCGCCGGCCTTCGGATTCACCGGTACGCAAGCATCACGCAGATTTGCCTCCGGCAGCCGCTCCGGTCAACTCAAACCTCGTCGACCGGCGGCGGTTCGGGCGCACCGGCGCGATCGTTACGGGCAGCCCAATCCAACAGCGGCTCCAGGGAGAAAACCGCATCATCGATCCCCTCGTGAAGATCGCCGAACTCGGCGAACCGTCCAGGGACCGTCGCGATGGTGCAGTCGCCAGGCTGCACATCGTCCACCTCATCCCACGTGATCGGCGTGGACACCGTGGCCGTCGGTGTGCCCCGAACCGAGTAGGCGCAGGCGATCGTGTGGTCACGCGCGTTCTGGTTGTAGTCAACGAACAGCTGGTCGGGCTCGCGGTCTTTGCGCCACCAGGTAGTTGTCACGTCACCTGCGGACCGCCGTTCGACCTCGCGCGCAAAAGCCAGAGCGGCCCGCCGTACGTCGGCGAAGGACCAGCGCGGCTCGATCCGCACGTAGATGTGCAGGCCGTGCCCGCCCGAGGTCTTCGGCCATCCCACCGCGCCGAGCTCGTCGAGGACCTCGTGGCTGACGTGGGCAGCGCGCCGTACCGTGTCGAAGGAGCACTGCGGCATCGGGTCGAGGTCGATCCGCCACTCGTCGGGCCGCTCGGTGTCAGCTCGCCGGGAGTTCCAGGGGTGGAACTCGACGGTGGACATCTGCACCGCCCAGATCACGTGAGCGAGCTCGGTGACGCACAGCTCGTTCGCGTGCCGGCCATACCGCGGAAACTCGACTCGGACTGTCTCCATCCACGGCGGTGCGCCTTGCGGCAGCCGCTTCTGGTGCACCTTCTCCCCCACGACTCCGTCGGGGAACCGATGCAGCATGCACGGCCGCTCGCGTAACGCCCGCACGATGCCGTCGGCGACGCTTAGGTAGTAGTGCGCGAGGTCCAGCTTGGTCGCGCCGGTGGCCGGAAAGTACACCCGGTCAGGGTTGGAGATCCGCACAGTGCGATCTCCGACGTCCAGCTCGACTGCTGGCGACTTGCCGCCACCGGAGGCCATGTCGGTCAACCTAGCCCCGGCCGAGCAGCGCGCGTCGAGTCCGAAACGCGGCGCCACGGGTACGGCGGTCGCACCGCCCGAGTGACGTCAGCATGGCGCGCGAACTCGGGGGTACACCGCTGCCATGACGACCTTCGGTTACTTCCTGTCCTGCGAGGAGTTCTCCCCGGCCGAGCTGATCGAGCAAGCGGCCAGGGCCGAGGAGGTCGGCTTCGAAGCCCTGTGGATCAGCGACCACTACCATCCGTGGAACGACGAGCAGGGCGAGAGCCCCTTCGTGTGGTCGCTCATCGGCGCGATCTCGCAGGTGTGCAGGCTGCCCCTCACCACAGCCGTGACCTGCCCGACCCTTCGTCTGCACCCGGCGATCGTGGCGCAGGCGGCTGCGACCAGCGCAGTCATGCTCGACGGCCGCTTCCGCCTCGGCATCGGCACTGGCGAGGCCCTTAACGAGCACATCCTGGGCACCGTCTGGCCCACCGCGGACGTCCGGCTGGAGATGCTCGAGGAAGCCGTCGACGTGATGCGGAAGCTGTGGACCGGCGACGTGGTCAGCCATCGCGGCCGCCACTACACCGTCGACACCGCACGCATCTACACACTTCCCGACGAGCCGCCGCCGGTGTACGTGTCGGCGTTCGGGCCGAAGGCGCTCGACGTGGCGGTCCGCATCGGTGACGGGTTCATCAGCACGTCACCGGACGCCGAGAAGGTCGCGAAGTACCGGCAGTCCGCCGGCGCGGGAAAAGTCACCCAGGCCGGCTTCAAGGTCAGCTACGCCGCGACCGCAGACGAGGGCGCCAAGATCGCGCACCGTCTCTGGGCCAACAGCGGGTTGCCCGGTGAGCTTGCGCAGGTGTTGCCGTCGCCGAAGCACTTCGAGCAGGCGTCCGAGCTGGTCACCGAGGAGATGACGCGTTCGTCGGTTGTCTGCGGCAAGGACGCCGGCGAGCACGTCGATGCCTTTAAGCCCTACCTCGAGGCTGGCTTCGACGAGGTCTACGTCTCCAACATGGGCCCGCACTACTCCGACATGTTGTCCATGTACGGCGACGAGGTCCTGCCGCAGCTTCGCAAGATCTGACCCTCGTCGGTCGAGCTTTATCCCTCCTCTGTCGATGCTCGCTTTCGAGGTGCTACAAGGTGCTACAGTCCTCTCGTGAAGACGATCAGCCAGCGTGAGCTTCGCAACGACAATGCAGAAGTGATGCGCGGTGTAGAGAGTGGAGAGACCTATACAGTGACCCGACGTGGGGTCCCCGTGGCCCGGCTAGTTCCCATCACTGACGCGTCAGACTTGCGATGTGACCGGCCCGCGCGGAAGCGGGCCACCTACAGCGGAGCATCCCGGGTGCGGCTGACGACCCCATCCGCTGAGATTCTGGACGAGCTCCGCGGCGAGCGATGAGTCGTTGGTACCTCGACACATCGGCTGCAATCAAATTGCTGGCCGACGAAGCCGAGTCGAACGCGCTGGCCCACTTGGTCAATTTTGAGCGCCCAGATCTCGTCGCCTGCTGGTTGTTGGAAACGGAGTTGAGGCGCGCCGTCCCCCGCGACGAGGCACTCGGCCAAGAAACGGTCACCGCCTTCCTCGAGGGGGTTTCGTTGTACGAGCTGCCAGGCTCGCTGTGCCGAGAGGCTGGTCTGCTCCCTGGAATTCGCCTCCGATCACTGGATGCGATCCACCTAGCTGCTGCCATCAGAATCGGTGTGGACCATGTGGTCACCTACGACGCGAGAATGAGCGAATCCGCCCGCTTCCTTGGCCTCAGCATCCTTGCCCCTTCATCAACACGCTCCTGACACCGACCCGGTTGTCGGCGCGGGCCCTTACGGTCGCCGCAAGTCAAAGGAGGCGACATGCCAGATGCAGTTCCCGTGGTATGTCGGCTACGCCGATGCGCCCGAGATCCAGCCCGTCCCGGCACCTTCTTCGCCTGACGCTTTTACAGCCCGAGCCAGCCACTTTCGAAAGCCGCCTCAGCCGTCGGCCAGCTCGGACACACTCTGGTACTTGTCGCGCAATGACGCGATCTCCGCGCGGCGGGCTGACACGAAGAAGTCCGGAGATCCGAGATCCATGCCGCCGTACATGCGGTTCGGCATTCCGATTGCTCGCAGGAAGACCTCGGCACGTTGGGACACCGATCCGGAGACACCGAACCAACGCAGCAGCTCTTGAGACTCGAGGCTTGACCTCGGGCCAACGGAGTTGTTCGCGCTGGCGACGACCCAGCACACCGCTGCCGCGGCGCGGTTGACGGCACTCCTGCGACGGAAGATGGCCGGATCCCCTGCCGCGGCACGGCTGAGAAACCGCCTGAAGGCGGTGCGGTGCTCGACTTCGAACAGCGCAGCGGCGCATGCGTCGGTCAAGTCCAGGACCTCGCGAACCCGAGGTTGGATGTCGTCGGGCAGGCCGGCCCAAACCATGTCCTCGTCGGGAAGCGGCTCGGTGTCGAGGTTGGCGAGTACCGTTCGTCCGCCGACTGCCCGATCCAGGCTCTCGAGCATGATGTCTGCGATATTGCTCGACTCCACTCCGGCCGGGCGCAGCGCCTCAAGTAGCGTCCCCGCGAGGGCGTTCGCCCCTTGCGGCCGACTGCAGCGGATCGCCCTCTGGTACTCCGGCTCCCACCGCGAAACCGCAGCAACTGTTTCCTCGGTGAGCGGACGAGGTATCCCCCGGCGGTTGTGGCAGTAACGGATGAACTCCCGGATCAGGTTGGGAGCCTTTGCGAGGAGTTCAACGTCGGCGACGATCTTGCGCGGGATCCAGTCCGCCATCAAGATCTCGACGTTCACCGGGCTCCACCGCAGCGGGTCACCACCCGCCCAGCCGCTGCCGAACCACGTGATGTCCTCCAGCAAACTCCGCTCGTCCGGAGCGTCGACTGATCTGCCGTACTCCGAGGCGAAGAAATCGTCACGCAGCTCGTGGAGAGCCTTGTCGGTCCAGTCGTGGCGATCCGGTAGGTCCCCACCGGGTGGTAGGCGGCGTACCAGCCACTCAACGAGCGGCCGACACATCGGCCAGGTCTCGGTTTCCACAGGGGGAAACAGCATTGCGCCGTGGTCGATCGATTCCTCGATCACCGCTCTGGCTCGCGCCGGATCGGTGTCGGCGAACGTCGACTCAGGGTCGGCCACCTTGTCGTTGTAGATCTCGATGACGTCATCGATGGGGCGATCGATGACGAAAGCGTCCTTCACGATCGTGCCCATGTTGTGATCGACGTACACCATCACTGTCAGGAGGTCACCACTGTGGAGGCGAGTCTCTACGAAGTAGTCGTCACCGTCTCCCAGAATGTGCGTCAAGGTCATCACGCGGCGGACCCGAACGTCGGTCAATCCGCGCAAGGACGTCGGGAGAGGCTGGCGTCTTTGGTTGAGCGTCTTGGCTATCCGAGCGGCCAGTACCTCGTCTGAGGTGAAGGCGGCGATGATGGTCAACGCGGCGGTTGTCTCGGCGATGTCGACGCCGGCGAACGACTCGACGAGGGCGTCGCGGCTGGTGTGGGGAGTCTTGTCACGCTCGAGGGGTGAGCGCGAACGGGGATCGGTGACCGTGAGGATCCCGCTGACGGCGAGCAGCAAGTCGAGGGGATGGTCTGCCCGCAGGTCTCGCCGGAGCGTCTGAATCAGCGCCTGGTCGTACGGCGATTCGCCCTCCGGCGCAGGCGGCACCACGCGGAGGTGACCGGTGGTGGGGCGGCTCCGGCGCCTCGGCTGCTGAGGCCGGGACCGGTCGCGGCGCTTCTTGCTCATCTCGGCCAACCCTTGCTCTTGAGCTTTCAGTCGGCGCACCGGGGGCGCCGGGACGGCGGCTCTCGGGACAGCTCGCACCTCAACACATCCCGCAGCCACTCCGCCTCGGCGGTTCGCGCAGCGCCGTACGTTCACGCTACGGGCTGCCGCTGCCGCGGCTCAAGGACAGGCTTCTTGGTGCCTGGAGGCATCCTCGGCTGTCGTGGCGGGATCCGGGTGTCATACGTTGACGATGTCGAGGCGCGCGACGTTGCTCAAAGTTGGGGCGAGCGTGATGCCCTTCGTCGCCTCGTCGACACCGAAGGAGGGCGAGCGGATGGTTCGACAGGGTCGGGCTGCTGTTGCTCGAAGTGAACGAGACGTCGTCAAAGCGGGTCCGCTGACGTGAGCGTGCCACGCCGCTGGGTTGTCTTGTCGGGACTAGCAACGGGCGGTGCACTCACAGCGGCATATCTCGGCTTGGTCACCGGCGCTGCGCCCCTCGACCTCGGTGTGGGGCGTCGAAACCGGCCGCTTGGACCCCAGCAGCTGAGCATCTCGGCTCCTCGAGAGACGGTGTTCGACATCATCGCTACGCCGTACGGCGAGCGAGCACCGCGGGCACTGCGCGAGAAAGTCCAGGTGCTCGAGCGCAGCACTGACATGGTGCTAGCAGCTCATCACACACCGATACGCGGGCGGCTAAGGGCAGTTACCGTCGAAACCGTCCGCTTCGACCGACCGCATCGGGTGGACTTCCGGCTGGTCCGCGGGCCGGTCCCGCATGTCACCGAATCGTTCCTGCTTGAGGAAAATGGTGGCGTCACCACGCTCCGCTACACCGGAGAGCTGGGTACCGATCTTTGGATGCTCGGCGAACGCTGGGGCGACGTGGTCGCAGCACGGTGGGAAAGCGTGGTCGCGGAATCACTGCAGAGCGTCAAGCATGAGGCGGAGCGCCAGGCAGCGCCGAGGGACGGCCACACAATCCGCTCGCGCGGGCGATAGGCCGCTCGACGGCAGCTCGGATCGCCCTGAAACCGCCCCCGATGTGGACCTGTCGGCCAACGCAGGTCGTCTCCTGACCGGTTTATCGAGCTCTCTCAGTGCAGCCATCACCGGCGCACCGACCGCAAACCGCTCGCGCGGGTGATGGGGCGCGTGACGGCCCTGCGGATCGCAGTCTCAGTGCCCAGGATGCGGACGTGCTTCTCCGCACGAGTGACGGCGGTGTAGAGCAGCTCCCGGGTCAGCAACGGCGAGTCCGACGTTGGCAGCACGATGCTCACCCGCTCGAACTGACTCCCTTGACTGCGGTGGATCGACATCGCATGCACGGTCTGTACGTCGCCGAGCCGGCTCGGCGTCAGCAAATCCAGCTCGCCGTCGCGCACGAACGCCGCCCTTGGCTGACCGTCCTGATTGACGATCACGCCGGTGTCACCGTTGAAGAGCTTGAGCTGGTAGTCGTTCGCCGTGACCAACAGCGGCCGACCGATGTACCACAGGCCGTCGCTGGCGTAACCATCGACCGCCTCGCCCAGCCAGTCCTGCACCTGCTTGCTCCAAGTCGCTACCCCGTACGGCCCCTCGCGGTGCGCGCACAGCATCCGGTGCTTGCTGAGCGCCGTAAGCGCGTCATCCGCTCGGCCCTCGCGCGCCGCTGCGATCAACGCTCGGCCGGACTCGAGGACGTCCCGTTTCAGCCCACGGGCATCTGCGTCGGCCTGTGCAGGATCTCCACCGACGTACTCGATGTCGGGATGTTCCGCCGCGAGCAGCCTCATCACCTGGTCGTCGTCACCGAGGCGGATCGCCTCAGCGAGGTCGGCGATGTTGCCGAAGAAGCGGTGCGGTTCGGTGAGCCGGACGACACCGGTGGTGCGTGCATCATGCTGCTCTTCCGGAGTTAGGGCGCTTATGTCTTCCTGTACACGATCGGATTCGACGGGCAGCGGTACGACGCCTGCCGGCGCCGACCGCTGCACCAGGTCGCCGAGCACGGCTCCCACCTCGATAGAGGACAGCTGGTTGGGGTCACCCACCAGGATCAGCCGGCAGCGCGACCGAAGCGCTTCGATCAGCCGCGACATCATCGTGAGCGAGACCATGGAAACCTCGTCGACCACCACGACGTCGTACGGCAACCGGTTGTCGCGGTTGTGCCAGAAGCGGGTGCGCTCGTTGCGTCGCGGACCGAGCAGCCGGTGCAGCGTTGACGCGGCGAGCGTGTCGACCCACTGATCCGTCGACTCGAAGTCTTCCGCCGCTCTGGCCGTCGCCTCCGTGAGCCGCGCCGCAGCCTTCCCGGTCGGCGCCGCGAGCGCGACCCGCAACGAACCGTCCGCCAGGTCCTGAAGCACCGCGAGCAGCTTGGCGACTGTGGTCGTCTTGCCGGTGCCGGGTCCACCCGCGACGATGCTGAACCGCCGGTGTGCAGCGATGAACGCCGCCAGCCGCTGCTGGTCAGGCTGGTCGGACGGAAAGAGCCGCCGCAGCGCTGTCGCCAGCCGTTTGGGATCGGGGCTCAGTGCAGGTGCGGCCGTTGCCGAGTCGACGTAGTCGGCGACCACCCGCTCCTGCCGCCAGTAGCGGTCGAGGTACAGCAGGCCGTTGACCCACCGAAGCGGCCGATCCGGCGGTCCGTTAACACCGACCGCGACCAGCGGGCTGCTCTCAACCGCGCCGACCCATCCGTCGATCGCGGGCCAGGGCACGGCGTCGGTTTCGCCTGCTGCTGAGCCGTCGACGGCGGTGCGCGCCTCAACGTCCGTGAGCTCAAGCACCACCGACCCGTGGCGGACAGCCCGAACGGCCAGCGCTGCGGCCAACAGCACCCGTTCGTCGTCCTCGCCGGACAACCGCCTGAGCCTGGACGCGACGTGCACATCGGCAGCGCTCAGCACGCCTGCGCGGTTGAACTCGCCCAACAGCCCCGTGGCCCGTAGGACACGCTCGACCGACTCAGCCGCCGTCGCTCGGTCCTCCGCCACTGTCGTCACAACGCACCCCGGTGCAGCAGATCGGATAGCTCGGCGGTGAGAGCAGTTGGAGGTCGCCAGGTGAAGACGCCGTACGGCGCACCCGTGTCTGCGGCGACCGGCGTCTCGGCCCCGCACATCCCGCGCAAGAAGAGATACAGCACTCCCCCGAGATGGACGTCGGGGTCGTAACCCGGCTGCCGCCAGCGCAGATAGCGATGCAGCGCGACCGAGTAGAGCAGCGCCTGTAGCGGGTAGTGCGCACGGCGCATCTCCCGCACCAGCGCGTCCGGCCGGTAGTCGTGCGCCGTCAGCGCCTCGCCTCTACCGAGCCAGTTCGTCTTGTAGTCCACGACGAGGTAGCGCGGGGCGCCGTCTTCGGCGCGGACGCGGAGCACCGCATCGATGCTGCCAGCCAGGTAGCCGCGCAGACCGCGGTTCGCGATCAGCGGCACGTCGAGGTCGTTGGCGTACCCCTCGAGCGGGTCGCCGGGCGCGAGGTGGCGGCGTACCAGTGCGGCGATCTCACGCACCTGCGCCTCACCGGTTGGCACGTCACCGCCGACCAGCGGCAGCTCGAACTCCAGCTCGTCGAGCCGGTCGGACTTCGAGATGTCGATCAGCCGCCGGCCGCCGGCGATCGGACCGAGCGACGTGCGCAGGCACGGCTGCAACGCCTGAGCCAGCTCAGCCGGCGGCGTGCCCGCAAACCGCGTCGAGTCCTCCGCCTTGGCCGCCTCCTCCAGTGCTGCCGCCAGATCCGGAGCTGTGAAGTCGGTGCGCTCCAGCACCGAGTGGACCAACGTGCCGAAAGCCGCGCCCGACGGCAGACCGGCCATCGGCGACACGACGGCATCAAGACCCGAAGGCTCGTCAAGCTCCACGTCGGGCCGCTCCACCGGCTCGTCGGTGGTGCCGGGCGTCTCCGGCTCACTCACCGCGGTGACCGCGCCCGACGCCTCGTGCAATCCAGACGTGATCCCGGTGTACGACGTCCGCCGCCACGCCGTGTCGAGCGCCCGATCAAACTCCCGCACCGAAAGCTCAATCCGCTCCTCCGACGGCGGCGCCAGGCGCGTCGACGTTCCCCCACTTGCGTCTTCCACGCTTATGCGCCCGTTCGACGCTTCGGCCAGCTCGTTCAGGCGCTGCCGGGCGCGGTCTTCGTCAGGCACCTTCACTTTGTCGGGCAGCTGTCCGTCGGACAGCTCACCGTCGGCCAGCTCAGAGTCCGCCGCCGGGTCAGCGAAGATCAGCCGGTGGAGCGGGGAGCCGGGCGTGTTCGCGGTCGGCGCCCAGTAGGTGACGACCTGCGACCGCGCCCGGGTGAGCGCGACGTACGCCGTGCGGAGAGCCTCGCCGGCCTCCTCGGCGAACGCGCGGTCTCTGCGGTCGCTGTAACCGGGCCCGTCCGGACCGCCGACGTCGAGCACCCGCTCGTCGTGTTCGTCGTGCAGCTGCATTGCCTCGGACGCGTTGCCGACGTGCCGGTCCCAGAGGAACGGGGCATAGACCACCGGGAACTGCAGCCCCTTGGCGCGCCAGATGGTCATGACCTGCACCGCCTTGGCGTCGGAGTCGAGCCGTCGGCTGCGTTCCTCGTCGATGTCGCCGGCTGCCTCAGCTCTCCGGTGCTGCAGCCACTGCACCAGGGACGAGACGCCGGCGTACCCCTCGGTGCGGGCCTGGTGGAGCGCCTGGCCGACGTGCCGGAGGTCGGTCAGGTCGCGTTCGCCGTCCTCGCGAGCGAGGACACG
>JBBSHN010000073.1:0-11896 GCA_038252945.1 Propionibacteriales bacterium | reverse complement strand
GGTCGGCCACCCCGGGGGCGTTCCTCTAAGCCGGCCAAGCCCTGTTCGAAGAAGCGCTTCCGCCACTTCGACACGATCTCGCGCCGCGTGTCGAGACGGGCAGCAATCTCGTCGTTGTTGAAGCCAGCGGCGGCCATGAGCACGATCTTGGCCCGCACCACGTCCCGATACGGCAACGTATATTTGCGGGCCCGCGCCTCCAGCTCGCTCTGCTGGTCTGCGGTCAACGTCAACGTGTACGGGCTCTTCCTGGGCATGCTCCCCTCCCGAAGGGGAGCCCATACGTTAGCGGAGGCCCCTGGTTACGTGATCGTAGTTACGTGCTTGTACTTATGGTGGGATGCACTTAGTCGAGGACGCCTTGGGCTCGCGGTTTCGGTCGATCAGCCCAGCGACTGACGTACCCGTTGCCATCCAGAAATGGTGGTGAGACCGGACTCCGTTCCCCGCTGGACTGCTGCACGGCCTTCGTGGAGCAGTCGATCGATCACGGCGTCCTCCCAGCCCTCATCAGCGGCAGCAGCCATCAGCGGACGCAGCATCGTCACAGGCAGCACAAACGAAGGTTCGGGATCGAGCGCGTTCAGGGGGACTTGGAGAAGATGGGCGAGAGTGAGCAGCGTGTCGGTCGCCATCACGGCGACATACCGAGGATCGGTCAGAGCGAGTTCCATGTACTGCAAGTCGATGCGCGCTTCCGCGGCGACGTCGGTGGGGTTGGAGCAACCCTGCCACGCTGCTCGAAGCCGTGTCGTGATCGCCTCGAAGCGCAGCTTCCGCGACTCTCGGCGGGCTGGACCGTCGAGGATAAGGGGCCGCCACTGCCGCAAGAAGTTCTTGACATGATCCTCAAGCGTCTCAGTGTCGTTGTTGTAGATCCGCGCCGAGACAAACGCTGGTGACCCGGAAATCTGGCGGCTCGCCGCGCCGGTGGCGGTCAGGTATAGGACGGGGATCCGAAGCTGGATCGCCCACTCGAGTTCCTGGCCCACGCCCGCGCTGCCGCCCCCCTCGGCCAGGACGATCAGTCCGTCGGAGTCGTGGACCTCACGGAGGTTGTGACGGTAGACCTCGTGGGCCGAAAGGCTGTCATCGCTCCAAGGAGCCGTGTGATCGATTGGTGCGTAGACGGCCACGGGCCATACCTCGTCCTCGGCTCGGTCGATATCGGTCGCTCGTTCGACGGCGCGCTTCACCGCGGCTACGTCAGACCGCACCTGACGGCGGCCGTCGTCACCCAGCCCAGTGAGCGGGCAGGCGAGGTAGAGCCTCGCGTCGCCTGTCACCGCGGGCGACATCGTCGCCTGAGCGCTCACTCAGGCACCCCGATGCGCGCAACCACCCACGTCGTGAGCTCGTCCTCGTCCACCTGGCCGGCGGCCAATCCCAGCATGATCTTCACGGTCTCATCGCCGTCGGGACCGTCGTCGACCGGGTCGATCCACTCGTAGCCATTGCGTGCCACGAACTCCCGCAGGGCTTCGTAGGCGACCCGCTTGTTGCCATCGATAAGGGGATGGTTGTTGCAGAGGCGCGAGCACAGGACCGCCCCCTTGCGAGCGAACGGCCTGTGAAGGTCGCGTCCAGCGAACGATGCCGCCGGCGCATTGAGCGCCGAATCAGCGAGGTTCAGGTTGGTCGACAGCGCCAGCACCTCGGCCGGGACGTCCAGGACCGCCTCGGCGATCAGAAGGAAGTCGCCCAAGCCGAGATACTGGGTCACTGCCTATTCCGCCAGCCGCTTGAGGATGTTGCGGTCAGCGTCGATGCGCTCGCGCAGCCGCTGCTGGAAGGCCGGATCGGACCGACGAGCCTGAATGTGGTCAGCGATCGCCGCACGGATCGCTTCGGACACAGGGACGCCATCGACTCTTGCGATGAACTCGAGCTGATCGGCTTGATCGGCTGGTTGTCGGATCGTCGTGACCTTCGTTTCCTCCATCGGCGCCTCCATGTGACTGTGGGTGAGACGCCATGCTACTAGTTCGGCTTCACACTTGCAAGTGGTGTGTATGCGTGTATGCTAGATGTCACGACGACAACTACGGAGGACTCCATGCCCAACCCAACCGTTACGCCCGATGCGCCAGGCAAGGTGCCGATCCTGATCGATGGCAAGAAGGTGCATGCTCCCCGCGGGGCGCTGACGGGTACGGAGATCCGCCAGCTCGTCAACCCGCCCGTCGGAGCGGATCGCGATCTGTGGCTCGACCGGGACGGCACGCTGGATGATCTCGTCGAGGACGGCGAGACCATTCTGCTCCGGCCACAAATGCGGTTCTTTACTGTGCCGCGCGTCATCAACCCTGGATCCCCCAATGGTCCTGCGACCGGCTGACCAGGAGGTACTTGACGAACTCGGCTGTGGGTGCGACCTTTCAACAGACGGCGCGTTCGTAGCCGTCGTGGTCAAGGCCTTCCCGTTGCCCCGCGGCCTACGACCAGAGCGGAGCGACATGCTGTTCCGGCTGCCGCCGGGTTTCCCGGACGCGGCACCCGACATGTTCTGGTTCGATCCAGTCGTCATCGGCCCCGACGGTGTCACCATCGCCGGGACCGAGTCGCGTGAGGCCTATCTCGGCCGTAGCTGGCAGAGATGGAGCCGTCACATCGCCGGGCAATGGCGCCCCGGAATCGACAACCTCGGTACATACCTCGCCTACATCCGCCGCTGCCTCGATCAGGCCGCCGGGCGTGCCGCATGACAGACGCAACGCTGGCGATTGCGGAACCCCTGTGGCTGGAGTTGGCGTCCTGGCTCGAGGAGAGCGACGAAATCGCTGGCGTTCTCACCGCCCAGGTCCTTGATGACGCACGTGGCACAACGCTGCTGGCGAGGCGCTTGGAGCTCGCTCCTGATGCCTCCTACCTCGAACGTCGACATGACGGCCTGGTCCTTCGCTCCAACGGCTGGGTACCCGCCGTAAGACGGGCTGCCTGTGACGGTGAGATGGCAATCTTCGTGCACACCCACCCGTCTGGCACGGCCCGGTTCTCCAGTCGAGACGACCGCGTCGATGACGACCTCTGGCAAGACTTCATCCGACTCAGCGGCGCCTCCCTCTACGGGGCTCTCTTGCTCGCCGGGTCGTCCCAAGGACCCCAGCTTGCCGGACGCCTACGCCGACGCGACGGCTCCACGCAGCTTCTGACCAAGGTTCGCGTAGTTGGCGAACGACTTTTCGTCCATGAGTTGGGCGAGGCCAACGTGGTGCAGGAGGTCCACGATCGCCAGGTCCGAGCGCTCGGGAGCCAGGGCCAGCAGGCGCTCCAAGGCCTGCGCGCCGGCGTCGTCGGCGTTGGCGGAACTGGGTCCCCGATCGCCGAGCAGCTCATCCGCCTCGGCGTCGGCACCGTCGTCGCCATCGACGACGACGAAGTGACGGCCTCAACCGTCTCCCGCGGCTACGGATCGACGACCGCTGATGTTGGTCGCACGAAGGTCGACGTCCTTGCGAAGCACGCGCAACGGATCGGGCTCGGCACGACGGTCGATCCGGTTCTGGGCAACCTCCGTGACCGCGAGATCGTGGACTGGCTTAGACACTGCGACGTGGTGTTCAGCTGTGTGGACGGTCACTCCGCTCGCCTGATCCTCAATCGGTGGGCCTACTGGCACCTTGCGCCCGTGATCGACGTAGCCGTCCTCGTCTCCAGCAACCATGGGACCATCGAGAGCATCGATGGCCGGCTCACCTGGCTCGCCCCCGGTGCCGCGTGCCTTCTATGCCGCGGACGAGTCGACCCCACGGCCGCCTATGCCGAGCATCTCGATCCCGCTGAGCGCCGACGACTGGCAGAACAGGGTTACGCGCCGGAACTCGATGAACCGCAGCCGTCCATTGTCAGCTACACAACCCTCATGGCCGCGCTGGCCGTTACCGAACTGCTGAACCGGATGTTCGGGTTGGCCAACACCCTGCCCACCGAAGTCCTTCTTCAGCTCCGTGATCGGAGCATCAGTCTCAACCGTCGCCAGCCTCGCGACGGTTGCTTCTGTGGCGCACCTGCGGAATGGGCCAAGGGCCACGCGGAGCCGTACCTCGACCTCACCTGGACGCGATGACAACGGGCCTCATCGACCGGTGGCGTCGATCACGGTTCTCGCGCTCGCCCCGCCTCAACGGGGTGCTGCACGTTGCCACCCGCAGCGAGATACCCGACCCTCTTCCCCGCCGCTCCGTGGTCCTCGTTGGATCTCCTCCGAAGTGGGCGATCCTGAACTGTCCCTGTGGTGGCGACCACGACATCGACCTCAACCTCGGCAACCCGGGGGCACCGCGCTGGAGTATCCAGGATGACAAGCGGGTGAGTATCCGCCCATCCGTCGACGTGCAGGACCCCGCCGGCCGTTGCCACTTCTGGCTTCGCGACGGGCGAGTTCGCTGGGTACATCGACCTCGAAAGGCTTGATATTTGGGCCTCTCAACGTTCCAACCTACGAATCGCAACCAGACCTGCCGGCCGGCGCCGCCGATGCTCGTGAGGTGCTCCGGTAGAAGGCCGCCCAACTCGCCGCATCGCGTCGATGCGCTGAGCTCTCCCGGTTCAACGGAGAATGGGCTCGGGCCACCCCGGCACGCCAGCCGCCGCCGAGCACGGCGTTGAGCTGCAAAAGTGCTGGTGAGCACAGCGCTCAGTCCTTGCTACTCCGTAGTCAGGCTCTCTGGCTGGAACGGTCCCGGCCGACCCGGAGGATCATGGCGACAACGATCGGGCCGGGCATGAGCGTCACAAACGCAAGAACCAAGACGATCGTTACCCGGAGCGGGCCTCCTGCGTCGGCAGGAACTCTGACGCACGTAAACAGCACCAGCGGACCGGAGCCCTGTCTGTTCTGTCACTCCCACTCGGCAAAGTTCTTGAGCCCTACCCACGTCCCGCCGGCCTGGCGGATGGCCGTCTCGGTGGCGAAGAGGTAGTGCCAGACGTCGGGTGCATCGCCGGAATCGTTGGCGAAGCGAGCCCACTCGAAGCCCGCCGCCTCCTTGGCCTTCACCTCCGGGTCGTTCGCCCTATCATCGGCCTTGCCCTCGACCAACCAATGCTCGCCGTCGGAAGCGATGACAACGAAATCCGGGAAGTGGCGCTTGTGGGTGCCCCAGGGAATCCACAGCGCCTGGTGTGAATCGACCCGAAGCCACCATGTGACCTCTGGGGTGCTCGCCTCGAACAGCTTGGCAAGCGTGAACTCGGTCGTCTTGGCATCGAACCGGACGGCAGGGAGGATGCTCTTCGTCCAGCCCCTGTACCACCGGTGAGGCACCCAGGCCGAGTTGAGCGGAAAGACCTCGTCGGGGGCAGTGAGCCCAGTGGGCGGGTAGTCGATCAGCTCGACTTCGGTCTGCAGGGAGCTGCCCCGTTCGGCGTGGTACCGGCGTACCAGCGCCAAGAACGAGCCGACGGCGTTGCGGATCCTGGATTCGGTCCAGGCGCCGCTCTCCTCATCGGTGATGCCGGCACCGGCGAGGAACGCTCCGACGAGTCGGTTGACGGCGTTGGACTCTCGCCGGGTGCTCGTCACGTAGCGGGAGCGGAGGATCTCGCGCCGGATCCGGTCCCAGAGTGCTTCGAGGGGCAGCGAGAGCTGGGAGGCCTCGACCGGGTCCTCGGCCACCGACGCTTCGACTCTTACGCCGACGCCGTCCTCGTCGTCAACCCTGGCGGCCATTAGAGCCTGGCGGTCAAGGGTGGGGGCGGTGTCGGTCGCGAATTGGCTGCCAAGAGCGTTGGCGGCCTGATTAGGAACCACCGATAGCGAGAAGGGCTGGGGGACAAGTCGGGGCACGAGCCGCGGGAATTGCACTCGGCTGGCCCCGGCGACGATGTCCATAGTCGTGCTGAGCGCAAGGGCCTGCTGCTCGGCTTCGGCCAACCTGCGTTCCATGTCCTCCACCGCGGCGCCGAAGAGACCCCCTTCCACAGGCTCTCCGGACGCATCTGTGCCCCCGGTCGGAGTTACGAGCACATCGAGACGACCAGACTCTTCGCCGGCTGTGACGGCTGCATCTCCGGACATCTCACTCGTGGTGTCCGGAGCGACGAGCTGTGTCGGGTGGCGGTCTGTGAAGAACGCTTCGAGCAATGTCCCAGCGTCGTCCAGAAGATCACGGAACCTACGGTGGGAGAGCACCTCCACCGTGTCGAGCATCTGCCGGCCGGTCCGCGCCCCGAAGGGCAGTCGCAGGCCTCGGCCGAGGACCTGTTCAGATAGGGACTGCGATTCAAGGGCGCGAAGTGCACAGACGACGTAGATGTTTCTGACGTCCCAGCCTTCCTTGAGCATCTGGACCGACACGATCGCGCGCACCGGCGAGTCCACATCCTCGACCTTTGACAGCGCATCGAGGGCGCTGTCGGGCGAGTCGCTGGTCACGGTTAGCACCGCCGCAGGGTCGCCGAGGAGGTCGTCCGACGCCAGCAGGTCGGCAACCTCCTTTGCCTCTTCGATGGTCGAACAGACCAGGAACATGACGGGGTGCACCGGCGTGGCGCCGGTCTGCTCGGCGTAGCCGCACAGGGCTGTGGCCTTGTGCTTCAGGAGCACCACTCCATCCCCGAGTTGGCGCCTCAGGTCGGTCGAACCGTCCCGGCGAGCGACGAGCACGGGTACCTTCACGTAGCCGTCAGCAATCGCCTCGGCGAGCGGATAGTGGAAAACGATCTGCTCGGGCTTGGTTCGGGAATCCGGAGTGGCCGTCAACCCGAGGAGAGCCTGCGGCGAGAGATCGCGCACGGCAGCCGAGAACTGCGGCCCGAAGTACGAATGATGCTCGTCTGCGATGACGACAAGGTCGGGAACGCTTCGGAGATATTCGTAGAGGCTGGCGCCCAGGTTCTCGTCGTAGTCGCGCACCCGGCGGGACGTGTTGGCCGTGGGGCGGAGAAGCTGCTGGACGTTGAAGACGAAGAGCTTGAAGTCGTCCCGGGCCCGGAGGGAGTCGCTCACCGAACCCCGCTGGAAGTCCTCCGACGTGACGACGCTCGGCTTCACCTCCATCCCCTGGACGAACTTGGCGTGGCCTGGTGTGAAGTTGGCTACCGTCTTGTTCAGGATCGTGGTGCCCGGGCACACGAACAGGACATCGCGCACGCCGCCGGCGGCGAGGTACTCGATCACGCCAGCGGCGATATAGGTCTTGCCTGTAGCGGTGGCCAAATCGCACACGACCTCCAGACCTGGCTCGCCCGAGTCGAGCGCTTCCGCCACCGCGATGAGCGCTCGGCGGTTCGGGTCCCGGAGATCGAGACGCGCCGCGATCTCCTCGACGGCGACGGGGTCAAACGGGATGATCACGGCCGCCCACCTCTCTGGAGAAGGTCGTGGGGGGCGTGCCGTACCCGCGACCCCGGGGACTGCTCCCGGAGGCGGCCCTCGGCATCCTCTGTGAACGCCTTGCCGACGACAAGTGCGCGTTCGCGCTCGCCGAGCGATGCCACGAGGAACTCCATCTCAGCCGCGCCGACGACGCCGTCGAGCACGGCCAGCCGCGTCCGGCCCTTCCTCCCGCAAAACGGTGGCTCGTCCTCCTTCTCGAAGCCGAGCTGAGCTGCAACGGCGTCGGAGAAGGCCCCGTTCGTTGCCCACTCCGCCAGAAACACCTCGCCGGTTTCCGAGTCGAGATCGAACATGGACGGACCGATCTTGACGTGGCGGAACCCACCACCACCCTTCCAATCGACCGTGGACGTGATACCGCCTGGGTCCTCGCCAGCGACGACCCTCTCCAAGCGCGGGCGAGTGAATTCCTCGATCGTGGATGGTTCCCGCTCCACGCCTACCCACCGCCGGCCCATCTTGTGCGCCACGGCTGCGGTAGTGCCTGACCCGACGAAACAGTCGAGCGCGAGATCGCCCGGATCCGTTGCGAGGCCCATGATCCGCGCTAGTAGCTTCTCGGGCTTCGGCGTGGAAAACGGCTTCGCTGTGGGCCCGATCGCGGCTCGGAGGTCCTCTTTGCCATTGCGGGTGTATCCGACCTCGTCGGGCGACCAGACGGAGCCGGCGACGCGGCCATCTTTGACCTCACTGAGAAATCGCTTGAGATAAGGATTGGAGTCGTGGTTCTTGCCCCAGTAGATCCGACCGTCCTCGTCCAGCTCACGGAGCTTCGGCGCTGACACCCGCCAGTAGGTTCCGTGCGGGGGTCCGTCAACCACTCGGCCCGAGGGCGTCGTGACGGGATAGACGCCGGCAGCGTACGGGTTCCGGGCGGTGAGGTTGTCACGGCGCCATGGACCCCTCGGGTCGCTGTCCGGGTTGGAGTAAGCGGCATTCATCGTCTCGGTCCTCGGCAACAACCCGAACCTGAGGGACCTGAGGTCTCGTGCGTACACGAGCAGCGAGTCGTGGTCGGTCGAAATGAAGGGCGCCGTATTCCGCGGCGCATAGCGCCGTTGCCACTGGACTGTGGCAACGAAGTTGGAGGCACCGAGGATTTCGTCCATCACGCACCGGCAGCGGTGGACCTCAGCATCGTCGAGATGGACCCAAACGCTGCCGTTCGGAGCGAGAAGGGGCTGGATCTGCTCAAGCCGATCTCGCAGCATCGAGAGCCACACGGAGTGCTCGAGGTTGTCGTCGTAGTGGTCGAAGGCCTGGCCAGTGTTGAACGGCGGGTCGATGTAGACCAGACGCACTTGGCCGGAGTAGCGCCGGGCAAGTGCCGGGATCCGGTTGAGCGCGCTCAGGGCGTGGAGCGCATCGCCCTCGATCAGGAGGTTGTCCGTTCCCTCTGGGTCAAGGCTGACCTCGCCAACAGTGCTGATGTCCTCGATGAGCCGCACCTCGGTCACGCGAGGGTCGTGCGGCTCGACCCACTCGTACCCACCGGTCTCAGTAGTGATCAGCCGGAGGTGCTTGTTGGTCCAGGTCAGCTCCAGGCGACCGGTCGGCTCCATGCGAAGAGCATACGGACGGTGCTCGTCACTGACGGCGACGAGTTCCCCATGCGGCAGATGCGGTCGTCTGCCATACGTCGAAGAGCACGAGTCCGTTCTCAGTGGGCATTGCATGCACCGATTCCTGGTCCGCCCGGATCTGCTCCGGGCTGCCTCTGCGAGCGGGCAGAACTTGCACCGGGGTGACTGGTTCGCCGGAGGCTTCGCACCGGAGGGTAAGCCCAAGGAACTCTGGGAAACTCCCTGCTCGTTGGGGGGGACTTGCGCGAAGTTGCTGCCGCCGCGATCAGCAACCCTCAAGCGCGGACAACGGACGGCTCCACATTGCCACCACCGCTAGGTCGCCATCCTACGATGCGTCACATGGCTTCGATCCGCACCAACAGCTCCGGAACGTTCCAGGTCCGCTATCGCGATCCTAACGGGCGGCAACGAGCCCGGAACTTCGACCGTAAAACCGACGCCACGCGGTTCGCCGCTGCCGTCGAGACCGACAAGGTACGCGGAGACTGGATGGACCCGCGCCTCGGCAAGGTGACGTTCGGCGAGTGGGCCGAGGAGTGGCTCGGACAGCTGAGTCACCTGAAGCCGAAGACCCGCCTCGACTACGAGGTGACGCTACGCCGGCACGTTCTCCCCGCCCTTGCCGACTGCCCAGCTGGCTCGATCGACAAGCCAGCCATGAAACGGTTTGCGAACGACCTGGCAGCCGCGGGTAGTGGCGTGGATGTCGTGCGGATCGCCGTTCAGGTCGCCCGCCACGTCTTGGCCGTCGCGGTAGATGCCGGTGCGCTCAAGGCGAACACCGCCACTGCCCTCCACCTGGCCCGGCCGCGAAAGTCCGAGATGCTGTTCCTAAGGCCGGAAGAGGTCCAAGCCATCGCGGAGGCCATCGCCCCGCCCTACGGCACGCTCATCCGCTTCGCGGCCTACACGGGTCTCCGTGCCGGCGAGATCGGTGCCCTGACGGTCAAACGGATCGACTTCCTCAGGAGCCGGGTCGAGGTCGCCGAGTCGGTCAGCGACGTCGCCGGCCGGCTCATCGTCGGCCCTACCAAGACCTACGCCAACCGCCACGTCCCGATCCCGACCCTGCTCAAGGACGAGCTGGCGGCGTACCTGGCGGAACGAGGCAACGAGCGGGAGCGGTTGGTCTTCACGGGGCCCCAGGGCGGGCCGCTCCGCCACGGCAACTTCTACAGGGCCAAGTTCAAGCCCGCCGTGCGCGCCGCGGGGCTGCCCGACAGCCTTCGGTTCCACGACTTGAGGCATACCTATGCCGCCTTCTGCATCGCCTCAACGGCCGATCCGTACGCCGTGATGCGCCGGATGGGTCACTCCTCCATCACGGTGACCTACGACACCTACGGACACATGTTCCCCGAGCGCGACGCCGAGATCACCGAGCGGCTCGGGGACTTCTTCCAGCAAGGTGTGGACTTTTTGTGGACTCGCCCCGACGCCGCCGCTGGCAGAGATGGTCAAAAATAGCCTCTGACCAGCACTTCTGTCCTGCGCGCTCGGAGGGATTCGAACCCCCAACCTTCTGATCCGTAGTCAGATGCTCTATCCGTTGAGCTACGAGCGCAAAGGTGGTACCGGCCAGCGTATTTCCCTCCGCTGGTCGTCGTGCAAGCCGGGGGGTGCTCCTGTTCGATGACCCGACGGTTCATCCACGCGGTGCTCAGGAAGCCAACGCAACAGGAAATCCCGGTTCGGGTGGATTCTACCCCGCCGGGAGCCGAGGCCCCCGAGCAGGCCCAGAGTGGAGTCGGTAGCCTGCGGGTTGCATCACCAGCTACGGACAGGGGGTCCGAAACCATGGCCGACGACGCCACCACCTTCCGGCGGATACCACTGGAACTGTTCAACGAGGGAAGCTGGAGCTGATCGACGAGTTCGTCTCCGACGACTACGTCGACCACGCGGTGCCGCCTGAGATCCCGCCCACCCGGGACTCGCTGCGCGAGTTCGTGGCGATGATGCGTGCCGCCTTCCCCGACTTCCGGTACGAGGTCTTCCAACAGACCCAGGACGGGGACACGCACGTCGGTTACGTCCGGGCCTCCGGCACCATGACCGGTGACTTCATGGGCATGCCCGCCAGCGGGAAGCCGGCATCGTGGGAAGAGATCCACATCGGCCGATTCGCGGGCGGAAAGATGGCCGAGCACTGGGCTGTGATCGACCGGCTGGGCATGCTCACGCAACTCGGGTTCATCCCCGAGGCTCCAGGCGGCTGACCGCTCACGTGTGCCCGGCAGGCACCTCCGGGCACACCGACAGCGAGGCCAGGTCCCGCTGCCGCCGACCCGGCTGCCCAGCCGGCGTAGTTGCTCATGTCGAACGAGCGACGGCACTCGCGGTACCCGGCACCATCGTGCATGCCGTCCTCGGGCACATCGACTGGAGTGTCGTGGCTGTGTTCGGCGCTTTCTCCGTGCCGTTCTCCTACCCTTGGGGCGCGTGTCGCCCTGCGGACCGACACTGCCCGGCCTGAGCGACTATGGAGCCGGCCTCGCGGTACTCGGAGTCGGACTTCTGCTGAGTGGGCGCTGAGGTGTTGGCGAAAATCGCACGAGGCAAACATCATACGGTACGGGTGACATTGTCGGCCCTGTCGTATCAATGAAAAGCGGAAACTCGCGTTGGAAACGCACGTTCGGAAGAAAGGTCGTCAGGCCAGACTCAACGAAAATCTCAGGTCCTCGAGAGTCGACGGTCGGCGGGAGCCCAGCGACAATCGACCATTGGACAACGGTCCCAAGTACCCGCTCGAGCTCGGCGGTGCGCCCCTCGGCGTTAAGTCGGAACTTCGCGAAAACGCGTGACGGCCCGAGGGTGAGGATCTTCCGGTGAGGTAGCCGAAAGGGATCCACCACTCGGGCCACGGGACCGGCCAGTTCCAGTGATCAGTGCACGCGTGACCGACCGTACCCGAGCCAAGACCGACTGCACCCGACCGACGCCCTGGACCGACGCCCTGGGATCCCCG
>JBBSHN010000072.1:0-12599 GCA_038252945.1 Propionibacteriales bacterium | reverse complement strand
ATGCGGTTCTGCCGGACGTCCTTGCGCCCGAGCTCGCTGTGGTGTTCGCCGCGCCGGGACTATGACGGCCGTCCTCGCCGATGAGACTGGTGGCGGGAGGTGGCCCGACTACCTGAGTTGGTGAACGGAGGTGAAGTCGCGGAAATAGTGACGCACAATTATGCTCTGATTACACGATTGGAGGGCACTCGTGCGTCGAATAGTTCTTGCAAGCGTGGTTTGTCTGGCCGCCTCGGTAGTCGGCTTGCCCACATTTGCATTTCCGAATGCATCCCATTTCGGCGCGCACTGTGGCGTGGAAAGCGGAGTCTTCATCAACCGGGTCAGGTACAACCCGCCTGGTCCCGATACTGGCTCCAATCTTGGTCTGAAGCACGAGCGGGCCGTCATCACCAACCGCACGTCGCAAAGTACGAGTCTCAAGGGATGGACGCTTCGCGACGTCGCCGCGCACGTCTATCACTTCCCCCGCACCAATCTTCGACCGGGCGACTCGGTCGTCATTCACAGTGGGCCGGGCACCAACAAGCCCGGGGACCGTTACTGGAGCGAGCACCACTATGTCTGGGACAATGCCGGCGACGAGGCGATTCTTCGCAACGCCAAGGGGGCGCGCGTCGACACGTGCAGCTGGAAAGGGGCCAGTCCTCACTCGGCAATATCCGCACATCCGACCAAACTCCTCGTCATCGTCGAGGAGAACCACTCCTACGGCCAGATGCAGTCGGGTATGCCCTATCTGGGGTCACTGGCACACGCCTATGGCTATGCGGCGAACTACACGGCCATCTCGCACCCGTCGCTACCGAACTATTTGGCCATCGCCGGCGGCTCGACGTTCGGCGTGACCGATGACAACAACCCGTCTGCGCATCCGCTCGCCGCGCCATCGGTATTCGACCAGGCGCTGGGTCAACGACTCACCGCCGGAGTTTACGCGGAGTCCATGCCGTCGAACTGCGACCTCGCCAATGCACAGCCTTATGCAGTCCGGCACAATCCTTGGACCTACTTCACCCCGGGTCGCGCCGACTGCCAACGCTTCGACCGTTCTGATGCGTCACTTCTGGCTGACGCTCACAACAACTCGCTCCCGAACGCCGGACTGGTCGTGCCTGACCTGTGCAACGACGCGCACGACTGCTCACTAACCACGGCCGACTCCTGGCTGCAATCACATATTCCGACTGTCTTGGCGTCTGACGACTTCACCAGCGGACGATTGGCGGTTGTGATCACGGCAGACGAGGACGACCGAAGCAGCGGCAACCACGTGCTCACCGTGGTGCTCGACGCGAATCTGAACGGCGAAGTCGTCGGCACGCCACTGAATCACTACTCCCTCAGCAGGTTCTACTCGCAGACGTTGGGTGCCACCCCTCTCGCCAACGCCAAGACAGCGCCTGACATGCGTGCCGCTTTCGGGCTCTGAGTGGCAGCGGAGCGATTGGGGACGGTCGAGGCCGACGGCAGTAGCACCTCAGGGTCGCGGTCCCGCGTGTGCTCAAGGAACACCTGAGGGCTGGGCGTCGTTGGCATGAGAGTCGTTGCAGCTCCGACTGACTGAGGTATCGCGCCATTCAGACTTTCGTTCCTTACGCCGACTTTCGGCGCACCGCAGACATACTCGACGACAAGCGACTCGGCAAGCAGCGAGTCGAGGCTCTTCAGATCATGCAAGTGCTCCTAAAGCTGCGTTGGAACAACGACGTCGGCCGAATCGAGGAGTTCGAGCCCAAGGGGTGGCGCAGCCATCCCGCCGTATTGATGTGGAAAGGCTACGAACCCGCGCTCCTGAAGTATCAGCAGCAGATCTGCGCCGTGTGGACCGAGCGCGGCCATCGGGACACCTGCTATACCAAGACCCGCGGACTGATGGAGCGATGGTACGAAGGGATCCTCCCCCCGTACGTCGACCCGCCATGGCTCGGCGACGAACAGCTGCACCGGTCCCACCAGTCGAACCTGGTGCGCAAGGACCCGGAGGTCTACGGCCAGTACTTCCCCGAGGTCCCCGACGACGAGCCGTACGTCTGGCCGCTCAACAACGGCACAGACGCCTAACCCCCTTCGTTGAGCCGTCATTCGTCGTGTGTTGAGCCGCGACCGGTCACGAGGCAGAGCCGTTGATCTCGCTCGATCCGCTGCTCAACCCATTGCCTGGCCTACCTGCGTACAGATGGCACTAGGAGCTACGGAGTACACGTCCGCCGCCGCACGTCGCGAGTTGCCGTGAGCCGTACCCGATGGAGCAGCCGACACACCCAATCTCAACGCGTCAAGTGGACCGATCCACTTGTGGGGACCAGCTCGATCTGCGTGGTTCCCGGGGGAACGCGCAGGGGTTTTCCGCCCCTGGTCATGAGGTGAAACTTCGATGCTCGAGTCGCCTTCTTCCACCGGCCCACGACGGCCTGGTTGTCGTGAACCACGAGCGCGTCACCGGAGCCCTCCAGGATGGTTTCGGGGACGGGCGCGCCGGAAGGGTCGACGTACGCCGCTGTGTGGATACGCACCCGAATCACGATGAGGTTGTCGGGGGTGAACTGGTCGTTCGATGCCGCCAGCCCATTGGTGTTGACCCAGCCCGCGCCCGGCTTGTACTGAAACCTAGATGTGTGCGCGGGCGAAAAGGTCGCATCGAGGCGCTTGATGCGTTGACCCTTGAACGTGGACGACGGGCTCTTCGCCCAAGGCAGGTAGTACTGCGGCGGCGCAGTCTTCGGCAAGGCTCTGGCGGTCTCGCGCGGATGGATCAGCAGGTTGTACGGCGAGGGCCGGTCGGAGACTCGGAAGAAGCCCGGAAGCTGGCCCTCGAACGCGGTGTGAATGTGGTGTCTCTGCAAGCGCCCGAGCGTAGGCTCTCCGCCGCCGGAGGCGATGAGCTCGGCGCTGGTCGGGAGAACGAATCCGATGTCGCTGCTTCGCACGGAGCGGATCGGGCCAACTGTCGCCGGAATTTTCGAATAGTAGAAAGCCGCGAGCCGGGTGAGCCCCCCCTCTACCATCTCCTCGACCACGAGGTCTGCGCTGCTCAGGCCGAGCTGTGGCTGCGCGTCCGCCGTGTTGTCGACCTTGACGATCATGACCCGACGATGTGGAAGCGGTACCTGCGCCGGTAGACCAGTGAACGGCCAGTACTGAGGTACGGTGCCTCCGCTGCCCGCGCCGCTGCCTCCCCCGCTGGCGTTGACGGTCCCGCCTCCTCCACCGCCGGAAGAACCGGCGGACGACGAGCTCGCCGATGACGACGAGCACGCCGCGACGGTAACGGCAAGCGAGAGCAGCGCGAAAAGCCTGGATTTCACTCGCAGAAGTTACATCACGGACCTTGCGATACAGCGGCAATCGGACGTGTGGCACGCTCGAAGCGGGTCAGCTTCGCAATATAGGCGGCGACGGAACGTACGCTGAGCGCGTGAGGCTGCTGGCGGCTCGGCGGCCAGTTCTGGCTGGAGCTTGCGCCCTCCTCCTCGGGCTCGCGGGTTGTACCTCCTCGGGCGGGTCGCCGTCCGGCTCGTCGCGCCCCTCGGCGACCCCATCAACGACCAGCGGTCCGAACGCACCACGCGTCCGGGATCCAATCGCTGCTGAACGCGGCCGGCACGGTACGTCGTCTTGGCGGCTGACACGGCCTGCAAACAACGGCCAGATCGAGGGGTACGCCGACCAGGTCAGCGCGCTGTCAGGGACCGCGCTCACGCTGCGGGTGTCCACACAGGCGCCGACCTTCAAGGTGCGGGCGTACCGCTTCGGCTACTACCGCGGGGGTATGGCGCGTCAGGTGTGGGCCTCGGACACCGTCCGCGGTGATCGTCAGCGGTCTTCGCGGTTGGTCCGGTCCACACGGACCGTGGTTGCACCGTGGCGGCCGAGTCTGAAGGTGTCGACCAATGGCTGGGCTCCGGGTGCCTACCTGTTCAAGCTCACGGCATCAACAGGGTTCCAGGCCTACGTTCCGTACTTCGTGCAGTCACCCCACGGGGCCGGTCGGGTGGTGCTCGTCGCGCCGGTCACCACGTGGGAGGCCTACAACAACTGGGGCGGCTACAGCCTGTACGTCGCTCCTCCTGGCAAGACGCAAAGCTGGGCAGTGAGCTACGACCGGCCGTTCGCGGCGCCGGGGGCCAACGCATTCATGTACGGCGTGCTCCCAGTGGTGATCCAGGCAGAGCGGAGCGGCGTGCCGCTCGCTTACATAACCACTGTGGACCTGAACGCTGACCCGCACTTGCTCGACGGCGCTGCGGCGTACGTCGACATGGGTCACGACGAGTACTGGACCAACGGCATGCGCTCAGCCGTGCTCGCTGCGAGGAACGCCGGCACGAATCTGGCCTTCCTCGGCGCCGACACGGCGTACTGGCGCATCCGGCTGCAGAACCACGGTCGCTGGGAGGTCGGCTACAAGACCGACGCCGTACTCGATCCGATGGCGTCGAAGCGTCCGCGGCAGGTCACAGGAGCGTTCCGGAATCCGCCGCAGCCGCAGCCGGAGAACACCGTCACAGGAGCCCAGTACGAGTGCTTCCCGGTAGACACCGCCTACCGCGTCGTGTCGCCTCACTGGTGGGGCTTCGCCGGGACAGGGGTTAAGAACGGCGACCAGTTCCGGCATCTGGTGGGCATCGAAGCCGACCGCGTCTACCCGGTGCCGTCGACGCCACGGCCTCTTCAGGTGCTGTCGTATTCGCCGTACGGCTGCCGCGGGGTCCCGACAACCGCGGAGTCGATTTACTACACGACGCCTTCGGGTGCTGGCGTCTTCACGGCCGGGACGCTTCGCTGGACCTGCGCGTTGAAGGCACGCTGCGCCGACGTCGGTGCCTCACGCCGTACTCGCACATTTGCGCGGAAGGTAACAGCCAACCTGCTGCGTGCGATGAGCCGCGGACCGGTCGGTCGACGCCATCCGGCGCATGACAACGTCGCCCGATTCGACTTACCTACCTCGAATCAGGTGCCTGCCAGCTGACGACTGGCATCCTCACCGTCGGCGCTGCAGGACAGCCCAGACGACGGCGACGACAAGGATGGCCAGTATCAGCACCAGTCGTATGCCGCCACCTCCAAAGAAGAACAGGCGGCGGCCAAGCGCGAGGAACTCCGGCGTCACCGTGGCAAGGTCCACACGGTCAGGTTACGGGCGGACAGTGACCTAATTTCTCAGCCGTCCGTGGAAGCGGCTGGTGCCGAGACGGTGGCTGCGGAAGCGTCTTCATCGGCGGACTGCGCCGCGCGCCGGCGGCGATGCCAGACGAAGAGGGCGATAACAACAATGGCGACCAGCACGAGAGCGCTCACCTGTCCGACTGCGCTCTCCACCTTGGCGTACGACGCGCCTGCGAAGTACCCCAGCAGACAAAAGCCAACACCCCACACCAGCCCACCAGCGGCATTGAAAGCCAAGAACTTCAGATAGCGCATCCCGCTGAGACCGGCGAGCCCCGGCATGACCGCCCGCAGAAAAGCTGTGAAGCGCGCAAGGAACACCGCCGTACCGCCACGTTGGCGGAGAAGTTGCTGTGCGCGCTCGATTTTTCCTTGGTGGCGGCGAAGGAGCGACCACCGCAGCACCCGACTTCCGAGGTGCTTGCCGACCTCGTATCCGACCGTGTCGCCCAGCACGGCCGCTACCACCACGAGGGGCAGGAGCAGGCCCAGCGCCAGACGCCCCTGCGACGCCAGCACGCCTCCGAGAACCACCGCGGTTTCGCCGGGCAGGACAAACCCGATGAAGACCGCTGCCTCCCCGAACACGAGAAGGAAAATGAGGCCAGCCGCAAGCGGCGCCGGCACGTGGAGCAGGTTGCTCAAGAAGCTGGACATGTGCCTGCCACGATACGGCGCCTGGATGCACGCGGCACCACATCCGCAGGCCATGCTGCGACCGAAAGAACTGACGAGCTTGCGCGTCCCCTTGCCTGGTGTTGTCCGTCCCGGCGCTTCCCGCCTTACGGTGTTCGCATGGCAAGAGTGGTGCTGCGGGTGAGGTTGGTGGGCGGCGACCTCGTGGACGTGCTGATCAACCGATCCGACGTGGCCGAACCGGACGAGCTCGTCCAGGAAGCCGTGGAGGTACTCGCCAACGACTCCGGCGTGTTGCGCTGCCTTCATGGAGACCGCGAGGTGGTGCTGTATGGCAGGGGAGTTGCCGGCCTGGAGGTCGCCCCACGCGGAGCGGTCTTGTAGTGCTTCGTAGGTCCTCGCAGTCGAGAGAGTAACGTCGGTGGATGGAGACGACCCCGAACTCGCGTACAACGGCCCCGAACTCGCGTACGACGATGGCACCGTTTCGCGGTGGGCCAGCCAACGGATTGATCATTGAGCTGCCCGGGGGTTTTCACGGTCAACTGCGCGGGGCCTACATCGGGCTGGAGATCGACAGCGGCTATCACCTCTACTCTTTGATCGCTGAGGGTTCGGGGCAATTGTTCGCTTATCGAGGCAGACAGAGTCGGCCCCCGAGTGTCCACGGTTCGCTCGCTTAGCTAGCAAAGGAGTCGGAGGTGACCTCAGACCTGGAGAAGCGGCATCGCGCCGTTCTGCCGAAGTGGCTGACCCTCTTCTACGAAGAGCCGATCGAGATCGTGCGGGGTCGGGGCAGGCGGGTTGTCGATAGCGACGGACGAGAGTATCTGGACTTCTTCGCTGGAATCCTCACGAACTCCTTGGGCTATGGCGTTCCGGAGTTCAGCGAGGCGCTCACCGAGCAGCTCCGAAGCGGAGTGATCCATACCTCCACGTTGTATCTGGGTCGCCGCCAGGTGGAGCTGGCGGAGCAGATCGCGGAGCTGTCCGGGATACCCGACGCGAAGGTGTTCTTCACGTCCTCTGGCACTGAGGCCAACGAAGCTGCGCTGCTGTTCACCACACAGTTCCGCCGGTCCAACCAGGTATTGGCGCTGCGCAACAGCTATCACGGCCGTGCTTTCGCGACGGTCGCGATCACTGGCAACCGGGGGTGGGCCGCGTCGTCATTGTCACCGGTCCAGGTTTCTTACGTTCACGGCGGTTACCGGTACCGCTCGCCGTTTGGAGGTCTATCGGACGACGAGTTCGTTCGGGCTTGTGCCGATGATCTTCGCAACGTCATCGAGACCACGACGGCTGGTGACGTTGCCTGCATGATCGTGGAGCCGATTCAGGGCGTTGGTGGCTTCGCGACACCTCCGGATGGTTTCTTTGCGCCGATGAAAGAGGTGTTGGACGAGTACGAGATCCCGCTGGTGTCTGATGAGGTGCAGACCGGTTGGGGCCGTACGGGTGCCACCTTCTGGGGGATCCAAGCCCACGGCGTCACACCAGACTTGATGACCTTCGCGAAGGGACTTGGGAACGGCGCTGCCGTCGGGGGTGTGGTAGGTCGGGCCGATATTCTCGACTCGATTCAGGCCAACTCCATCGCCACTTTCGGCGGTAACCCGCTCAGCATGGCTGCGGCGCAGGCGACCCTGGACTATCTGCTCAAGCATGAGCTGCAGGCGAACGCCGCGAAGATCGGCCAGTTCCTCCTCAACGGGTTGACCGGACCAGCGGAGCGATGCTCGGTCGTGGGGGACCTGCGCGGCAAGGGCCTCATGATTGGCGTCGAGCTCGTTCAGTCGGGGTCGAAGATCCCGAACCCCGAGGCAGCCTCGGCGGCCCTTGAGGCAACCAAGGATCGTGGGCTGCTGATCGGCAAGGGAGGCCTGTACGGAAACGTGCTCCGCATCGCGCCTCCCATGACAATCACGGAAGCCGAAGCAGAAGAAGGGCTCGCGATCCTCACCGACGCCATCGACAACCTCGACCTCGATGGCACAGCTACCAAAGCGCGCTCATGACCGGTCACAACCTACGGAAGAGGTTCGGCGGACGGGGTGTCCTCGCCTGACTTGACGAGGCGGTGCAGGTCGAATGGCTGAGCCCCGCACGTGGGAGTCCACCCAATCAAGCCGAATCGGGACAACGAGTGCGGCTGACACTGGACAGTCATGAGCGATGAATGAGGGTTGTGGCATGCGGCTGCGCCGGGTCGAGGAGGGTGATCTCGAAGCGTTCTTCGTACACCAGTTGGACCCCATCGCGGCGAGGATGGCGGCCTTTCCGTCGCGAAATCATGCTGACTTCCGCGAACACTGGTCGAATATTCTGGCCGACGCCGCAGTGACGAAGTGCACGATCGTCGTCAACGGGGAGGTCGTCGGCAATATCGGAGCCTGGGAGCAGGACGGACACCGCGAGATCGGCTACTGGATCGGCCGCCGGTACTGGGGACAGGGTTATGCCACTCAGGCCGTCAGCCTCTTCGTCGAGGCGGAGTCCACGCGGCCGCTCATGGCGTTTGTTGCAGAGCACAATGTCGGCTCTCGCCGTGTCCTGGAGAAGTGCGGTTTCGTCCGCCAGCCTGGTCAGGCCCCAATCGAGAACGGGGTGCCGCACGCAGTCATGGTGCTGGGCTGAACCCAGAGGTCCTTCAAGCCCACAGCTGGCAAAAGGCGGCGGTCGTCGACTAGCTCAGCGGCGCTTGAGGAGGTGAAAACTGTGGTGGTGTATTGCCGCCGTGCGCGTCTCTTAGCCGGAAGTACCCCAGGGTGACGACTAACGCAATGTACGGCGACACCAGGGTGACCGAAGCGACGCTGCTGATGAAGCCGCGGGCCGCGTCGGGAAGAACTGCAAGCACTATTCCGAGGACAATGTTGACAGCCAGGAGCAACAGATAGACCAGTGCGAGTGTGCCGAAGACTTGCCATCCGAATCCTCGTACCAGCTCCTGGCTGCGACCAAACGCCCTCCCGATGCCCGCTCCCTCCAGAACGATGACGGGCACGATGAGACACCAGATCGTGAGCAAGAAGAGGCCCGGGACGATCAACAGGATCAGTCCTAGGCCGATCGCGAGTCCCGCCAGCACCGACGCCGCAGCTACGCGGAGGATGAACGGTTGGGCCGCCCGCAACGTCTCGCCGAACGATAAGTCGGCGCGGCCGTCCAGCACATCCTCGACAGCCTTCACCAACGCGGACTGCAGCAAGAACGTGGCGACCAGGGCAACTACTGCCGCCAAGGCAGCTCCCACCCAGCCCAAAAGGCCGGCGAGTACCGCCTCGACCAGAGCCGACACCAGGGCAACCAGTAACGCCAACGGCAACAGATGTCCGGCGTGTTCTCGATAGACCGACCAGGCCTGTCTGATTACCCCCACCAGTGGATTCACGCGACGCAGCCTAACGTCGCAAAGTGGCCAGGGCGCTATTCACATGAGACACGGTGTTCAGGTCCCACTGGGGTCGAGGGACCGACGCGGTTCGCGACTCCGTGTACTTTTGCCATTTTTGCCTATTGCGCAAGGGCACCCCATATGCCAGATTTGGTCCGTGATCCGCGCCTTGGGTCATCTGTCGTTGCTCAACTTGCGATGTGGAAGGTTCCCTGTGACCGAACTACCCTCCCGACGTAACTTTCTCAGAACCGCGTCGCTCGGCGCTGCCGTGGTCGGTGCCGCTGCCGTCGCGCCGCCGTCGTTGGCGTCCACCGCGCAGGCAGCCACTTCGCCGGGGGAGGTCGGTGGTCCCGCGTACGACGGCGCTGTGACCGCATATGTGCGCAATCACCGAACCGGCGAGATCTCGGTGATGGCGGGTGAGCATGAGGTCACCTACCACGACCGTGACCTCGCGCGGCGCCTTGCCCGCATCGCTGCTTGCGGACACTAGCCGTAGTCACCACACCGTCGCCCCCGGAAGGCACGTTTCATGTCCTCACACAAAGAAGCACCCGGGATTTCCTTCGACCCGGCCGCCGACAACACTGACGTTTACGCTTTCGTTCCACCCAACGACAGCGATGACGTTGCCCTGATCGCAAACTTCCTGCCGTTCGAAGACCCCGCCGGCGGACCGAACTTCTACGAGTTCGGTGACGACGTCCTGTACGAAATTCACGTCGACAACGACGGCGACGGCGTGCCGGACATCAGCTTCCAGTTCCGGTTCAACACCATCTACACGATTCCGGACTCGTTCCTCTACAACGTCGGACCGATTGAGTCGATCAATTCCAAGAACTGGAACCGACGCCAGTTCGCGACCGTAACCCGAGTCGACCACGGGTCGAACAAACAGACCCGGATGGGTCACCACCTGCCGCTTCCGCCGTGCAATGTGGGACCTTTCTCCACCCCGGACTACGTCCACGTGGCAAACCAGGGGATACACCAGCTCTCAAAGGACCGATCCTTCTTCGCCGGACAGCGAGCCGAAGGCTTCTACATCGATATCGGCGCCATCTTCGACCTCGGCGACTTGCGACCATTCCAGAACCTCCACGTCGGTTCGACCCTTGCCGCTATGCCTGGAGTGAACGGCCTGAAGGCTCTGAATGTGCAGTCGATCGCCTTGCAGCTGCCCAAGACTGATGTGACTCGTGGCGGGTACAATCCGAAGGACTCGAGCGACCCACGTTCAACGATTGGGGTCTGGGCCAGTGCGAGCCGGCAGCGTTCCCGGGTGTACGACAAAGACGGTGAAGTCATCAACACCGGTCCCTTCGTACAAGTCTCCCGGCTCGGGAACCCACTGTTCAACGAAGTCCTGGTCCCGATCACCAAGAAGGACTATTGGAACTCCCAGAAGCCATCGCATGACAAACAGTTCGCCTCGTACGTCGCACACCCCGAGCTCGCTCAACTGTTGCCCGTCCTCTATCCGGGAGTCTTTCCACACCTAGCCAACCTGAACCAGTCGGGTAAGCCGCGAGCCGACCTCCTGGCGATCTTGCTGACCGGGATTCCCGCCGGAATTATCCCCGGCTTCCAGAACTACACCGGCCCGGTCGAGGCTGACCAGCTCCGGCTCAACATGGCGATTCCGCCCACCGGGAACAAGCCGAGCAACCTCGGGCTCATCGGCGGCGACCCGGCTGGCTTCCCCAACGGCCGCCGCGTTTTTGATGACGTCACCACAATTGAGCTCAGGGCAGTCGCCGGAGTCACCTATCCGCTCGTCGCCCCCGGTTACACGCCCGATGCAGCCGCCGGAGCGATCACGCAAGGGCTCACCTCCAGCAACACCGACGTGAACGCCAAGAACACCGTGCACTACCTGCCCAAGTTCCCCTACCTCGGCACTCCGCACAGCGGCTACTACAACCCCGCCAACAATGTGCCGGCACCAGCACCTCCGCGTTGACCAAGTGAGACACCGAAGGAGCGCACCCGGCACTTGAGCTGATGAGCGAACAGAGTCAGCTCGGACCCAGCCAAGACGGGAGCGTCCTGGTCGACATAGGTGGTGACCGGGGTGCTTTGGTGATCATCGCGACTGAGGACTTGGCTGGTGCCGAGATTGAGATCAGCGCAGTGGACTCAGCCTCGGCACGCACCCATGTCGCGATCCGGGAGCGGCGCGGACAAGGATCCGTAAGGTACGCCGGAATCTTCCCGTCATTGATCGAGGGCACGTACACGGTGTGGGGACTCGACGGCACGCAAGTCGGCATGGTCCCGATCACCGGAGGGCACGTCACCGAATTTCGTTGGCCGTGACCGGAGCCGCACACTTGAGGTCCGGGCCATCCGGCGGGTCGCCAGCACGGGGAAACCTGAGCACTGAAAAATCACTGGTGGGCCCCGTGGGACTCGAACCCACAGCCCGCGGACTGGATGGGGACTGGAGCCGGTGGTGAGCCCGCTGGTCAGTGTCGGCAACCACTGCTTGAAGTAGTCGCTGGCCTTGATGCCCCATCCGCCGCGAGCCAGCCAAGCCCTGAGTGCTGCCTGGGGCTCAATCAGCAACATGCGCACCCTTCGGGGGCCAACCGCTCCGCTTGGCACAGGTGACCGCGAAAGCCTTCGTCGATGAGCATCCCGTAGACGGGCGTGCAGGGGTATGGGTGTGCAACAGTCCGCTGAAGCGCACGAGCCGATGCTGGGACAGTGAGGCCGTTGAATGGCCGCCGTCCAGGGGTGCTGCCGCACCAGGCATTCCGACGGTGCAGCGGAGAGAATGACTCATGAATAGTGAACGGTTGCTACCAGGTGAGGCGGTCGGACCGTCGGGGCGACTCGTCTTGCTTCTTACAGGTGGCGCAGACCACAGCGCTCGCCCAGCGAGCGAATCGGCTGTCAACGACGGCTGAAAATTGACCCTCTGGCGACGGTTGAATATTGACCCCCTGATGGTCATGGTTCCTTGGTTGTGGCCACTGGGATGCGGCCGAGGTCTCGGTTTTTGAGTCGGTAGGAGTCGCCTTTGAGGGCGATGACGTCGGCGTGGTGGACGAGCCGGTCGATCATCGCGGCGGCGACGACGTCGTCGCCGAAGGTTTCGCCCCAGCGGCCGAAGGGTTTGTTGGAGGTGACGATCAGTGAGGCGCGTTCGTAACGCGACGAGACGAGCTGAAAGAACAGGTTCGCTGCTTCGGGTTCGAACGGGATGTAGCCGACCTCGTCGACGATCAGCAACGGGTATCGCACCAGCCTTACGAGCTCGTCTTGGAGCCGGCCGGCCTGGTGTGCGTCGGCCAGGCGGGCGACCCATTGTGACGCGGTCGCGAAGAGGACCCGGTGGCCGGCTTGGCAGGCTCTGATGGCCAGGCCTGTCGCCAAATGGGTT
>JBBSHN010000071.1:0-12604 GCA_038252945.1 Propionibacteriales bacterium | reverse complement strand
TCCCGCACACGCCACCGGATCCCGAACATCACGGACATTCACCCACGCCGCCACGCTTTCTGGGATACCACCAGGGGCGTCGGCCCCGAAATACGGGTGGGGAAGACGAGACTGAACCATGCGCAACCCCAGCGGTGAGCCCAACATCAGGAGCAAGTCGAGGCGGTGCTCGGGATGTTGTCGAACAAACTCCAGCGCGAGAACCGATCCCAACGAATGCCCAATCAAGATTCGACACTCCGTACCGGCTTTGGCGGCCACGATCTCATCGCCGGCGGCCTTCAGCCCACCGTCACGCAGATAGCGGCGGACCTGCCGCAGCGTCCCGAGATACAACACCCCAGCGGCCGCGCCGAACTTCGCGTCCAAAGCCCCCAGGACCATTTGAAAGGGTCGAGGCATGCGCGTGTAAGCCTTCGACGGCGGCAGCGCTGCCGCAGCGGCGATCTCCTCCTCGCTCACCGCCTCCCGCGCATCTGCTAACGCCTCGCCAATCTCAGCCACACTGAGACCATCAAGCTCGCCCTCCTCACCCACACCCTTGTGGCCGCTGTGACGCGCCCGCAGGAACAGATCACCGTAGAACGCGAGATCAAAGGAGACACCCACCGGCTCAGCGCGGACAGCAATCTCAATACCGTCCTCAAGCGCCGGCTCCCAATCTCGCATCAGCTGCTTGCGTCCACGCTGCTGCTGCGCAATCCCGTGCACACCGACAATCACACCCACAGCCGTCCTATCTCAAGGTCTACCCGCGCAAACATTGCCGGACCCGCAATGACCACCACCAGAGCACCATCGCTGCGGTGCACGACGAGTGACTGGACCGCTGATGTCGTCGTCAAGCCATGCCCGAGCTCAGCGCCGCTGCCCGGATCCCACACCCGCACGTGTGATCGCTGCTGCCGGTGACCGCGACCGGACGCCCAGCACTGCGGTCGCTACCGCCACCACCGCGCTGGTGTAACGTCCAACGATCTCAGATCGCCCTACCTCGCACTGTGCCCATCGGGTGTTCCAGAACCTCGGGAGCACGCGCCCGGCATTGGACGTCGGCGAGCCCCAATCCCAGCAATACACCACGCGCGATCATACCTGCCTGACCTCTACAGCGTTGGTTAGGCCCCGCGCAACGCCCCGCAGCAAGGGTCGTAGTCGCCCGGCATCAACAAAAGGAAGAAACTCCCGCGACAAAAACCGATTTTTATCTGTACCCCGACGACGGCGACAGCCGCGCAGTCAGGCGGTATCAGTCTCCTGAAGCGCAGCGATCTGGATTGTGTTGGTCTACTCGCCGCGGGCAGCGTCCTGGCTGCGCTGACCATCCGCAACACGCGCGCCGCGTTAGCACGTGATCGCATCGAGCGGTCGGTGTGCGTCAGCCTCGCTGGGGAGCCGCCGCCTGTGACGTCGTCGTAGGACGGCACCGGAAGGTAACCGGGCGTCGGACTGGTCATGGCGAGCGATCATCGTTTTGGCTGTACCAGCGGGCACACTGCGGCCTCACGCACCGCGCCCGGAGCGGCTGATCGGCCGGGTCGGTGAGAAAGCCGTGACTGTTCGCAAGCCGCTATCGGGACTGGGGAGGCGTTCTTTCCGGAGTGGGGTCAGCCAGCTGACCCATGGTATCCGACGTCGATGTGTCATGCGCGGTGTCGACGCCGTAGGCGGCGACATGTCGAGCGATGTGCAAGGCGCTCGCCAGGATTGCCGGCGGCACGTGCTCGCCGCCTACTACCGAGCGGGCCACAGCCTCGAGCATGCCGGCCACACTGAATAAGGCGAACTCCAACGTCCCCTGGTGCTGCGCGGTTGATGATGCGCGGCGCAGGGTGACAACGGCTTGCTGCAGCACCACGTCGTCCGACTCGAGTCGAGCGCTGGAAAGCGGCCCCAGCTGCAGCTAGCCGCATCAGCCACCGTGGGGACGAACCGCGTTTACGGTCCGAGGAGATGGGTAGCTCAGCGTATACCCACGACCACGGTGTAGGCGACCCGTACGACCCGTACGAGCCGCCGGGCCGCCTGGGACGGCCGAGTGACCAGCGCCGGCGCAGGGTGCCGAGGCCCGGCGAGCCCGACGAGTCGGGGGCGGTGCGGATGGTCCGCGACGCCGAAGCCGCCCACGCCCGCCGCGGACTATCGCCGGATCGCCAGCTGGTGCTCTGTTCCTATGCCCATCAGCACCCCCCAGTTCGCCGAGCGCCCCGGGAGTTCCACGGCAGACTTGCGGCCCGCGATGGAGTGCCCACGCCGCGCGACGCACGGACGCGCTCCTGTGCGTGGGCACTCCACGCCGGGGTGTTTCCTGATGGGATCTAGCGGCGTCGCACCGATCGCCGGAGCGTAGCCAACGCTGGCAACCGCATGATGTCGAGCGGGCTGAGGGCGGCCCCGATCCGCCCCTCGATGCGGCGGACGAGCGGTTCGTCGGTGTCCGGATGCAGGGGCACGATCATCAAACGGGTCCAGGCTGCGGCTCGCCCGGTCCGGACGTGTTCCTCGATACGGTCGCCCACGTTGCTGAACTCGGTCCGAACGGAACTTCCCACGTACCGGACGGTGTTCTGGACGTCAGCCGCGATATAGACCCCCGCCCGGAACTCGGCCCATCGGCGGCCCTCGGTGATGTCCAGCAGCGTGATCCCGTACGGCAGCCGCCGCCAGAGAGCATCTCCGGCGAGGTAGCACGCGGTGTCGTAGCTTTCCGGGCTGAGCCGGGTCGCGTACCGCGTCACCGGCCCGTCCCGCTGTCGTCGAGGTCGGGACGCATCCGGTTGGCGCGTTTCCTGGCACTGCGCCAATCCGACACCAGTTCGGTGATCTCGACGAGGTGCCGCCGGACCTCGGGGTCGTCGTAGCCCTTGATGTCGACCAACGGGACGCCGTCGCTGTCGGCCACCTCGGCCATCTCCATCGTCGCGGAGTGCAGGTCGGCCAGGCAACCCTTGAAGTCCTTGATGGCTTCGGCGAAACGGTCGTCGGCGCTCTGGTGCCCGATGGGGGCCGTGTCGGAGACGTTGGCGAGCTCGCGGAGCCTGGCCTGGGTCAGGTCGTGGGCGTCGGGGAGGTTCGCGTCCTGCGGGGTGGTGCCGTCGGGCAACTCCTGGGCTTTCCGTCCCGCCCGGCCGTCGAGCACGATCTGGCACAGCTGCCGGAGACCGTGCACGCTCCGGGTCATCTGCCGCATGATGGTCTGCGGTTCGGTGTTGCTGCTGCGGCCCCCGAACTCCGACCGCACCAGCAGCTGGGTCTTCCCGCTGACGAGGTGGTAGCTGGCCAAGCCGGCAAGTTCCGCGATGGCCGGGCCTGGTTTGTCTCGGTGCACCACCTCGGGGATGGCGTCGGCGAGCAGGTCGAGCGGTTCGGTGAGGGTGAGGGCGACGCCGCGCAATTCCGACCAGCGCCACGTGCGCTCCAGGGCTGACCGCAGGCCAGTGAGGCGCTTGTCGGCTGGGAAGCCGCGCAGGGCGACCTCAGCGGCCAACGCGGTGCGTTCCTCCAGCTGGGGCTTGGTGCCCGTGAGGTCCGCGATCGCTTCGTTGACGACCTTGGCCTGCCGCTTGTTCTGGTGCGGGTTGAGCGCTCCGCAGGCCAGGACGGCGACTTCGTCCGGCAGGAGGTCGTGCTCACGGTTGGTGCCGTCGAGGATGTCGCGGATCTCCTCGGCCGTGTACTCGGGCAGCTCGGGCAGGAGCTGGTTCTCGTGCAGGCGGTCGACCGCGGCGTTCGCCTTGGCGTTCAGGGTCGTGGCCACGGTGAAACTCATCGGCGGCGACATGTGCAGGTGCGCCACGAGCCTCCTGCGGGCGCGGTCGAAGCCGCGGGTCGACGCGTACCCGATGATCACCTTGGCGTTCGGCATGATCGAGCAGCGGACCTTGCGCGCCTGTTCGTCGGTGACGTCGGCGCTCACTGCCCAAGCGGCGATATCGCGATGGAAGTTGGCGGCGCGGCGGCTTCCCGGCGTGAGGTTCCACGCCGCGTCCTTGAAAGTGATGCCCAGGCCGAGCTGCGCGGCGACCGTGCGGCCGTACCCGTCGGTCGACTCCAGGCGGGTCACCGTGCCGGTGTCGGTGGTCAGCCGCAGGAAGCCGAGCCAGCCAGGACTTTCGATGCCGCGGGCCAGGATGGATCCGACGTGCGGGTTGGCCTCGGCCATGTCCGCGATCCGGGGCCCCATCGCATCGATCAGGTCCTCGGTCGAGTCCATCTCGAACGTCAGCAGGGGTTCGTTTTTGACGGAGCCGAACCGGGGCATGCCGACCGTGCCGCGGGCGTGGTCACCTTCGAAGCGGATGTTGTCGGGCGAGGGCAGAACGCGCCACATCAGCGCGTCGATCTCGACGTAGGTGAACTCCTCGGTGCCGAAACGCTGGACCTTCGGGCTGCGCAACGCGTGGCGCAGCTGCTGCTGATCCGCGGCGGCGTGGACCAGGGTTTCGGCCAGCACTTCGCTCAGTCCGGCCGCGACGCCGGCCACGATACCCTTGGTGATCAACGCGTCCGAGGGCGGAGGGCGCATGCGGGAGCCGATCAGGCGATGGTCGACGACTTCGGATTCGAGCAGGTCGCCGGACTGTTTGGCGGAGATGGGAACGCTGGACACGAGAGTCCTCCTCGGGCACTCGATCTGCGTCGCCACCGTGACGAGCAGAGTGCGAGGGCCTGGGCCAGACTCGGCCGCGTACCCCCACCTGTCCCTCTCGGCCGGGGTGGCCGTCCAGGGTGTATGGCGCACCCCATCCGCTCACCGTTCTCCTCAGGACACTCGCCGACTGTGACGAATGGAGCCTTGGCCCGGCCGGGCCCTTGTGAGGCAACGGCCGAACTGGAACGAACGAACAGACGAAGTGATGTTGCTAGCCGAAAACGCTAGCACAGCTCCACCGAACCCTGGCCTCCGTCCCTCACCGGGGCGGCGACACGCCGGGGTGATCTTGCGGAGAAGCAGGTAGAGGCGCACCCGACCAGGCAGAATGCGATTGTCGAAGATCGTAGTCTGGCTGAGGCGGGTGCACCTCTTCCGTGCAAGGTACTTCATGGGCAGACCGGCTGGAACTCGTCGGCGATGATGATCGCCTGGTCGGGTTCGCCGGGGCGTTGCCGGTGCGACTGCTGGCCGAGCGGAGCGGGTTGCGGGCCGTGCTGTCCGCGGCGATGGTCCGCCGCGGGTTTGACCCGGTGTATGACCGCGGCCAGGTGTTGATCGACCTGGCGGTGGCGCAGATCCTGGGCGGGGAGGCGATCAGCGACTTCCAAGGCCTGCGCCACCTCAGGCCGGTGATCGGGCCGGTGCCCCCCACCAACACCGCTTGAACCGTAAACGCAGCACCTCCCGGCTGCGGTCGTCGAGTGACGCCCAGACCTCGCCAGCGTCGAATGCCCCGTCAGGATCGGGTGGCTCAAAACCTCGAAAACTTGATCCTCATCAGACAGTGACGTGCACGAGTCGGTACTTGCATCGTACGGCAATCCGCAAGTGCGCCTGGCGGACGTTCGCCGGCACCGGCTTCGTAAAGGAGTCCACAACGCATAGCACCCAGGTCGTCGAGTCACCGTTCGCGCTCGCTCGAAGGGCTGCCCACACGAGGTGTTTGAGGTCACGTTCCGGTCCCCAAGCAAAGACGACTTCCTCGTCCTCGTGACGAGCACGCACTCGTAATGGCTTGATGCGCAAGCTATCGGGGTCAACCTTCCAATGGTTGCCGAGACCCGAGTGCACGAGCTGCTCCGGTGTGCAGGCGCCCGTAGTCATGAGTTCTGCGTACTTGCCGACACCCGATCGGGCCCGAGACCATTCCTTCATCGGACCGTCTTTGATCCATAACCTGGCCTGGCTCGCCGACATGAAGTCAGTCAGCAGGCCGCCCACGTTGGCGTCGGCCACCCAGATCGCATACTGCGCGCTTCGTTCAACAACCGAGAGATCGGTCCACCCAAGCCTCTCGGCATCGGCGAAGAGCTGGGTCACGACACGCTTCTCGACCTCGGATGGCAGCGACATGTCAGTTCAATCCCGCTGCCGTCGGGAACTGGAGACGCACTTCGTCGGCTGCGGTCTCTAGGTTCGCGGCGTCGCGGATCCAATAGTCCAGTAGGGAGCCGGCTGTCTCATTACTGAAGGCGATGTTGGAGCCTCCGGGTAACGCGAGCTCCTCGACGGCTCCACCACGCATTGCTCCCAACGCCCGTTTGAGATCTAGCGTCGCCGCGACGCGGCGCACATCGGTGACGAAGTCGAGTACTCGCAGGCTCTCCTTGCCTTCTCGCAACCGCAGTCCGCGACCGAGCTGCTGAACAAAGATGCGTCGGCTGTGAGTCACCCGGAGGAAGCCGATGAGGTTCACGTCCGGGACATCGACGCCTTCGTTAAAGACATCTACGCAGGTAATAATCGGAACCCGCCCCAGCCGAAAGGCATTCAACAGTATCTGTCGCTGCTGACGACTCATACCACTGTGTAGGTAGGCAGCTCGGTGCCACGCTTGGTCGGCGCCGCAGAGCAGGCTTGCCATGCGTTCGGCATGTTCGATCGTCTGGCAAAAAAGGATGGCTCGCGGGTCGTTGATCTGCCGCCACGCATCGCGGAGTTGGTCGATGATCTCCTCGTCGCGCTGCGGGAGGAACAGCGCCCGGTTGAGCTCCTTCAACGAGTAGCCGTGCTCGCTAGCTGAGCGCACAAAATCCCAGTCGAGGTTGTCGACGAATAAGCGGTAATCGACCCTGGTCAAGAAGCCGGCAGCCATCCCTTCGGCGATACCCATCATATAGGACGGTTCACCAAAGCGTGAGGCGATGTCGAACTTGTCTCCCCGCCACGGAGTTGCCGTCACGCCAAATTGGCGAGCGTCGTCGCATAAGTCAAGTAGCTTGGCGTACATGCCCGTCTCGCCGACGTGATGGGTCTCATCGATCATGATGAGACTAGGCCGCCAGCCAGCTTCGACCGCGCTCAGGACAGAATCGATGGTGGCGACCGTGACGCCGTCCAACGATATGGGCTTGTTGTCCCCGGTCAAGACTTGTGTCGGCACATCCTTATCCAGGTGTTGCCAGAGTGCCTTCTCCAGCTGTTCGACAAGCTCCTTCATGTGCGCCACGACCAAGATTCGAGCCCCGGGATGGGCCTTAATATGTCGACCGATCACCTCGCCACCCACAACGGTCTTTCCCAGGCCGGTCGCCAGTACAAGTAAGGCTCGACCGCGCAAGTCCATATCCGTCTCGACTGAGGCTGCGGCAGCCAGCTGGTAGCGCCGTAGGTCGTACTTCGCCGGTACTCGCTCTGGCATCTGCTCCCAGATCGCCCGCAGCGTGGTGCCATGCCAGAGATCAATACGAATACCCGCCTGGGCCAGGGCGCGAAGCCGATCCCGGCCGGGACGGTTCAGTGTGCTGTTGGTGACGAGCACCGCGTGATCGGCACCGTACGCCGTACGTGCCCGCTCAGCATCGTCAACCCCAGCCACGCCGACCGGCCCCTTGCTCGACCATTTGCACTGCACGACCCACTGCTCACGATCGCGGACGGCAAGCAAATCAGCGCCTTCATCGTTGGCCCCATCGATCAGCCGCACGTCAGTAAACCCGAGGTGCCATAGCGCACGTTCAAGTGCGTGCGTTAGCCCCCGAGGACCACCCGCCAGCAGTTGATCTGGAGCAAGGAAGTTGTTCACGACTCCGGGGCCAACTCGCCCAGGAGAAGCTGCACGCTCAGCCGAGTTCGCTGCAGCTGAAGGATGCCCGGTGTCGTCTGAAAGCTCAGCAGTGTGGCCACGTCGTTCAGGTACCCAACGATTCGAGCTAGGCTAAGCCGGCGAGACGAGGCAGACGAGACAGTGGCATAGACGCCGTTGAAGACGCGGCCGTCCATGAATGCCTCCGGCCACGCCTCAAGCAACTTGACGAGAAAGAGCGGTGGAACGTAGAGAAGAAAGTTGCCGTCGTCACCGAGTTTGGCTGTCGATCCACCATCGGCGATGAGGGAGTTTTCCATGTAGTCTGTCTCGTCAGGCGTGAGGTGTTGAAGAGCCCGTTGCGGCTCATCGTTCACCTGATCAGCCATACGTTGGCGTAGCTCGACCAAAAGCTCCTTTGCTTGGGCGCCGATGACCACGCTGTCAACGGCAGTATCAGGCAGGCAGCTCGCCTGGAGCCTCGAGACAACCTGAGAATGCGTCAGCGAGATGCCTGACGTCCGAAGCTTCAGGTACGACGCGATCTCAACGAGCAGGAGCGTGCCGATGTCGGCGCCGAACTTGGCGAATGCCGCGTGGCTGAGGTCGACGACGCACGTGGCGGTCCCCCCCGATCCAGGCGCGAGCCACACCGGTGTCGGCTGCTCGGCTGTGTCAAGGACGGGCCCCTTGGCAAGCGCGACAGCTTCAACCTTAAGGTTGCCTAGCTCGGGCAATCCAAAGTCCCGCGTTAGCTCCGGAAGCGGCTTGCCCCCGTCACGGTAACGGGCCAAACGCTCCTGTTGCGTCTCCTTCTTCAGCGGCGGCGGAGTCGGCGCGGCCGCCGCCCCTTCTTCGGGGGGCGGCCACCCAACGCCGAGGGCGACAAGTACCGCTGCCTCATCGGGATCTTCCGGATTGGCACCAGTCGCCTTGGCAAGCGCAGCCTGCCGAGCCCGTTCGTCGTGGCTGACGACAGCTTCGTGCCAGCGCTCGTCACTCTGAAACTCAAGCTTGCCTGCCCAGAACTCACGAGCCCAACGACGCGTCTCGTCGTGAATCGGCCCCTTGCCATCACCTGGAATCAGGCAGCGGATTCCTGCCGCGTTGCGTCGATACCCCTTGAAGAGCAGGCCAACGAAGCTCGTGTTCTCGGGAAATCCTGCACTCCTCGCTTTCTCCGGTCGAAGCGGGCCAGCGCCACGGAGGTACTCGGCGGCGGCTTTCCAGCTCCGGTCACCGTAGGTGAACGCATTCTTCTGATAGGTGACCGGCACGTGGTCAAGGTGAATCTCACCGATTATCCGACCGCCCTGGGAAAGCTCGGCCGGGTACTCAACCTCGACCCCGGCGACCGGGTCATTGGGGTTGCTCCACTCGAAGAGACGCTTGTCGAATTGGAGGACCTTGCGGCCGTTGCGCAGAAAGTCGATGCCAAAGTCGCGCTTATCTAGGTGACGCTGGATACCGAGCCAGCCATGAATACGCCGCTCGCGCAGTCGAACACTGGATGACCCACAGCGATCGCAGATGCCCTTGCCGACGGCTTGCCAGTTGCCGCACTGGTTGCAGGCGTCAGCAGGTTCGTAGCGCTGGTCGATCTTGAAGTAGGCCGGAATCCGTTGTGCACTCGCGCCGCTGCCGTACATGATCGAGCGGTCGTCACCCCAACGGCAAGCCTTACGCGGCTTGACTCTGACCCCCTGCACCCAAAGCTCAAAGGGGCGGACATCAAGCAACCACCCATAGATACGCCCGAGAGTGTTACGCAGGTTCTCGGCGTTGCGCTGAAGCCAATCGGCATGGATATCCTTGAGCTGACTAATAATTATCCGCGTTCCGTGCTCGTTCAGGTCCGACTTAGGATGGCTTACTTCCGGAGCCTCGAAGTCTTGGCCGAGGGTGTCAAAGTCGATCTCGACGCCGATCCACTCGACATCTCCATCGCGGGTCGTCAGCACCGTCGTCTTGGAACCGAGGCGTGCCGTGCTGACGTTGAAGCCCATTCCAAACAGGCCAAGTTTGTCGAACCGATCGTTGCTGGAGAAGCCAGCCCGAACCGCCTGCTGAAGCTGCTCGCGAGACATGCCGCGTCCGGTATCACTAACGACTACCTCAGCACCACTGAGATCAGCGCCGGGGCCAGGCAAACTGACGCTGACTTTGTAACCACCAGGCCACGGCTGCTTCTGCGACCACATCTCAGTGAAGTCATCGAAGGCGTTGTCGATCAGTTCGGCGATGCACTGCCACTCAGCGAACTCGATTTCCCCGAGCATCCGAAGCATGCGCGGGGACGGGGTGATATTCACGCGGTCTCTCCTTGCGTCCGGCTGCAGCTGGCAGTCGCGACGTATCTTTCGTCGTGCGCGGTCGACCACGCCATGCGGAGCGCGGCCTCTCGACTATCTGTCTCAAACACATCACCGAGGTGGCGCTCATGAGTGACTCGGCTCGGACCAGTCCAGCGAAGGTAGGCGTACACCCGACGACTCATCGCCGACAACCGCAGCGCGACACTAGCCACGGCGATCCGACCGTCCGCTCGACGCATCTTCCGGGGTTCGTGGCCGCCAGCAGCCGCGTCCTGCTCAGCGGCACGTTGGGTGCTCGTCAAACCACCAGACGGCTTGTAACGGGACGGATCGGGACGTGCTGCTTGCCAGCCGCTCATGGCTCACCATTCCATTGCTGCATGACCCGATCGGCTGCGGTATCGGGATCGCGAAGCACCTCACTCGCCCAGATGCGGATGACGGTCCAACCGGCCTCGCAGAGACTCCGGTCCACCTCACGATCACGTTCGGAGGTTCTGGTGATTTTCTCGACCCACCAAGCGGTGCGAGTCGGGAAGAGCTCAGCGAGGCTCTCACGTCCGCGTCGACGCCATTCGTCCGGATTGCCGTGCCAAAGGTCACCATCGACAAATACAGCGATGCGACGCGACCGAACGACAATGTCAGGACGCCCAGGAACGTCTTTGGGGTGCAGTCGGTAACGCGCGCCGCGCGCGTGCAGGGCACGGCGAAGAGCGAGTTCGGGTTTCGTATTCTTGCCACGAACAGCGCTCATCATGCGGCTCGTGACCGCTGGATCGCGTGCCCCTAACCGCCTTGGATGCCTACGGGGCATGTTAGTCATGTCCGCCTCATCCACCAGCGCCGCCGTCATGTCGACCGAAGATGCGGACGTAGCGCGTCACTGATCGCTTCAGTGATGACGGCACCAAGCTTGACGGGCACGGCATTGCCCAGCTGACGGATCTGTTCGCCGCGAGGTCCGTGCAGTCGCCAGTCGTCCGGAAAAGTCATCACTCGGGCGACCTCTCGGACAGTCATGTAGCGGATGCTGCCGTCATCGAGACGCATGACCGTCTCACCACCGGGCACTCCATGAACACCGGCCTTGACCGTCTTGGCCGGGCGGTCGAGATGGTTTGCGGTGTGGCCATCATATTCGCGTGCACCGGGCCACCCGATGTGATGGATGTAACCAGGCGACTCCTGACGCTCAACGGGTACCGGAAGGTCCCCCACGACGTCGCGCAGCGTCAGCCACGGCAATAGATCACGTTCACGGTGTTTCGTAACCTTACGCTCACGCCGCAGCTCGTGTCGTTCGGCGTAGGAACCATCCGCGAGATCCACGGCCAGGGCTTCGGAGCTGTGCGTCGGTTCCGGGAAGGCCCACTCGACAGCCAGATCTTGCCGGAAGCCGACCAGCACGACTCTGTGACGAACCTGCGGCACACCGTAATCGGCCGCGTTGACGAGTCTGAAGTCGATGTCGTACCGCTCACTAGGAGCACCGCCACCAGCCAACGCCTTGACAAGCCGGCGGTCGTGATCTTGCCAGGCCTCCCCCTCGATGCGCTCCTCGAAGGGCGCAGAGAGCGCGTGACGAATGTAGCCCCAGTACGGCGCGAATGAGGGCCGGAGAAGACCGCGAACGTTCTCGGCCAATATGACACGCGGACGGGTTTCGCGAACACAGCGCAGGAACTGCGGCCAGAGGTTGCGTTCATCCAGATGACCCTGATGCGCCCCACCCAAGCTGAACGGCTGACAGGGCACGCCGCCTGCGACGACGTCCACCTGGCCCGCAAACGGTGTGAAGTCGACACCGTCCACGCTGCCCTGGATCAGCGGCCATGGGTCGCAAAGCGTGGAGGGAGGGATCTCTTCCGGGTTGTATTCGACGGCAAAATTCGCTAACAGCGTCGCACAGGCTCGACGCTCGCGCTCGTTAAGCAGCAGGTGGCGGAACCCGGCGGCGTGCATCGCCATCGCCAGGCCCCCGCCGCCGGAGAAGAGCTCGATGCTCGTGCCGGTCTCGGCCGCAGACATCTCAACCACGCACGACGACGGTCGCTTGTTCCGCACTCGGGAGACTGGTTCGACCACGGTCCGAAAGCTACCGCGGACCTCCGTCAATCTCGGAGAGGAAGGAGCCGCGACGGCAGGTGTCGGCCCCGCTTCGGCGTGCCGGGGCAAGGTCAACGCAGCGATCGCCCAACGGATGACCACCGCGCCGCCCGCAGCCGTGTCAAGTGGTCCCCTCTAGCCGAGCTTCCGCCGGCGAAGGCGACAGCCACCGGGCGTCCTCCGCGCCACACACGGTGTAACACCTCATCAAATCCACGGACATCAGATGAACAACTGGCCGGTCGGCCGTGCGCTGAGCGCTGTGACCCTGATTGGCACCGTCAAGCAGGTCGCCACACGCTGAGTCGCCAGAAGGTCCCTTCTCGACATTCAGACAGCGGACCTTCGGTGTAAAGGATCCGGACGGATTATTTACGAAACGGTCACCAGACGGCCGGTCACTCACCTGCTGGGCTGCCGCGGCGACTGCGTCACTATCACCACCCTCGCCGACCAGACCGCCCAGGTGATGGCCAAGCTGATGGCCTCCGCCGCCGAGCT
>JBBSHN010000070.1:0-12748 GCA_038252945.1 Propionibacteriales bacterium | reverse complement strand
GGATGGAGCAGGAGCAGGAGCGCGGCATCACGATCACCTCTGCCGCCACCACCTGCACGTGGAAGAACCACACGATCAACATCATCGACACGCCCGGCCACGTCGACTTCACGGTCGAGGTGGAGCGTTCGCTGCGGGTGCTGGACGGCGCCATCGCGGTGTTCGACGGCGTGGCTGGTGTCGAGCCGCAGTCAGAGACCGTCTGGCGCCAGGCGAACCGGTACCGCGTGCCACGGCTGTGCTTCGTCAACAAGCTCGACCGCACCGGAGCCGAGTTCCACCGCTGTGTTGACATGATTGAGTCGCGGCTGGGCGCCGTTCCGCTTGTTCTACAAATTCCGATCGGCACGGAGGCGGACTTCATCGGAGTCGTCGACCTGGTCGCGATGCGGGCGCTCACCTGGCGCGGCGAGACGGTCAAGGGCGAGGACTACACCGTCGAGGAGATCCCCGCCACGCACATCGACGCGGCCCGCCATTGGCGTGACCGGCTCTTCGAGACGATCGCTGAAGCCGACGACGAGATGATGGAGCTGTACCTCGAAGGCGAGGAGCCGACCTCAGCGGCGCTTCAGGCGGCCATTCGGCGGGCGACGCTTGACGACAAGCTCACACCTGTGCTCACCGGCACGGCTTTCAAGAACAAGGGCGTCCAGCCGCTGCTCGACGCGGTGGTGGCCTATCTTCCCTCGCCGGTCGACATCGCAGCCGTCGAGGGACACGACGCACGCGACGAATCGGTTGTCGTGGAGCGCAAGCCAAGTGAAGAAGAACCCTTCTCGGCGCTCGCTTTCAAAATCATGGCCGACCTGCACCTGGGCAAGCTGACCTATCTGCGGGTCTACTCAGGTCGTCTCGACACCGGCACCACGGTGCTCAACCCCACCAAGGGCAGGCGGGAGCGGATCGGCAAGATCTACCGGATGCATGCCAACAAACGCGAAGAGATCGCCTCGGTCGGCGCTGGACACATCGTTGCGGTCATGGGCCTGAAGGACACCACCACCGGCGAGACGCTGTGCGACATGAACGCACCGGTGGTGCTCGAGTCGATGACGTTCCCGGCCCCAGTGATCCACGTCGCCATCGAGCCCAAGTCGAAGGGTGACCAAGAGAAACTTGGTACGGCGATCCAGCGGCTGTCGGAGGAAGACCCCACCTTCCAGGTGCGCACTGACGAGGAAACCGGCCAGACGATCATCGCCGGCATGGGCGAGTTACATCTCGAGGTGCTCGTCGACCGGATGCGTCGGGAGTTTCATGTCGACGCGAACGTCGGCAAGCCGCAGGTGGCCTACCGAGAGACGATCCGCAAGCCAGTCACCAAGGTCGACTACACGCACAAGAAGCAGACCGGCGGGTCCGGTCAGTTCGCCAAGGTCGTCATCGACATGGAGCCCACAGGCGCTGACGGCGACGGTGGCTACGAGTTCGTCAATGCGGTGACCGGTGGTCGGATTCCGCGGGAATACATCCCGCCGGTCGACGAGGGCATCCAGGAAGCCATGGAGTTCGGCGTGCTTGCCGGATATCCGATGGTCGACCTCAAGGTGACGCTCCAAGACGGCGGCTACCACGACGTGGACTCATCCGAGATGGCATTCAAGATGGCCGGCCGCATGGTGTTCAAGGAGGCCGCGCGCCGCGCCGATCCCGTGCTGCTCGAGCCGATGATGGCCGTCGAGGTCACGACGCCCGAGGACTACATGGGTGACGTCATCGGAGACCTCAACTCCCGGCGGGGCCAGATCCAGGCCATGGAGGAGGGTCTTGGCGGAGCCAAGCTGGTAAAGGCTCTGGTTCCGCTCTCGGAGATGTTTGGATACGTTGGTGACTTGCGGTCGAAGACCCAAGGTCGCGCGTCGTACTCCATGCAGTTCGACTCGTACGCCGAGGTTCCGAGGAGCGTCGCCGACGAGATCATCCAGAAGGTCCGGGGCGAGTAACCGAGCGGCCGCCCGGCGTACATCAACACGAGTCGTAGTTCATTCACGAGGAGGAAGTCCCAGTGGCGAAAGCCAAATTCGAGCGCACCAAGCCGCACATCAATATCGGCACCATCGGTCACATCGACCATGGCAAGACCACGCTGACAGCGGCGATCTCCAAGGTGCTGCACGACAAGTACCCGGACCTCAACCCGGTGTTCGCCTTCGACGACATCGACAAGGCGCCGGAGGAGAAGCAGCGCGGCATCACGATCTCGATCGCCCACATCGAGTACCAGACCGAAAAGCGCCATTACGCGCACGTCGACTGCCCGGGGCACGCCGACTACATCAAAAACATGATCACCGGCGCGGCGCAGATGGACGGCGCGATTCTGGTGGTCGCCGCAACGGACGGACCCATGCCGCAGACACGTGAGCACGTGCTGCTCGCCCGCCAGGTGGGTGTGCCGGCCATCGTCGTAGCGCTCAACAAGTGCGACATGGTCGAGGACGAGGAGCTCATCGAGTTGGTCGAGCTCGAGGTGCGCGAACTCCTGTCCGAGTACGAATTCCCCGGCGACGACACACCGGTCGTGCGCGTAGCCGCCTTCCCCGCCTTGAACGGCGACGAGAAGTGGGACCAGTCGGTGCTCGAGTTGATGGAAGCCGTCGACGAGTCCATCCCGCAGCCTGAGCGTGAGATCGAGAAGCCTTTCCTTATGCCGGTCGAAGACGTCTTTACCATCACCGGTCGCGGCACTGTGGTCACGGGCCGCATCGAGCGCGGTGTGGTCAAGATCAACGAGACCGTCGACATCGTCGGCATCCGTGACGCCAAGCAGACCACCACTGTCACCGGCATCGAGATGTTCCGTAAGCTGCTCGACACCGGTGAGGCTGGGGAGAACGTAGGCCTGCTTCTTCGTGGTACGAAGCGCGAAGACGTCGAGCGGGGAATGGTCGTCATCAAGCCTGGCTCGACCACTCCGCACACGAACTTCGAAGCGAACGTCTACGTGCTGTCCAAGGAGGAGGGCGGCCGCCACACCCCGTTCTTCAACAACTACCGGCCGCAGTTCTACTTCCGGACCACCGATGTGACCGGAGTCGTGACACTGCCCGGTGGCACCGAGATGGTCATGCCCGGCGACAACACCGAGATGACCGTTGACCTCATCCAGCCAATCGCCATGGAAGAGGGCTTGCGTTTCGCCATCCGCGAGGGTGGCCGCACCGTGGGCGCCGGCCGGGTCACCAAGATCAACAAGTGACTGACCGGTACGTCGACCGCTGTCGCCGTACCGGTCAGTCGGTGATGTGTCCGCCTGGAAGGACGTCTGACAGGTCGGCATGAGTGGTTGAATGCTGCGATGACCGGCCCGAACGACGACAACGCCGCCAAGGGCGTCGACGTTGACAAGGAGAGGGCGAAAGACCCCGAGCAGGATCAGCGCGACGAGTCCGAGGCTGAGCGACTCGACCGCAACTACAACGAGCTGCTGCAAGAGCTGCGGGTGCTGCAGGCCGGCATGCAGATTCTGTTCGCCTTCTTGCTGAGCTTGGCCTTTCAGCAGCGGTTCACTGCGATCACCGACTCCGAACGCAACATCTACTTGGTCACGCTGGTTGTCGCTTGCCTAGCCACCGGTTGCCTGCTCGCGCCTGTGGCGTTTCACCGCATAGTGTTTCGCCGCGGTATGAAGGCGGAGCTGATGAAGGCGGCCAACCTTTTCGTGGGAGCCGGCCTCGGGCTGCTGTTCCTCGCCATGCTCGGCGCTGTGCTGTTGGTGCTGGACTTCCTGGTGAATCAGCCGTTTGCGGTTGTCGTGGTCTTGGCCCTCGGCGTCGTCTTCCTGGCGATGTGGGTCGCTCTGCCACTTCTCGCGCGCGCCCGCAAGCCCGACGACCGCCAGGATGAACCCGCGAGCGCGTTGTAGAGATTTTGCGGGAGCTTTCTCCGTCTGGCACACTAGTCAGGTTGCTCATGCGGTGACGCCGGGGCTGACTGACTGACTGCCGATAGGCGGGAGCGAGGTCGGTGGCCGGACCGGAGTCGCTGCCGAGATTTCGGCTCCTCCACAAAGGGGTCGAACGCCAGCCCAGCCCAACTCGATCATCCGTGATCGGCGTGCCGTGCGAAGAACCGGCGACACGCCCGACCTCGGGGGTCGCAGGTGCGCGGAGGCAGGCGAAGCAACGACCACTTGTGGACAACGAGACGAAGGATGAGCAACGAGCATGGCGGGACAGAAGATCCGCATTCGGCTCAAGGCGTATGACCATGAGGTCATCGACTCCTCAGCCCGGAAGATCGTCGACACCGTGATCCGAACCGGTGCCAAGGTCGCCGGGCCAGTGCCGCTGCCCACGGAGAAGAACGTCTTCTGTGTCATCCGTTCGCCGCACAAGTACAAGGACAGCCGAGAGCACTTCGAGATGCGCACCCACAAGCGGCTCATCGACATTCTCGACCCCACCCCGAAGACCGTCGACTCGTTGATGCGGCTGGAGCTTCCTGCGGGCGTCGACATCGAGATCAAGCTGTGAGGACCGCAGCATGAGCACTACCCGACATATCAAAGGGCTGCTAGGCACCAAGCTCGGCATGACCCAGATGTGGGACGACAACAACCGAGTCGTCCCCCTCACCGTCGTCTCTGCCGCCTCGAACGTCGTGACACTGGTGCGCTCCGAAGACACTGACGGCTACAGCGCGGTCCAGCTGGGCTTCGGAGAGATCGACCCCACCCGCGTCAAAAAGCCTCTCGCAGGTCACTTCGCCAGAGCCGGAGTAACCCCGCGGCGGCACCTGGCCGAGATCCGCACCCTGGATGCCGCGAACTACAGCCTTGGACAGGAGCTGTCCGCCGATCTGTTCTCCGCTGGCGAAAAGGTCGACGTCACCGGGACCAGTAAGGGCAAGGGGTTCGCGGGCGTTGTGAAGCGGCACGGCTTTTCCGGCGTCGGCGCCAGCCACGGGGCTCACCGCAATCACCGCAAGCCGGGGTCGATCGGTGGTTGCTCCACTCCGGCCCGAGTCTTCAAGGGACTACGCATGGCTGGGCGCATGGGCTTCCAGACCGTCACGCTGCAGAACCTCACGGTGCACGCCGTCGACGCCGACAAGGGGCTGATCCTGCTCAAGGGAGCGGTACCTGGCCCTCGAGGCACTGTTGTGCTCGTACGCAGCGCCGCCAAAGGAAAGGGAGCGCCGTCGTGACCACGATCGATGTTCTCGACGCGAAGGGCAAGAAGGCGGGCACCGTCGAGCTACCGAGCGATCTTTTCGACGTGCAAGTCAACGTTCCGCTGATTCACCAGGTCGTTGTCGCTCAGCTCGCTGCTGCGCGGCAGGGCAGCCATAACACGAAATCTCGGGGTGAGGTCGCAGGTGGTGGTGCGAAGCCGTACCGCCAGAAGGGCACTGGGCGGGCTCGTCAAGGCTCGATCCGCGCTCCTCAGTTCACCGGCGGTGGCGTGGTTCACGGCCCGACGCCACACACGTACGATCAGCGCACCCCGAAGAAGATGAAGGTCGCCGCACTGCGCGGAGCACTGTCGGACCGTGCCCGCGAAGGACGCGTCCACGTCGTCGAAGGTCTCGTTCCCGGCGAGACGCCGTCGACGAAGGCTGCTGTGGCGGCGCTTGCCAATCTCACGGGTCGCCGGCGGGTTCTCGTCGTTCTCGACAAGGACGACTCGGTCACCCGTCGCAGTCTTCGAAACGTGCCGATGGTGCACGTGTTGAGTGCCGATCAGCTGAACACGTATGACGTCTTGGCGAGCGACGACGTGGTGTTCATGCACTCAGCGCTGGATGCTTTCATCGCGTCGCGCAGCACGGCGGTCTCGGCCGACGACGGGGCCGCGCGATCCGACCCTGCGGGTGAGGAGATCGACGTATGAGCAATCTCCACAGGGACCACCGTGACGTGCTCATCGCGCCTGTGGTGAGCGAAAAGTCCTACGGCCTGCTCGACCAGAACAAGTACACGTTTTTGGTGCATCCGGACTCCAACAAGACCGAGATCAAGATCGCGGTGGAGAAGGTGTTCAACGTCACCGTCATAGGCGTCAACACGGTCAACCGGCCCGGCAAGCGTCGGCGTACCAATTTCGGCTGGGGAAGCAGGCCTTGCACGAAGCGTGCCATCGTCAGCGTCGCCGACGGCCAGCGCATCGACATCTTCGGAGGTCCGGTCTCCTGACCGGGCGAAGAAACGAGGACTGAGCACTGATGGGTATCCGCAGGTACAAGCCGACGACACCGGGCCGGCGCGGCTCGAGCGTTGCCGACTTCGTCGAGGTGACACGTGACACGCCCGAGAAATCCCTGATCAAGCCGCTTCCGAAGAAGGGCGGCCGCAACAACTCCGGTCGCATCACGACCCGGCACCACGGTGGCGGCCACAAGCGCGCTTACCGGATCATCGACTTCCGCCGTTACGACAAGGACGGTGTGCCGGCGAGCGTCGCCCACATCGAGTACGACCCCAACCGGACTGCGCGCATCGCGCTGCTGCACTACGCCGACGGCGAGAAGCGTTACATCCTCGCCCCGAATGGCCTGCGCCAGGGCATGCGCGTGGAGAACGGGCCGAGCGCCGACATCAAGGCCGGCAACAACCTCCCGCTGCGCAACATCCCCGTTGGTACCACCGTGCATGCCATTGAGCTGAGGCCCGGTGGAGGTGCCAAGATCGGCCGGTCGGCAGGCGCGTCGGTGCAACTCGTCGCGCGGGAGGGAAGTCGCGCGCAGCTGCGGATGCCGTCGGGGGAGGTGCGGTACGTCGACGTGCGCTGCCGCGCCACCATCGGAGCGGTTGGCAACGCCGAGCAGTCCAACATCAACTGGGGAAAGGCTGGGCGGATGCGTTGGAAGGGCAGGCGGCCAAGCGTTCGCGGCGTCGCGATGAACCCCGTCGATCACCCGCACGGCGGCGGTGAGGGCAAGTCGTCCGGCGGCCGCCACCCTGTCTCGCCGTGGGGTCAGCCAGAAGGCCGCACGCGGAGGCGCAAGGCAAGTGACCAGATGATCGTGCGGCGCCGCAGAAGCGGCAAGCGCTGAGAAGGACCAAGACATGCCACGAAGTCTCAAGAAGGGCCCGTTTGTCGACGAGCACCTACAGAAGAAGGTCGACGCGCAAAACGAGCGAGGCACCAAGAACGTCATCAAGACGTGGTCTCGCCGCTCGATGATCGTGCCGGACATGATCGGCCACACGATCGCCGTCCACGACGGCAGAAAGCACGTGCCGGTTTTCGTGACCGACGCGATGGTGGGCCACAAGCTCGGGGAGTTCGCTCCCACGCGGACCTACCGCGGCCACGACAAGGACGACCGAAAGAGCCGCCGCCGGTGACGGGCGGCACTGCGAACGAGTCAGGAAGAGACCGATGAGCGTTATGGACCGCAGACGGGTGAGCGCCCGCCGTGAGAGCCTGCTCGGCGACGAGCCGGGCGCCTTCGCCGTTGCGCGCTTCGTGCGGGTCACGCCGATGAAGGCGCGGCGCGTAGTCGACATGGTGCGGGGAGCGCCCGTCGACGAGGCGCTCGCCACATTGAAGTTCTCGCCGCTCGCTGCCAGTGAAGTGGTCCACAAGGTGCTCGAAAGCGCCGTGGCGAATGCTACGACGACCGAAGACCTCGACCGCAGCGCACTTGTCGTCACCAAGGCGCGGGTCGACGAGGGCCCCACCTTGAAGCGTTTTCGCCCACGCGCTCAAGGACGCGCGAGCCGAATTCTCAAGCGCACCAGCCACATCACCGTGGTGGTGCAACCCGGAGGAGCCCGCTGATGGGTCAGAAGGTCAACCCGCACGGTTTCCGTCTCGGTGTCTCCACCGACCACAAGAGCCGTTGGTACGCCGACAAGCTGTACAAGTCCTATGTCGGCGAAGACGTCGCGATCCGCAAATTGCTCACCAAGGGGATGGACCGTGCCGGCATCAGCCGGGTCGAGATAGAACGGACGAGAGACCGCGTCTCCGTCACGATCTACACGGCCCGTCCCGGCATCGTGATCGGGCGTCGCGGCGCCGAGGCCGACCGGATTCGGGAGAACCTCGAGACCCTGACCGGCAAACAGGTCAAGCTGAACATCCGTGAGGTGCTCAACCCCGAGATCGATGCTCAGCTGGTCGCCCAAGGCGTCGCAGAGCAGTTGTCGGCTCGCGTGGCCTATCGCCGGGCAATGCGCAAAGCCATCCAAACCGCGATGCGTTCAGGTGCCAAGGGAATCCGCGTTCAGTGCTCCGGCCGACTCGGAGGCGCTGAGATGTCGCGCTCGGACTTCTACCGTGAGGGCCGTGTGCCGCTGCACACTCTGCGCGCCGACATCGACTACGGCTTCTACGAGGCTCGTACGACGTTCGGCCGAATCGGCGTCAAAGTGTGGATCTACAAGGGCGAGCTGGCCGGTACCAGAGCCGAGCGTGAGGCTCAAGCCGCAGCACTGGCGCAGGCGGGCAACCGCAACCGTGCCACCCGGCGGCGTACCGAACGCGCTCCGGAGCGGCCAGACACCCGCTCGGGTGCTCAAGCGGTGACCGAAGCGCCGGTGGGCGGACAGACTCCCGTCGCGGTGGGGCCGGCTGAGACGACCGGACGGGAGAGCTGACCATGCTGATTCCTCGACGTGTCAAGCACCGCAAGCAACACCACCCCAAGCGCACCGGCGCGGCGAAGGGTGGCACCAGGTTGGCGTTCGGCGACTACGGCATTCAGGCCGTCGAGCCGTCGTACGTCACCAACCGGCAGATCGAGTCTGCCCGAATCGCCATGACTCGCCACATCAAGCGCGGCGGCAAGGTGTGGATCAACATCTATCCGGACAGGCCGCTGACGAAGAAGCCGGCGGAGACCCGCATGGGCTCCGGCAAGGGCTCGCCGGAGTGGTGGGTCGCCAACGTCAAGCCTGGCCGCGTGATGTTCGAGCTGTCGGGAGTCCCGGAACCCATTGCCCGGGAGGCTCTACGTCGCGCGATGCACAAGCTGCCGATGAAGACCCGATTCGTCACCCGAGAGAGTGAGGCGTGATGGCGACCATGACTGCTGCAGAGCTGCGCCACCTCGACCACGAGACACTCGAGGAGAGACTGCGTGAGTCGAAAGAGGAGCTGTTCAACCTCCGCTTCCAGTCAGCCACCGGGCAGCTAGAGTCTCACGGCCGGTTGCGGTCGGTGCGTCGAGACATTGCACGCATCTATACGGTCCTGCGGGAGCGTGAACTCGGCATAACTCCGGTTACCGAGGCTGACAACGAAGGAGAAGGCGCGGCATGAGCGAGGCAAGCGTCGCGAAAGAAGCCGGTGCCCCCGACTCGGTGAGCAGCGAGCAGCGAAACCGGCGCCGCAAGGCCCGCGAAGGCGTGGTTCTTAGCGACAAGATGGACAAGACCGTCGTCGTCTCCGTTGAGGACCGCGTCAAGCACGCGCTGTACGGCAAGGTCATGCGCCGCACGAGCACGCTGAAGGCGCATGACGAGCAGAACGCCTGTGGCGTCGGCGACCGCGTTCTCCTCATGGAGACTCGCCCGCTTTCTGCTACCAAGCGGTGGCGCGTGGTTCAGGTGCTCGAGAAGGCAAAGTAGGGGATTTTCCATGATTCAGCAGGAGTCGCGGCTGAAGGTCGCCGACAACACCGGAGCGAAGCAGATTCTGTGCATCCGGGTGCTCGGCGGCTCTGGGCGACGGTACGCCGGAATCGGCGACGTCATCGTCGCCACCGTGAAGGACGCTATTCCCGGCGGCAACGTGAAGAAGGGCGAGGTCGTGAAGGCGGTCATCGTCCGCACCGCGAAGGAGCGTCGGCGACCGGACGGCTCGTACATCCGCTTCGATGAGAACGCAGCGGTGATTCTGCGCAACGACGGAGAACCGCGCGGCACGCGCATCTTTGGCCCGGTCGGCCGAGAGCTCCGCGACAAGCGGTTCATGCGCATCATCTCGCTCGCCCCGGAGGTGTTGTGAGGCCATGAGCAAGCGCAGCTGTTCCTCGATCAAGAAGGGCGACGTCGTGCGAGTCGTCGCGGGCAAGGACAAGGGCGCCGAAGGCAAGGTGATCGCCGTGCTCCGCGACGAGAACCGCGTCATCGTTGAAGGGATCAACCGGGTCAAGCGGCACACTCGCGTGGTCAACCAAGGCGGCAGAGCCGGCACGACCGGCGGCATAGTCACCCAGGAGGCGCCAATCTCCGCGTCCAACGTGATGCTGATGGTGGAGGTCGAGGGCAAGAAGGTCCCCACCCGGACCGGTGCCAAGCGCGTCGCGGTCACCAAGACCCGCCCGGACGGTACGAAGTACCCCGCGCACCGCAACGTGCGCATCGCGACCCGAACACGGGAAGAGATCTGATGACCGCGACCGACGTCTCCGCAGCGACACCGCAGCGCACCAAGCCGCGGCTGAAGACCCGGTATCGCACCGACATCCTGCCCGCCCTGCACCAAGAGTTCGGTTATGCGAACGTCATGCAGGTGCCCCGGCTCACCAAGATCGTCGTCAACATGGGAGTCGGCGAGGCGGCTCGTGACTCCAAGCTTATGGACGGTGCCATCCGCGACCTCAGCGCGATTGCGGGGCAGAAGCCTCAGGTCACCCGTGCCCGAAAGTCGATCGCGCAGTTCAAGCTCCGTGAAGGTATGCCGATCGGCGCGCACGTCACGTTGCGCGGCGACCGCATGTGGGAGTTCCTCGACCGACTGTTGGCGCTTGCCCTTCCACGTATTCGGGACTTCCGCGGACTGTCCGACCGACAGTTCGACGGTGGTGGCAACTACACGTTCGGGCTTACCGAGCAGGTGATGTTCCACGAGATCAACCCCGACTCGGTCGACCGGCAACGCGGGATGGACATCACCATTGTGACCACGGCGAGCACCGACGACGAGGGCCGTTCGCTGCTGCGGCATCTCGGTTTCCCCTTCGCGCAGCGATGACGAAGCGGAACTGCGCAGCGAGAACGCAAGAGAGCTAGGAGAATTGATGGCGAAGGCATCTTTGGTCGCGAAGGCGGCCCGCACACCGAAGTTCAAGGTGCGCGCATACACCCGTTGTCAGCGGTGCGGACGACCAAAATCCGTGTACCGCAAATTCGGCCTGTGCCGAATTTGTCTTCGGGAGATGGCGCATCGTGGCGAACTCCCCGGTGTGACGAAGAGCAGCTGGTAGGACCGTGCAGGAAAGAGACTGACCATGACTATGACCGACCCGATCGCAGACATGCTGACGCGGCTGCGCAACGCGAACCAGGCGTATCACGAGACCGTCCGCCTGCCGTACAGCAAGCTGAAGTCAGGAGTCGCCGAGATCCTTCGCCAAGAGGGCTACATCGGCGCCTGGGGTGTCGACGATCCGGCTGAGGGCTCTGTCGCGAAGACGCTCGTCATCGATCTGAAGTATGGGCCGAACCGAGAGCGGTCCATCGTCGGAGTACGCCGCATCAGCAAGCCAGGCTTGCGGGTGTACGCCAAGTCGACGGCACTGCCGAAGGTGCTCGGCGGGCTCGGCGTGGCGATCATCTCGACCTCGGACGGGCTGCTCACCGACCGGCAGGCCAATCAGCAAGGTGTAGGCGGAGAAGTCCTCGCCTACGTCTGGTAACGGAAGAAGGAACTCAAGGTGTCACGCATCGGCAAGCTCCCGGTTCCCTTGCCGGCGGGCGTCGACGTCGCCATCGACGGCCAGACCGTCACGGTGACCGGACCGAAGGGCACTCTTCAGCACACCGTCAAGGAGCCCATTCGAGTTGCGAAGAGCGACGACGGGGCGCTGTCGCTCACGCGACCCGACGACGAACGCGTGAGCAAGTCTCTGCACGGGCTCTCCCGGACCCTTGTGGCGAACATGGTGACCGGTGTTACCTCCGGATACGAGAAGCGGCTCGAGATCGTCGGCGTCGGCTACCGCGTGGTGCCCAAGGGGCCTACGACGCTGGAGTTCTCCCTCGGCTTCAGTCACTCGATCACCGTGCATGCGCCGCAAGGCATCGCCTTCACGGTGGATGGGCCAACGCGGTTCGCGGTTCAGGGCATCGACAAGCAGGCGGTCGGCGAAGTCGCAGCGAATCTGCGCAAGCTCCGCAAGCCCGAACCCTACAAGGGCAAGGGCGTGCGGTACGCCGACGAGCAGATCCGTCGCAAGGTCGGGAAGGCTGGAAAGTAATGGCTATCTCGCTGCGCTCGGGCAAGCACACAGCCGCTCGAGCCGCCGGACGCGCTCGTCGCCAGATCCGCGGTCGCAAGAAGATCGCCGGGTCGGCGGCACGTCCCCGCCTGGTGGTGAGTCGGTCCAGCCGCCATATGTTCGTGCAGGTGGTGGATGACACTGTTGGTGCGACAGTGGCCTCGGCCAGCACGATGGAGCCGGAGCTGCGCTCTTTTGACGGCGACAAGACCGCAAAGGCACGTCGAGTGGGCAACCTGGTGGCCGAGCGAGCTCAGGCAGCGGGGATCACCGCGGTGGTTCTCGACCGCGCCGGCAGCCGCTACCACGGACGCGTCGCGGCACTTGCCGACGGAGCCCGCGAGAGCGGGTTGGCGTTGTGACGACAACGACGACGACAGAAACGACGACAGACGGAGAAGGTAGGGGCACATGAACGGACCTCAGCGCCGCAGTGGCGGCGCCGGTTCCGAGCGCCGGGGCCGCGACAGCCGTGGACCGGCTGGTGACAAGACGGCATACGTCGAGCGGGTCGTCGCCACCAACCGTGTGGCCAAGGTGGTCAAGGGCGGTCGGCGGTTCAGCTTCACAGCGCTCGTCGTCGTTGGTGACGGCGACGGCCAGGTGGGCGTTGGATATGGCAAAGCCAAGG
>JBBSHN010000069.1:0-13038 GCA_038252945.1 Propionibacteriales bacterium | reverse complement strand
AGTGGCGACTGCGGTCGCCGAAGCGGGCGCCGACGGCCTGGTGCTCATCAACACGCTGCTTGGCATGCACATCGACCTCGATACGCTGAGGCCGGCGCTTGGTGGCGTCACCGGTGGGCTGTCTGGCCCCGCAATCCGTCCGCTTGCCGTCCGCGCTGTGTGGCAGGTCGCGCAGGCACTACCAGGACTTCCGCTCATCGGAGTCGGCGGCATTCGCACCGGAGCCGACGCGCTGGAATTCCTGCTGGCAGGTGCCAGCGCCGTACAGGTCGGCACGGTGATTTTCGCCGACCCTAGCGCCCCGCTTCGTGTCGTCACCGAGTTGCGCGGCGAGCTTGCGGTGCGTGGCTTCGCCAAGGTCAGCGACGCTGTCGGGTTCGCACACCGCTCAGCGGCGACTCCGCTCGCCGGACCGGTGCCAGGCGCGACCGCCCATCCGCAGTGACCGAGCCGTTCGGGGCCCGCCTGCACTCAGCCATGCACACCCGCGGGCAGTTATGCGTGGGGATCGACCCGCATCCTGACTTGTTGTCGGCCTGGGGCTTGAACGACGATCCAACCGGTCTGGAACATTTCGCGCTTGGCTGCGTTGAGGCCCTCGGCGAGCAGGTGGCCGTACTGAAACCCCAGTCGGCGTTCTTCGAGCGCCACGGCTCTGCCGGCGTAGCCGTGCTGGAGCGAACCGTGAGTGCGTGCAGGTCCGCCGGGGCTCTCACGCTGCTGGACGTGAAGCGAGGCGACATTGGCCCCACCATGCAGGCGTACGCCGACGCCTACCTGGATCCAGCCTCCCCGCTGGCGGCTGACGCGGTGACGCTCAGCCCTTATCTGGGCGTCGGCAGCCTCGAGCCGGCCATCGACACCGCGCTGGGCTCTGGAGCCGGTGTGTTCGTGCTCGCATTGACGTCCAATCCCGACGGCGCGGCCGTGCAGGGAGCGAAGACCTCAGGCGGCACGGTGGCGGCGGACGTGCTGGCCTCCATTCGCCTCATCAACGGGGCGGCAGCTCCGTTGGGGTCCGTTGGTGCCGTCGTGGCCGCCAATCTGCCGGAAATGAAGGAGGATGTGGCGGTCAATGGGCCGCTGCTGGCGCCTGGGTACGGCGTGCAAGGTGGCACCGCGGCTGCACTGTGCAGGGTTTTCGCGTCGGTGGCCGACGCCGTCTTGCCATCGACCTCTCGAGCAGTGCTGGCGCAGGGGCCAAGCGCTCGGCGTTTGCAAGCGTCTGCCCGGCACGCTGTTGAGGAGATCAGCGCGGCCCTCGCTCGTCTAGATTGATTAGTGACGGAGGAACTCTTCGACCCCTGAGGATTGCTGTGGCTTTCAATGCACCGCCACCGACAGGTCCCGGGGAGCAGCCATCGGCTCCACAGCCGGGTGGCTCAGGAGGCGGTCAGCCAGCGGAGCCTCCGTCGTACCCGCATCAGACACTGCTGCCGCAACAGGTACAGCAAAGCCGCAGTCGCACGCCGCTGTATATCGGACTGGTGGTGCTGCTCCTGCTCGCGGTCGGTGGAGTGGTGGCGTGGCGGATCCTCAACAACGGAGACGAGAGCACGCGGGCGGCGTACTGCCGCGGGCTGAAACACCTGACCCACAACGGCGACCTCCAAGGAGCACTGTCGAATGCCAGCCTCGCCACGCTGAACTCAGTCCTCAAGTTGGAACGTCTGGCACCGACCGCTGTGCGATCGGACTGGAAGACGCTTCAGTCGCTCGCCACCTCAGCACAGTCCGGAAACGCCAACTACGCAACGGCTCTTCAGGCGCTGACCGCACTGCAGTCGATCGCTGACGACGCCAAGAGCCACTGTGGCATCCCGATGAAGATTCCGGGTCTGCCTTAGCTCGAACAACCCCTATGAAGGCCGCGCCCCAGCCGTTAGGCTGACCGCCGTGCCAGTGCCTGAGTTGACCGCCGAACAGCGTCGTGCGGCGCTGGAGAAGGCAGCCGCCGTACGCCGTGAACGCGCCGATGTGAAGAACCGCCTGAAGCGCTCTGGAACCTCGCTCAACGAAGTGCTCGAAGCCGGCCAGAAGGACGAGGTGATCGGCAAAATGCGCGTGCTCGATCTGCTGCAGTCCATGCCGGGTCTCGGCAAGGTGCGGGCGCGCAATCTGATGGAGCGCATCGGCATCTCGCCCTCCCGCCGGGTGCGCGGTCTTGGCGCCAACCAGATCGCCGCTCTCGAGCGCGAGTTTGCCTCCCGAGCCTGACTCCGCTCCCGCTGCACCCGGTCGGCTGACCGTTCTTGCCGGACCGACGGCAGTCGGCAAGGGGACCGTCTCCGAACAGGTCCGGGCCAAGTGTCCAGACATCTGGATCTCGGTCTCGGTCACGACGCGGGGTCCCCGACCGGGCGAGGTCGACGGGGTCCACTACTGGTTCGTCGACGACGCCCGGTTCGATGAGATGGTCGAACGTGGCGACTTGTTGGAGTGGGCCGTCGTGCATTCCGCCGCCCGATACGGCACTCCTCGTCGGCCGGTCGAGCAGGCGCTCACTGAGGGACGACTGGCTTTGCTGGAGATCGATCTGCAGTGCGCGCGGCAGGTGAGCCAGCGGATGCCGGAGGCGTTTTTCGTGTTCCTGAAGCCACCTTCGTGGGAGGAGCTGGTGCGCCGGCTGACCGATCGAGGCACCGAGACCGAGGCCGACCGGCTACGTCGCCTGGAGACCGCCGTCGCCGAACTCGCCGCCGAGCCGGAGTTCGACGTGACGGTCGTCAACCGCGACGTCGAAACTGCGGCGGAGGAATTGGTAGCATTGATGTGTTCCGCGGCAACTTCCCGCCGCCATCCCGCACCAACTGCTGAGTGAGGCTGCTTTCGTGTCGAGCACGACGCCCATTGCCGAGGGCATCACCAACCCACCAATCGATGGGCTGCTGGAGAAAACCGACTCCAAGTACAAGCTCGTGCTGTACGCCGCCAAGCGCGCGCGGCAGATCAACGCCTACTACGCCCAGCTCGGTGAGGGACTTCTCGAGTACGTCGGCCCTCTGGTCGACACGCACGTGCAGGAGAAGCCCCTGTCCATCGCGCTGCGCGAGATCAACGCAGACTTGCTGACCTGCGAAGACGCCGAGCCAGACGAGTCCGACGAGGTGTAGTGACCTGCTCCGTTGTCCTCGGCGTCGCCGGTGGTATCGCGGCATACAAGGCAGCCGCTGTGCTGCGTCGCTTCACCGAGTCGGGGTACGACGTCACGGTTGTGCCGACCGCGACCGCGTTGAAGTTTGTGGGCCCGGCCACCTGGGAGGCGTTGTCCGGTAAGCCGGTCACAGCGGAAGTCTTCGATGATGTTCCCGCGGTGCAGCACGTCCGTCTCGGCCAGCAGGCCGACCTCGTGGTTGTTGCCCCCGCGACGGCGAATCTGCTGGCGAAGGCGGCGCACGGTCTCAGCGACGATCTGCTCAGCGCCACGCTGCTGACGGCCCGCTGCCCGGTGGTTTTCGTGCCGGCCATGCACACCGAGATGTGGGAGCACCCGGCAACTCAAGCCAACGTCGCGACGCTACGCGCGCGAGGCGCTCTCGTGCTGGAGCCGGCCAGCGGACGACTGACCGGTGCCGACACCGGTGCCGGCCGGCTTCCGGAGCCGGAGGAGATCTTCGCAGCCGCCGTTGATGTTCTGCAGTGCGCAGAGTCCGATTCCGCGTTCGACCTGGCCGGTCGGCACATGGTCGTGTCGGCGGGCGGCACGCGCGAGTACCTCGACCCGGTGCGATTCCTCGGCAACCGGTCGTCGGGAAAGCAGGGGTACGCCCTGGCGGCCACTGCAGCCGCTCGAGGAGCCTCGGTCACATTGGTCTCCGCCAACGTGACACTTCCCGAGCCTGCCGGAGTCAAGATCATCATCGTGGAGTCCACGGAGGAGCTACGCGACGCCGTACTGACGGCCGCCTCTGATGCCGACGCCGTGGTCATGGCCGCTGCCCCGGCTGACTTCCGCCCGCGGATTTCTGAGCACCACAAGATCAAGAAGCGCCCAGACGGTGAGGTGCATCCGCTCGAGCTGGTGCAGACGCCTGACGTGCTCACTGAGCTCAGTCGGCTGCGGACTGACGTCCAACGAGAAAAGCCGCAGGTCGTTGTTGGTTTCGCCGCCGAGACCGGCGATGAGTGCGCGTCCGTGCTGGAGCACGGACGCGACAAGCTCATCCGGAAAGAGTGCGACCTACTTGTCGTCAACGATGTGTCGGGCGGTGCGGTGTTTGGCGCCGATGACACCGCGGCGGTGATTTTACGTCGTATCGGCGAGCCTGTGACCGTCGAGGCCGGGTCTAAGCGCGCGCTGTCGCACCGCGTCTGGGACTGTGTCGTCGATGTGTTGGAGCGCCGAGGCGAGCAGTGACAAGGCGCCTCCTCGTCCGTGCGAAGGACTAGGGTGAGGGCGAGCCGGTCAACTCCAGGTTCGTGGCGAGGAGAGTGCGTTGCCAGGTCGTCTTTTCACGTCTGAGTCCGTCACCGAGGGACATCCGGACAAGATCGCCGACCAGATCAGCGACTCGGTTCTTGATCACCTGCTCGCGGACGATCCGGAGAGCCGGGTTGCGGTGGAGACGCTCGTGACGACGGGGCTGGTGGTCGTGGCGGGTGAAGTGACTACCAGAGGCTATGCGCCGATCGCGAAGATCGTTCGCGACAAGGTTCTCGAAATCGGGTACGACTCCTCCAAGAAGGGGTTCGACGGGTGGTCGTGCGGTGTACAGGTGTCGATCGGCTCGCAGTCGCCAGACATCGCGCGCGGCGTCGAGGACGCGGTCGAGGAGCGCGAAGAGGGGTCTACCGACCCACTCGACCGGCAAGGCGCCGGCGACCAGGGGCTGATGTTCGGCTACGCGTGCGACGAAACGCCGGAGCTGATGCCGCTGCCCATCATGGTGGCGCATCGATTGGCGCACCGGCTTTCCGACGTGCGCAACGACGGCACGATGAACTACCTGCGACCGGACGGCAAGACGCAGGTGACGATCGACTACGACGGTGACCGGCCGGCTCGGCTCGAGACGGTCGTCGTGTCGACTCAACATGCGGGCGACGTCCACCTCGACCGCTCGCTCATCCCCGACGTCAAGAAGCACGTCGTCGACGATGTGCTCGCGGGCTTCGACATCGACGCGAGTGACTACCGCTTGCTCGTCAACCCCACCGGTCGCTTCGAGATCGGCGGACCGATGGGTGATGCCGGGCTCACCGGCCGCAAGATCATCATCGACACCTACGGGGGCATGGCCCGCCACGGTGGCGGAGCGTTCAGCGGCAAAGATCCGTCCAAGGTCGACCGGTCCGCTGCTTACGCGATGCGCTGGGTCGCCAAGAACGTCGTCGCCGCCGGGCTCGCGCGCCGCTGCGAGGTGCAAGTCGCCTACGCCATCGGCAAGGCGCATCCGGTCGGCTTCTACGTCGAGTGTTTCGGTACCGAAACGAATCCCCTCGACGACATCCGGCGTGCGGTCCTCGACGTCTTCGACCTGCGACCCGCCGCCATCATCCGCGACCTCGACCTGCTGCGGCCGATCTACGCCCGCACGGCGGCGTACGGGCACTTCGGTCGCGAGCTTCCTGAGTTCACCTGGGAGCGCACTGACCGTGTCGATGCGCTGCGCTCCGCCCTTGGCCGCTGACCCCCGGGCGTTTCCCATGCAGACGTGGTGGAGTCCCCGTCCGCGTAGGAGATCCGCGGTGCGAAGGGGAGAACTGCCATGCTGAGCCGGCAGCTCAGTCGACATCCAGCCGGTAGCAACGTTCCTCGCCGTACGGCGAAAAGCCGGCGCGCTTCAGGATCGGCGCCGAGGTCGCCACACGGCCCTTGACCAGCGCCAAGGTCGCTCCCTGGTCCGGCGCTCGATGCAGACGTTCGGCGAGTACGGCGCGATAGGCGCCGCGATGCTGCCACGCTGATCTGGTTCCGGCACTCATCCACAGGCAACGCGCGTGAGTAGAATCCGTGTCGGCAGGCGCCGATACTGTCGACGGCATGACAGCACCTGCGGCGCCGACCGAGCAACTCGCAGTGCTGAAGCGTCAGGTGCGCAAGAAACGTCCTCAGCCAGTAGCGACTCCGGCCGCTAGCCAGCCGGTCGCAAGTGTCGCGGTGGATCTACCGCTGGCTCATCTAGACCGACCGTTTGACTACGCGGTGCTCGAGCCGATGGCCGACTCGGCGGTTCCGGGCTGTCGGGTCAAGGTACGTTTCGCCGGCCGTGACGTCGACGGCTACCTCCTCGAGCGCTCCGATCACACAGAGCACCTGGGGCAACTGACTGCGCTGCGTCGCGTGGTGTCTTCTGAGCCCGTGCTGACGCCAGAGGTGGCGACGATCGCCCGGGTGGTAGCCGACCGCTATGCAGGCACATTGTCCGACGTGCTACGGCTGGCCATTCCGCCACGTTCCGCCAAAGTGGAGGCAGAGCTGCCCCGGGCTACCTCACCTCCGCTCGACGTACCACTCGATGCGCTCGGTTCGGCGTGGGCGGCCGAACCGCCGGGAGTGGCGCTTCTGCGTCGGCTCTCCGAAGGGCAGTCGCCGCGGGCAGTCTGGACCGCCACCCCCGGAGACGACTGGCCGATGCAGCTCGCAACCGCCGCGGTGGCGGCGCGCGCGTCCGGCCGCGGCAGCATTGTGTGTCTTCCGGACGTCCGCGACGTGGCGCGCGTTGACGCCGCCCTGACCTCTCTGTTCGGGGGGCGCAGTGCTCACGTTGTCCTCACAGCAGACCTCGGCCTGGCTGTGCGATATCGCGCGTTTCTAGCGGTCCTGCGCGCCCAGGTGCCAATCGTCGTGGGCACCCGAGCGGCTGCGTTCGCTCCGGTGGCGAACCTCGGGCTTGTCGTGATGTGGGACGACGGAGACGACCTCTTCGCCGAACCGCGAGCGCCTTATCCACACGCGCGTGAGGTCTTGCTGGTGCGAGCGCATCTGCAGCGCACAGCGGTGGTCTTGGGCAGCTTCGCTCGCTCTGTCGCCAGCGCCCAACTCGTCGACGCTGGCTGGGCCGCGCTGTTCGCAGGAGCCAGGGAGCGCGTTCGAGCCGCGGCACCGCTGGTGGCCACTGCGGGCGACGACGACTTCGAGCTCGCTCGAGATCCCGCCGCTGGTGCCGCCCGGATGCCGCACCGGGTGTTCGACGTCGTACGTCGCGGGCTCGAGCGTGGCCCGGTGCTCGTTCAGACGCCTCGGTACGGCTACCACCCAGCATTGGTGTGTGCCAGCTGCCGCTCTGTGGCGCGGTGTGACACCTGCTCGGGCGGCCTCGAGCGACGAGCCGCCGACTCCCCGCCAACGTGCCGCTGGTGCGCGCGGCCAATGCCGCATTGGAGGTGTGGCGTCTGCGGCTCCTCCTCGTTCCGCACACCGATCGTCGGCTCTTTGCGAACCGCTCAGGAGTGGGGCCGCAGCTTCCCCGGAGTTCCGGTGCTGACCTCGGGAGGCGACGCCGTGCTCGAGGCGGTGCCGCCCGAGCCGGCGGTCGTGATTTCCACACCTGGGGCCGAGCCTCGGCCGCCTCCAGCCGGATATGCCGCCGCCGTGCTTCTCGACACCTGGCTGACGCTTGCCCGCGCAGAGGTGTGGGCGGGGGAGGAGGCGGTGCGCCGCTGGATGAACGCCTCGGCCCTCGTCCGATCAGCCAGCGACGGGGGTCGTGTGGTCGCTGTCGGTATGGCGTCAACTCGTGAGCTCCAGGCTTTGGTCCGGTGGGATCCCGATGGCTACGCGATGCGAGAGCTCGCCGATCGGCGTTCGGCTCGCTTGCCCCCTGCCGCACGAGTGGCGACGCTCACTGCCCGACCCGCCGAGCTCGCCGAAGCGCTCGATCAGCTGTCGTTGCCCAGTTGCGCTGAGGTGGCTGGACCCGTCGAGCTGTCTCCCGAGCTGAGTCGGCTTGTCGTTCGAGCTCCACGGCAACGCGGTCGGCAGCTCACTCGCGCCCTTCAACGGCTGCAGTCCGCTCGCAGCGCGCGCAAGCTGCCCGTGATCCGGGTGCAAGTTGATCCCGGCGAGCTGGCATGACCGTGCAAGCTACCCATGATCCGGGTGCGGGTCGTTCCAACGCACCGGCATAACCAATGGACGGCACTCAAACACCGCGTCACGATCGTGCAGTGCCTACCGACGCATCCACGTCAGCTTCGACGAACACTCTGAGGGTGGAGCTGCTGCAACTCCCGGCGGCGGTCATCCACTCCCTCGCCGATGGTGATCTGGCGAGCGCCAATGACTTCGTGGCGTCGGCCGGCGTGACGGGGCAAGCGTGGACGACTTGCGGTCCCATCCCTCTCGACGGCCGCCATCAGGCCGGTCCGCTGACGTTGACGTCGTACTTGGTTACGCCGGAATCCCGACGCACCTGGCAGATGCGCAGCGAGCAGATCTCGCGTGACCCGGAAGCCGCCTCGTGGATCACTCGTGTGGCCTACGACCCCGAGCGTCGGCTCGTCGTGGGCAAGGCAGGCTTCCACGGCCCGCCGGATGCCAGCGGAATGGTGGAGATCGGATACGCAACCGACCCGGATCTTCGGCGCCGCGGATACGCCCGTGCCGCCGTTGAGGCGATGCTCGGGCATGCTCGCCGTAGCCCCGGTGTTCGCACGGTGAGGGCGAGCATCAGTCCCGACAATGCGGCTTCACTGAGGTTGGTGGCGCAGTTCGGCTTCGCCGCCGTAGGCGAACAGATAGACGAGGAGGACGGCCTGGAGATCATCTACGAAGTCGACCTCTGACTGCTCTCACTGAGTTGTCCGGGGGACAGTCCCCGCTCCACTAGACTCGAATAGCCTATTCGACCCTGTGAGTCCGATCGATGGTCAACCCAAGGAGTCAGTGTTGTCTCTGCGCGAGATCCGGCTGTTCGGCGACCCGGTTCTGCGCACAGCCGCCGAGCCGGTCGTGGACTTCGACAAGGAGCTGCGCACACTCGTCTCCGACCTGACCGACACAATGCTGGCTGCGCCTGGCGTAGGGCTGGCAGCACCGCAGATCGGCGTCGGCTTGCGCGTCTTCGCCTACCACGTCGACGGTGTTCTCGGCCACCTGATCAATCCTTCGTTGAGCCTGACCGACGAGACCCAGACGGGCGAGGAGGGGTGTCTGTCGATTCCCGGCCTGACGTTCGACTGCACCCGCGCGTACGGGACCGTGGCGCGCGGCTTGAACATGTACGGCGACCCGGTGACCGTGGAGGGCACCTCGACGCTGGCCCGCTGCTTGCAGCACGAAACCGACCACCTCGACGGCGTTCTCTTCACGGACCGCCTCGACCCGGCAACCCGGAAGGCGGCTATGCGGGCCATTCGTGAGGCGGAATGGAGCGGACTCGCGGCGCCGCTTGTGAAGGAGTCACCGCACCCGATGCTCGGTACTGCCCGCTGAGCATGCGGCTGCTGTTCGCCGGCACGCCGGAGGCGGCGCTGCCCTCGCTGCGGGCGTTGCTCAACAGCGGGCATGAGGTGGCTGCGGTCTTGACAAGGCCAGACGCACCGGCGGGACGCGGTCGCCGGGTGCTGCCGTCGGCCGTGGCGGATCTCGCCGCAAGCTCTGGCGTGGAGATCCTCGCACCGCCGACCTCCCGCGACCCCGAATTCCTGGCCCGCCTCGAGAAGCTGGCTCCCGACTGTTGCCCGATCGTCGCGTACGGCGGGCTCGTCCCGCCTGCGGCACTGCAGATCCCACCTTCCGGCTGGGTGAACCTGCACTTCTCCCTCTTGCCGGCGTGGCGGGGTGCCGCACCGGTGCAGCGCGCCCTTCTGGCTGGAGATGACATCACCGGCGCCTCGACATTTCGACTTGTTAGCGAACTGGACGCGGGCCCCGTCTACGGGTGCTTCACGGAGAAGATTCGGCCCGACGACACCGCAGGCGCGCTGCTGGGCCGGTTGGCGGAGCACGGCGCTTCCCTGCTGCTCACCACCTTGGACGGCGTCGAGTCCGGCGCTCTCCAACCGCAGCCGCAATCGGCCAACGGGGTGTCGTTCGCGCCGAAGCTGACGGTGCAGGAGGCTGAGGTCGACTGGGCACAGCCTTCGCACTTGGTCGATCGGTTGATCCGAAGCTGCACTCCGGCCCCGGGCGCTTGGAGCCGCTACCGCGGCGCCCGACTGAAGATCGGTCCGGTGCGCCCGCGGTACGACGCTTCGCCCCTGAGGGCGGCCGAGCTGCGAATACACAGAAGTGAAGTGCTGGTCGGCACCGGGACACAACCCGTCGAGCTCGTTGACGTCCAACCGCAGGGGAAGCCGCGCATGAGTGCGGCGGCCTGGACACACGGGCTGCGCGATCCCGCGACAAGCCTGGGAGCATGACGGCGAACTCGGTGCGCCGGGCTCGCTCCCGGACGGCGCTGGACACTCCACGCCGAGTCGCCTACGCCGTCCTGCTAGCAGTCGAGCGTGACGACGCCTATCTGAACCTCGCGCTGTCACGACGGATCGCCGAGGCGGCGCTGCCTGCCCGCGACGCCGCCTTCGCCACCGAGCTCGCCGCAGGTACTACCAGGATGCGTGGCAGCTACGACGCCGTCCTCGAGGCGTGCGTGACCGAAGGCAGCGCCTCCCTCCAGCTCGCGGTGCGGACCGCTCTTCGGCTGGGGGCGCATCAGCTGCTCAGCATGCGGGTCGCCGCGCACGCCGCTGTTGCGACGACTGTGGAGCTTGTGCGTGCCGAGGTAGGCGAGCGGCCCGTTCGCCTCGTCAACGCCGTCCTTCGGGCCGTGGCAGCCCGACCGTTCGACGAGTGGATGACAAGCGTGGCGCCACCGCGTGAACAGGATCTTGCTGGCTCGCTTTCGGTTCACCACTCCCACCCGCGGTGGATTGTGGACACCTTTCTCGATGTGCTGCCCTCCGACGAAGCCGAAGCCGCACTCGCCGCCGACAACGTGCCTGCTCCGGTCACGTTGGCGGTGCGGCCAGGTCTGGAGACGGTTGAGCAACTGGGGCAGTACGGCGCCCGGTCGGGCCGATGGTCGCCGTACGCGGCGGTGCTGTCCAGCGGTGACCCAGGTGAGCTGCCCGCGGTCCGCGTTGGTCGAGCCGGCGTGCAGGACGAAGGCTCCCAGCTCGCAGCCCTAGCCCTGAGCCGGGCATCGGCCAGCGGCTCCGATCAGCTCTGGCTCGACCTTTGCGCAGGTCCTGGCGGCAAGGCGGCGCTGCTGGCGGGGATCGCAGCCGGCAACGGGGCCACGTTGATAGCGGTCGACCGGCATCCGCATCGCGCCCGGCTGGTGCGTCAGGCCCTGCGCGCATATCCGACTCGACCACCCGTCGTGGTCGCTGACTCCACCCGTTCAGCCTGGCGAGGGCAGACTTTTGACCGCGTGCTGGTCGACGCACCGTGCACCGGGCTCGGAGCGCTGCGGCGCCGGCCCGACGCTCGCTGGCGTCGGCAACCGACCGATCTCTACACCCTGGTTCCGCTTCAGCGGTCACTGCTCGAGGCGGCACTGGCGGCTGTGCGGCCAGGAGGAGTGGTGGCCTACGCAACCTGCTCGCCGCATCCGGCAGAAACCCGGTCGGTGGTCGACTACGCCGTACAGCACCGCGGCGACATCATCGAGGAGGACGCGAGACCCCTGCTCGACGTCCCTGACGTTGGCCCCGGCCCCTCTGTGCAACTGTGGCCGCACCGGCACGACACCGACGCGATGTTCATCGCGATTCTGCGTCGGGGTGCTGGACGAGCAGGCGAGGGATAGGCTCAGTCGGCCATGGGCATCCAGATCGCACCGAGCCTGCTGTCGGCGGACTTCGCGAACCTGGAGAGCGCTGCCAAGTCGGTCGCCAGCGCCGACTGGCTGCACGTCGACGTCATGGACAGCCACTTCGTGCCCAACCTCACGATCGGGCTCCCCGTCGTCGAAGCGCTCTATCGAGTCGTCAGCCAACCTCTGGACTGCCACCTCATGATCGACGACCCGGACCGATGGGCACCGGCGTACGTCGAGGCCGGTGCCCGAAGCGTCAGCTTTCACGCCGAGGCGTGCGCTGCTCCGGTCCGCCTTGCTCGCGAGATCCGTGCTCAGCACGCGCGTGCTGGCCTGGCGCTGAGGCCCGCCACTCCGGTCGAGCCGTACGTCGACCTGCTCCCTGAGCTCGACCTGTTGTTGGTGATGACCGTCGAGCCAGGGTTCGGTGGGCAGTCGTTCCTCGACGTCTGCCTGCCCAAGGTGCGCCGAGCGCGCGACCTCATCACCGCGTCCGGACTTCAGCTGTGGCTGCAGGTCGACGGAGGAGTCTCCGCGGACACGATCGCCCGCTGTGCGGAGGCGGGAGCCGACATGTTCGTCGCCGGCTCGGCGGTTTTCGGTGCCGAAGACCCGGACGCCGTCGTCACCGAACTGCGCACACTCGCCGCCTCGGCCTCGCCCTAACCGCCGACACGCCAGCAAAGGCCCGGCTTCGTCAGAGTGTCGGCCACTATTGACGTCTCGGTGACCTCCGGGCGGCGTCTGGCAGAATGACATCAACGAGTGACGAACTCGCGTGCTCCGGGGTCGGTGTAATTCCGAACCGGCGGTGATAGTCCGCGAACCGGCCGCAGCCAGCGGTCGGCCGAGCTGGTGAAATTCCGGCGCCGACGGTGAAAGTCCGGATGGGAGGATGCACGCCGACGGCTTCGTCGCGGCTGAGCAGGTGCCGACGTGGCAAGATCAGCAGCGCGTCGTTTCGCCCGTCGTACGGCCCCGTAGTTCGCGTAACTGACGAGAGGCCGCAGCGCATGAGCGTGTTCCAGACTCTGTACGACGCCCACCTGACGATCGCCGGGCACGACATCTACTGGCGGGAGATCCTCGGAAATGCGTTCGGGTTCGCCTCTGCCATTGGCGGTCTGCGCCGTCGGGTCTGGGCCTGGCCGGTCGGCATCGTCGGCAACGTGCTGCTGTTTACGGTGTTCATCGGCACGGCGGTGGCGTACGGGCAGTCCGTGCCTTTGCTCGGTCAGGCCGGCAGGCAAGTCTTCTTCGTGATCGTCAGCATCTACGGCTGGCGTCGGTGGCAACAGAACCGCGCCGGCGGTGAGCCGTCTACGCCAGCGGT
>JBBSHN010000068.1:0-13360 GCA_038252945.1 Propionibacteriales bacterium | reverse complement strand
GATCGCCAAATAGTTCGGCAACGACGGATGACTCAACGCCGTGTAAGCACTGGCATATCCATACTGCTGCGCCAACGACCACAAATACGGCATCCCCGACTGCATCTCCCCGAACGAAGAATTCTCCTCCACCACCACCAAAAACTTCGTCGGATGTGACGACGGGGCGCTGTGGCGTTGACCGGCCACTCCGGCCTTCGCCGCACTTCGCTGAGTTCCTGAGTCGGCGGCAGCCGCATTCGCGGAGCCAGCGCAGACCAGAAGCGCGGCAAGCACCGGTGCGGCCAGCCGCCACAGGGCGTGACGCTTCGACCCAGCAGACGAGGCGCCACCCGCCTGAGCGAAGCGACGCGCCAACGGCCCCCGCGCGCCGTTCCACTCCGTGACGTGGATGAGTCCCTCGTCTAATGCGTAGGGCGCAACAGCCAGCAGTTCGACGGAGTACCCCGCCGCTTCGAGGCGGGCAGACATTCGCCGGACGTCGTCGAACGTCGCGCTGGACACTTCGAACTCCTGTGAGTCCTCTACAGGCCCCCTGCCCGTTGCTCTCAGGCGCCAGATCGGGCTGCGCTCCTCCCACGGAACCCTTCGATCCAGCGGGTGAATGCTCGTCACCTTCACAGACGTCTCCTCCGGTTGCGCCAGCCGCTGATGTCGACGGCTTCTCAGAGGTGAAGTGCTGTTGGGGGCGGATGCATGACGTGTCAGGCGTTCGCGAGAGTTTCGGCTTTCTGCGGGCTGGGTGGCCTTGCCCTCACGGCGTCGGCTTCCGGGCACCTTTTCAACGTCAGCGTGAAGACACCCTTGAACAATGTCAGTGAACGTCCACCTATCCGGTGACTGACTTCCTTCGTGTCAGTAGTAGTAGGGGTAGGGCGACCAGTCGGGACGGCGCTTTTCGATGAAGGCGTCTCGGCCCTCGGCTGCCTCCTCGGTGCCATAGGCCAGCCGGGTCGCCTCTCCCGCGAAGAGCTGCTGTCCGACCAGACCGTCATCGATGAGGTTGAACGCGTACTTCAGCATGCGAAGTGCGGTCGGTGACTTGCTGTTGACCTGAGCCGCCCACTCCAGGGCCACCGCTTCGAGATCGGCGTGCGGCACGACAGCGTTGACCATGCCCATCCGTTGCGCGGTCTCAGCGTCGTAGTCCCTGCCTAGAAAGAAGATCTCCCGAGCGAACTTCTGGCCAACTTGGCGGGCGAGGTACGCCGACCCGAAGCCACCGTCGAAGGAGGCGACGTCAGCGTCGGTCTGCTTGAACTTCGCGTGCTCGGCAGAGGCGAGGGTGAGGTCGCAGACGACGTGGAGGCTGTGGCCACCGCCCGCGGCCCAGCCCGGTACGACGCAGATCACGACCTTGGGCATGAACCGAATCAGCCGTTGGCACTCCAGGATGTGCAGCCGGCCGAGTTTTGCAGAGTCGACCTCCGGCGCCTTCGCCTGAGCACCGCCGGACTCTGCCAACTCGGCGCCGCGCTCGTACTCATATCCGGCCCGGCCGCGAATCCGCTGATCGCCTCCGGAGCAGAACGCCCACCCGCCGTCACGAGGCGACGGCCCGTTGCCGGTCAGGAGCACACAGCCGACGTCCGGCGACTTACCGGCGTGTTCGAGGCAGCCGTAGAGCTCGTCGACGGTGTGCGGACGGAACGCGTTGCGCACCTCGGGTCGGTCGAACGCGATGCGCACCGTCCCCTGGTCAACGGCGCGGTGGTACGTCACATCGGTGAGGTCGTCGTACCCCTCCACCGGTGCCCAGGCTGACACGTCGAAGATCTCCGACACCTGCCCCGCTCCCACGCATCCGACCCTATTTCCTCGACTTGTCAGGCCATGAGTCGCCTCGCTGATCCGCCGGCCCTGCCTTCGGGGACTTCCGACCCTCCATGACCGAACTGATCTGCGACACAATGGGCACCGAGGGACGCAGGCGCCGATGCCAGACGAGCGTGCCCATCCGGTCAACCGGGGCTACCTACGCGACCTAGGCGACGATGAGTGCTGGGCGCACATGGGTGAGACCGGCATCGGACGGGTCGCGACCTGCAGCCCTGAAGGACCGGTCATCCTGCCGGTCAACTACCTGGTGGACAATGGCACTTTGATCGTGCGGACGGCGGCGTACACCCAACTCGCCGCTCATGTGGGAGAAACCCTCGCCTTTGAGATAGACGACTTCGATCCGGAGATGCAGCGAGGATGGAGCGTGCTCATCGTGGGCAAGGCCACCACGATCAACGATCCGGACGAACTCGCCGGGTTGGGGCCTCGCCAGCGACTGGAGCCGTGGGCTCCGGGCTCGCGAAATCTTTTCATCCGCATCACCCCGCGGCAGATCACAGGCCGCGACCTACGCTGACCCTCCCGCTCGCTCGGTGAGATCAATCGCTAGCTACTGGCAGCAGACCCGCGGCTTCCATCTCGCGGGACTGGATGCAGCTGACTGGGTCTTGCGCGCGCACTGCTGCCTTCTTAGGGTAAACACAGCGCTATAGGCCCAGCCGAGCCTTTGGTGTCTGACAAAAGTTCGATCTCGTGCCTGAGCCCATTCGGCGAGGAGTCGTCATGTCGCACACATCGCACACGGGTGAGTCCGCATCGCATACGGATGAGACCGCAGTGGCACAAGAATCGCCGGTGCCCCCTGGGTCTCACATCGCCGACCCAGCCCCGCTCGGCTTGGCGGCGTTCGCCCTGACCACCTTCGTTCTCAGCTGCGTCAACGCAGGCTGGCTCAATGCCACGGCCGAGCCGGTTGTCTTTGGGCTGGCGCTGGCCTACGGCGGCATTGGGCAGTTCGCTGCGGGGTTGTGGGAGTTCGCCAAGGGGAACACGTTCGGGGCCACCGCCTTCTGCTCCTACGGCGCCTTCTGGCTCGCGTTTTGGTGGCTCACCGGTTACACCGACCTCTCGGGAGCTAGCGCGAACGACGCCGGCAACGGAATCGGCGTGTTCCTGCTGGCATGGGGGATCTTCACCTTGTACATGACGGTGGCAGCCACCCGTGTCAGCGGCGCAGTCCTCGCGGTGTTCGCTTTGCTGACGCTCACCTTCTTCCTGCTGGCACTAGGCGAGTTCCTCACGTCCGACGGATGGCACAAGTTCGGTGGTTACGTCGGTCTCGCGACGGCCCTCGCGGCTTGGTACGCATCGTTCGCCGGGGTCACGAACTTTACGTTTAAGCGCTCAGTTCTGCCGACTGGCCCTCGCTGACCCATTGCGGTGAGCACGTTCAGCTGATGGAGTGGGCTAGTCGCATCGTCCCGTCCGCCTCCACCAACCACTTGGCCGTGAGGAGAGCACATGAGCAGTCCGACATTGGACAACTTGCTGCACGAGGAGCGACGTTTTCCGCCGCCCGAGGAGCTGGCCGCTCACGCGAACCTCAAGGCAGTCGACTACGAACGCGCGGCAGCGGACAGATTAGGTTTCTGGGAGGAGCAGGCAGAACGACTGACCTGGGACACCCGGTGGCAGCAGGTGCTCGACTGGTCGAATCCACCGTTTGCCAAATGGTTCGTCGGAGGCAAGCTCAACGCGGCGTACAACTGCCTGGACCGGCACGTCGAGGCTGGTCACGGAGACAAGGTCGCCTACTACTTCGAAGGTGAACCCGGCGACACCCGGACGATCACCTATGCCGAGCTGACGACCCTGGTTTGTCAGGCGGCGAACGTGCTGACGGAGCTCGGGGTGAAAGCCGGCGACCGGGTCGCAATCTACATGCCCATGATCCCGGAGACGGTGGTGGCGATGCTCGCCTGCGCCCGCATCGGCGCACCACACACCGTCGTCTTCGGCGGCTTCTCCGCTGCAGCACTCATCTCCCGAATCCATGACTGCGACGCGCGGATGGTCATCACCGCCGACGGCGGGTACCGACGGGGTGACGCGTCCGCGCTCAAACCTGCTGTGGACGAGGCCTTGCACGAGTGCCCCGACGTGCACCACGTGCTCGTCGTACGTCGAACCGGCCAAGACGTCGACTGGACGGCTGGACGCGACGTGTGGTGGCACGACACGGTCGAGCAGGCGAGCGGTGACCACAAGCCAGAGGCATTCGACGCCGAGCAGCCGCTCTACGTCATGTACACCTCCGGGACGACCGGCAAGCCGAAGGGGATTCTGCACACCACCGGCGGCTACCTCACTGGCTGCGCCTACACCCATTGGGGGGTGTTCGACATCAAGCCCGAGGAGGACGTGTTTTGGACAGCAGCCGATATCGGCTGGGTCACCGGTCACAGCTACATCGTCTACGGCCCGCTCATCAACGGCACGACGTCCGTGATGTATGAAGGCACGCCGGACACTCCACATAAGGGCCGCTGGTGGGAGATCATCGACAAGTACAAGGTGTCGATCCTTTACTGCGCGCCGACGGCGATCCGTACGTTCATGAAGTGGGGGGCAGAGATCCCCGAGAAGTTCGACCTGTCCACGCTGCGTGTCATCGGGTCTGTCGGTGAGCCGATCAACCCTGAGGCGTACATCTGGTACCGCCGCACCATCGGCCACGACAAGGTGCCGGTCGTCGACACCTGGTGGCAGACGGAGACCGGCGCCATCATGATCAGCGCACTCCCCGGCGTCACCGCCGGCAAGCCCGGCGCGGCCATGACGCCAATTCCGGGAGTCTGCGCTCAGGTCGTGGACAACGAAGGCGCCGAAGTCTCCAACGGCAGCGGCGGGTACTTGGTTCTCACCGAGCCTTGGCCCGCGATGCTGCGAACCCTGTGGGGCGACGACGAGCGCTACAAGGAGATCTACTGGTCGCGCTTCCCCGGCCGCTACTTCGCCGGAGACGGAGCCAAGAAGGACGAGGACGGTGACCTGTGGGTGCTCGGCCGCGTGGACGACGTGATGAACGTGGCTGGCCACCGGATGTCGACCACCGAGATCGAGTCTGCGCTGGTATCCCATCCAAAGGTGGCCGAAGCAGCGGTCGTGGGCGCGACCGATGAGACGACCGGTCAGGCCGTGTGCGCGTTCGTCATCTTGCGAAGCGAGGCCGGCGACGGCGGACCCGACGTGGTGCAAGAGCTCCGTGAGCATGTGGCCAAGGAAATCGGGAAGATTGCTCGTCCTCGCCAAATCATGGTCGTGCCCGAGCTGCCGAAGACCCGCTCAGGCAAGATCATGCGCCGACTCCTCAAGGATGTGGCCGAGCACCGAGAGGTTGGTGACGTGACGACGCTCGCCGACTCTTCGGTGATGGACTTGATTGAGGAGAGACTGTCCGGCGGAACCACCGAAGAGGGCTGATCGCGCCGCCCCGCGGCATGTCGGAATAGCGCGCTCGGAGGGATTCGAACCCCCGACCTTTGATTCGAGTCCGGTGCCAACGGTCTGCTTCCACAACAGGTTTGCTCGCGACGAGGACCGTCCAGCTGAATGAACACCGGTCCAAGGGAGAGCCGTATTGCCTGGATAGGCGCCTTGAGCCAACTGTTCCCTTCAACTTGCCGAGGCGAGATCATTGGAAGGTGCTGGACGTGAGAGCTGCTACCTGGTCGGCGCGCACTCGCCATCGGCGTCGCGTGGTCGACGCTGGCGGAGCCCCACGCCAGCATGTGGCGGCACGACGCTGACGTGCCGTACGACGCTTTCATCTCCTACAGCCACGCAGCCGACGATGCGTTGGCGCCAGCGGTGCAACGTGGGTTGCAAGCGCTGGCCAGGCCGTGGAATCGGCGCCGCGCCCTAGAGGTTTTCCGCGATCAGACCGGTCTGGCGGTGAGCCCAGGGCTGTGGACGAGCATCTGTGCCGGTCTGGACGACTCCAAGTACTTCGTGTTGTTGGCCTCTCCCAGCGCGGCAGCGTCGACATGGGTCAACCAGGAGATTGAGCATTGGGCGGCGTCACATTCCCTGGACCGACTGCTTCCAGTGCTGACGGACGGAGAGTGGATATGGGACTCCAGCCGGGGGGACTTCGATTGGAACGGTTCGACTGCCGTGCCTCCGGCTCTCCGTGGCAAGTTCAGCGAAGAGCCCCGGCATCTAGACCTTCGCTGGGCGCGGACAGAAACTGATCTTGACCTGCGGCACAGCAAATTCCGAGAGGCGATTGCCCAACTGGCAGCGCCGATGCACAACCTGAGCCCCCAGGACTTGGAGAGCAGCGACGTCGTCCGCTTCCGTCGTCTTGTCCGGCTGCGGCGTGCCGTTGTCGCAGTCCTCTGCGTCTTGCTCCTGCTGGTCGCCGGAGCTGGGGTGTTAGCAATACGCAATGCGCGCGAGGCCCGACAACAACAGGTCTTAGCGCAGCGGCAAGCCACCCGTGCGTTGTCACTCCAACTGCTAGCGCAGGCAGAAGTCATCGCGAATCAACAGAGGACTCTCAGTCTGCTGCTCACTGCTGTGGCCGGCCGCCTGGCTCCAACAGAAGCTTGGGGTTCGCTCGTGACGCGGCTCGAGGACGTCCCCGGCCTGGCGAAAGTTTACGACTTACCCGACGGAGTACAGGCGGACGCTGCCGCGGCCGTCGACGTGAAGGGCAACGTTTACGCTTCGGTGACACGACAGGGTGCAGCCGTGCAGCTGTCGAATCTGCGCAGCGGAATGCGGAGCGGCACGCTGCTCCAATCTTCGTCTCGGTTGGCGGGATCGACTCTGCGAGCTGATCACCTGTACGGCCTTTCCGCAACGGAACTTGCGTTTGGTTCGGATGGAAAACTGGCTGTTCTGTACCGCTGCTCCAGCAGCTTGTGCTCAGATGGGGCAAGCGGCATTCAACTGTGGAACGTCGGCGCCCACACCGCCTCAGGGCCACTGCTTCCGGCCTCCGCGGGAACCTCAGACCTGACGTTCAGCCATGACGGTGGGCGGCTCGCGGCGTCCGCTGCTAACGGAGAGGTGCGTGTCTGGGACACCTCCACCCAGAAACTGGAAGCCGTAGCCCACCCGCCGGGTCCCGGTGAAGCGACGGATCTCGCGTTCAGCGCCAACGACAAGCTGCTCGCCGTCAGTACGAGACAAGGCCACATCCGGGTGTGGGAGGCAGACCGTCTGCATGCGCCCGAGCAGGCCGATATCTCCGTTGGGAGCATCCCCGAGGGAATCGCTTTCGGCCGCGGCGATGTGTTGGCCAGTCGAAGCCGCAGCGGTGGTGTCCAGTTGTGGAATGCACACACCGGCCGCCCCAGGGGACGGTTGCCGACCGGGCGTGTTCCCGTCGCGGACTTGGTATTCAGTCACGATGGGACTTTGGTGACCGCCGACGCCGATGGCTTTCTTCGGTTGTGGGACGTCGAGCGGCAAACACCGATCGGATCAGCGCGGCCCAGCGGACTGCGGGGGGTCGCCCCTACGTTAACGGCGACTCCGCGGGGGGCACTGGTTTCTGTCGGCTCCGACATCCGTTTATGGAATGTCGCCGGGTGGGGAGAGATCGGCACACGGCTCTACCACCAGCCGGGTGGGGTCGAAGCGGTTGCCGTCAGTGCGGGGGACATCGTCGCGTCAGGTGGCGAGCGGGGGGTCATCCGACTGTGGGACTTGACCTCTGACCGCCAAATGAACTCCCAGCTGCGCGCCAATCACGGTCCAGTGACAGCGCTCGCCTTCAGTCCACAGGGCATCCTCGCATCCGGCGGTCAGGACGGAACCGTCCAGCTCTGGGATGTCGCGACCGGCCATCAGGTCATGAAGCCGCTTCAAACGCATGACGGCACCGTCACAAGCTTGGCGTTCAGTCCGGACGGCGCGCGCCTGGCAGCCGGCTACAGCAAGGGAAAAGATCAGGTCTGGCACCGGGGACAACCGGTGCAGGTTTGGGACTCGACGACGGGCTCGGTGATCGAACGCGTACCAGCTGGTCTGACCGGTGGGATCGCGGCGGTAGCGTTCAGCTCGGCGGGGTTCCTCGCCACCGCTGGTGCCGACCAACTCGCATTCTGGAACATCAAAAATTGGGAGTCCAAGGTTCTCGTAGAGGACCCCCACGCTGGCCCGTACACGGCGGTCGCGTTCACATCTGACGGCCATACCTTGGCGTCCAGTGCAGTCCGATTCACCCAAAACGGCCACAGGACAGTGGTCTTGTGGAAGCTCCCCAGCGGTGATCAGGCCGGCGAGCCACTAGACACCGGAGGAGCTTCGGGGCGGGGGAAGTATTTCCACGCACTCGCGTTCCGTCCCGATGGCAACCTGCTGGCTGGCGCAAGCCAAAGTGGAGTTCAACTGTGGGACGTAGCCAACAAGCGGCGCCTCGGTGAGCCACTCGGATCGTCCCCCGCCAGCTCAGTAGCCGTTACCGCGGATGGTCGGTATGTCATATCCGGGGACGCCGCGGGTCTGGTTCAGGTCTATCCAGCGACGGTGGACGGTTGGCTGCGACGAGTATGCACTATAGTCAGCCGGAACCTTACGCAGGCGGAGTGGACGTCATTTGCCGGATCTCAACCGACCTACCGCAAAGCTTGCCCCCAGTACGCCGGTCGCTGAGCCGTGACAATAACCCCTATCCGTTCCAACCGGGTATTTCGATCCGCTCACACGTCCGTTGACAAGAAGCGGCTGATCGCCTCGACATCCGGGTTCAGCCGGACCAGATTAGGAGCGGCGAGCCAGTCGCGGTCCTCAAGCAGGCGATCGGCTTCTCTGCCGCTGCCGACGACGACCCCTACAGAGCAGCCAAGAGCCAAGGCCACCCGGTATTCCGCGCCGGCGATCGCGCCGCCGTTGATGGCGAGCAATTTCACGGTCGCCGGATCCACCCCGGACGCGACCAGGTCTGCCCAGGCCTGCAGGCTCTCGCCGATACTGAACCCAGTCTCGGCAGTCCGGCGTACGTAGTCGTAGCGCAAATCCAGAGCAGTACCTTCCGGAACACCAGTCGGTAGGTAACCAACTGCGGTGATCTGTTTGCCGTGGCGCTCCCGCAAGGAGCCGGCCAGCCCGGCCACACCGTCTTCTGTACCGCCGGAGACGACCCAGCCGTCGAACTCCGAAAAACTCTCGATCACGGCCCCGCCGTACTCTTGCAGCCAAACTTCAGCTGTTTCATCGGTGCCCCCAGCGACCATTACCACCCGCAGCTGCTCCCCTGCCTCCGCCAACGGCATCACGTCACCGACTTCGGCCAGTGCAGCAGCCGACGGGAACCTGACAACGCGGGCGACAGTCAAGAGCCTTTTTGCCCACCGCCAACCTGGCGCTCCGTCGAGTGCCGCCAGTCGCTCCAGAGACGATAACGAGGTGCCGAGCATGTGATCCGCAGTCGTGAGCTGCACCGCCTTGGCGTACGACGCGATGGCACTATAGGGATCGCCCAAGAGCAGGGCGAACTTGCCGGCGTCGAAGAACGCCCATGGCAGGTTCAGCCCCGCGTCGGCCTCAGAGCGGCAGCGTCGACTAGCCGCGAGCAGTTGCTCTCGCCAATGGTCCACCGTCGCCGGGTCTCCGGCCGTAGCGATCTCGTATTCGAGCACGTTGCCGAGCGCGTAAGGATCGGACGGATCGAGCTCAAGGCACTGGCGGTAAATCGTCTGAGCACGAGCCGCGTCGGTAGGCTTCCACGTGCCTGCGAGGGAAGCCAGGGCGTCGACATCACGGTTCGGTGGTGCGCAGGCCTTCTTGAGCAACTGCTGCCCTTGGCGGTACTCCGCGGAGTTCGGTTGGGATCGGTGCAGCTGGCAGAGTGCGACGCCGAGATCGCGAAGCAAGGGGCCACGCCCCGATGGCACCAGTGGGGCAAGTAAGGCGACCGCATCGTCCCAGCGGCCCATAGTCACCAACAGCTTCGCGACTTTCTCCATCAGCGAAAGATCTTTCGATCCCAGGTCGGCGCCGCATTCGGACAGCATCTCCACAATGCGATCGGTCAGCCTTTCTTCGCCTGCCCAATCGCCGATGCGAAGCGACTTTTGACACTCATCGACGAGATGCCGGGTGCTACGAAGGGCCAGACTGAAGGTGTGCGCATCACTCCTGCGGAGTTCGGCTCGGTACCTGTACGCCTCTGCGAGGTGATGTCCGATCACGCCGTCAGGCGCGGGTTCCCGCGGGTTGTCCACTAGCCAGTCAGCAAACAGCTCGTGAAAGGTGGCCCGGTCGCTCTTCAGCGACATCTCGTAGGCGACATCGCGCAACGATGCGTGCTCGAAACTCAGCTCACCCCCCGGAGCTCCGTCGGAGGCGTGCAGGAACCCGGACCGGATCAGCGCCTCCAAGCACTCCTCAAGCACTTCCTCATCGAGTGGCGCCAGCATTGCTCGAAGTGCACGCTTGTCCGCGGTCACCCCGGCAACTGATGCGGCGACCAATATCAGCCGTTCCGCGTCCGGCAGCCGGTCCAGGCGCGAGGCGAAGATGGCCGACACCGACGCAGGCACTCGGACCTCTGTCATCGGCCGCGCGACCCTCCAGCCGGCCCCGTCAGGCACGAGCACGCCCTCTTCGATCCAGGTCGTCACCACTTGTTCCAGAAAGAGCGGATTGCCCTCGCCAGCCTGCGCGATCAGCCTCCGGGCGCTGCCGGGCAACGGCGACCCGCCCAGCGTCGCATCGATGAGATCTCCGCTTTCAACGGCTGACAGGGGAGACAGGTGCAGAATCTCCATCCCCGATGGCGCACCACTGAAGAAGGGGTCCTCCAGCGCTTCCGGACGCGCGGTCAAGAGGAACAGCACCTGGGTTTCGAGCAGCTGCCGCCGCGTATGGTCAAGCAGCGCAAATAATGTCCGCTCGGCCCAGTGCAGGTCTTCGATGACGAGGACCAGCGGTCCCTGGGAAGCCACCCCGACAAATAGTTGCGCCGTCGCCCAGAAGCACTCCTCCAAGGGAAAGGTGACGCGGCTCAATCCCAGGAGTGAGGCAACCCGCTCAACGATCACGTCCGGAGCCTCGAGACCAGTGCCATTCACAAGGGCTTGCAGCTCGGCGCGGCCTGGACTCTCCTCCCCTCCCGTGAGGGAACGCAGCAGCTCGCTGAGTGGCGAGAAGCTCGTTGTCCCGTAAGGCCTACACGCGGCTTTGACAACCGTTGCTTTGGGGGCGAGACGATCGATGACTTCCTTCGTCAGCCGGGATTTGCCAGCTCCGGGTTCGCCGATGAGCAGAACTGATTCTGCTCGGCCGCAGGCGATCGCATGGTCAAAACGGGCGTCAAACGCAGCAAGCTCAACGCGCCGTCCAACGAGCGGGCGAACCGGCGTCGGGCGACCAGATCCCGTCCCATCATCCACCGCGACGAGCTCCCACGCGCGGATCCGGTGAGACTTCCCTTTGAGGTCGAGCGGCCCTACTGGGGACGCTTCGACGCGATCCCTGATGAGTTTGAACGTGTCATGCCCCAAGATGATCCCGCCCGGGCGAGCAGCCTGTTCAAGCCGGGCAGCGACGTTGATCGCATCGCCGGTCGCTAAACGCTGCCCACCGGTGGCATCGCCAACAACGACGACGCCGGTGTTCACCCCGGTACGGCTACGAAGCTTGACGCCATGGGTGCTGGCCAAAGTGTCGTTGAGATCCGTAAGCGCATCGCGCATCCCGACCGCCGCGCTCACTGCACGGAAAGCGTCGTCCTCATGCATCCGGGGCATTCCAAAAACAGCCATGACCGCGTCCCCTATGAACTTCTCCACAATTGCGCCATGACTCATGAGAACTGCCCGCATCTCCTCGAAGTATCGATCCAAGACCTCCCGCAGCGACTCGGCATCGAGCTGTTCGCCCAGCGAGGTGGAATCGACGAGATCACTGAAGAGCACCGTGACCATTTTCCGAGCCGGAGAGGTACGGGTCTCCGCGGATTGCACAGGGATGCCGCACTCCGGGCAAAACTTCGCCCCCGAGGGGACCCCCTCGCCGCAGTACACACAGATCGGCACAGAAAAAGCCTAACGACGGCTCACTGCTTAACGTAAATGTCTTTCCAGGTGGGCATACCGTACACGGGGTCGGCGTTCATGCCGGCGATCTTCGTCCCGTGCAGCATTGTGACTGCCTGATATTTGGTGATGAGCCCTGGGTAGTAGTGTTTCATCAGCATCTTGTCGAAGGCCCCCCATGCTGCTGGTTGCTTGTCCAGAGGCAGCCGACCAATCCGCTTCATGTCCTTATCCACGGCTGGTTCAGCGAAGTAAGCATTGTTGTGGTCACCGTCTGATGCGAACAAGTGTGGCAACCAAGCATTGCCTGAGGGCCAATCGAAGCACCAACTGTCGGTGCGTACGTTGACCGGAGCCTTCGGGTCATCCAACACGGTGAATAGTTCATCGTATGTCAGCGGCCCCAAGGGGACGGGTTTGAAACCTGCCGCTCCTAAACCTCTCACCAACAAATCCTTTCGCCGCGCCGAAAAGTTGTCGTCGGCGTAGGCGAATGTGATTCGAAATTCACCGGGTGCGTAACCGGCTCGGCGCAGCAACGCCTTCGCTTTCTCAGGGTTCGTCTCACCCGGTTGGGTGTCCAACACGCGGTAATTCTGACGTCCGGGAAAGCCTGGCGGGAGCATCGACGTACCCGGAATGGCTGTGGTACCGAGCGTTTCGCCTGCTAGCGCTGCCCAGTGCCGGTACGGGAACGCGTATCCGAGTGCCTTGCGCACCCTGATGTCAGTGATCTTGCGGTAGTCCGGCCAGAACATGAAGGCGCAAGGGCCTGAACCAGAGGTCAGCCGGTCCGATCGACGGGCAGTTCGAAGGTCATGCCCCAACACCGTGTCGTAAGACAAGGCGGTCTGCGCCTGAGCGGAGTCGCCGAGAATAACGGCATCGGTCTGATCAGCGTCTCGGTTAAGCTTGAACACATAGCGGTCAGGATAAGCGTGCCGGCCGGGATCGGTATTCGGGTCCCACTGGTCGTTGCGGACCAAGGTGAGTGACTTTCCCGGCGAATACTTGGCGAACTTGTACGGCCCCGTCGCCAGCGGATGCCGCCAATAGGTCGCGGGATCGCTGCCCCGCTCCGGAATGGGACCCATCGCCGGGAACGCCGCCCAATACGGCATGTCCGGGAACGGCCGCGCCATCTTGACCCTCAGAGTGTTCCCCTTCACCACTACGCCCGCGTAATCCGTGCCGGACCGGTACGGACCCCGGTAGGCGTCTCCCTCAAGAAAATAGTCATTGCTGTACGACGCACCGTCTGGGAACGCGGTCCGGTCGAACGAGCGCTTGATGCCATAGGCGACGTCCGCTGCGGTCACCCTCGTGCCGTTCTCGAACCGCACCCCGTTGCGGATTGTGAACGACCACTGCGTGAAGTCCGCATTCGGTGTGCCGAGATCCGTGGCGATGTCAGGCACCAACACCATCGACTTCTGTGTTGGGTCATAGACGTACTGAGTCAACGACCGCGTCACCAAACCACTCAAGATGGAGCCAGTGCTGGTGAAGTAACTGCCCGTCGGGTC
>JBBSHN010000067.1:0-13758 GCA_038252945.1 Propionibacteriales bacterium | reverse complement strand
TGGCGGCCACTATCGACCGGTTCTCGGCCAACGGCGGCTTCCAGAAGGGTGCGTTCTGGCGGGTGTCAACTCTTGCACTAGTGCCCGGGCAACCTTGGGCAAAGCCGATCGTTACCTCAGTCCTGCGGGTCGACAGCGGCAGGTGGCGTGCGACCGCGTCAGGGCCACTCCATCACATCGACTCAGCAACGGTGCGAGACGACTTCCATTTGACGTGGATAAGAGGTGCTTGGCGCATGCTGGATGTGGTGCCGCAGTGAGCCGGATAGGCCTAGCCCTTGCAGTCCTGTTGGTGACATCCGGAGTGCCGGCCGTGTCTGCGGTCGAGGACTCAGACGGCTGCCGCCCTGGATCTGGAGATCGTGGTGTCGATGTTTCGACGATCGTCCTCCAATGTGCTTCGGAATCCTCGGGTACCTCGCTTCGTCAAGCGGTCTCGGCCACCGAGATCACCCAAGGCGCCACGTATACATATGTTTGGGTGCCACGTTGCCCCAGCGCTTCGCCAACGGATCCTGCCTCAGCCTCCGTGGACTGCCAGTCGGCACACTCATGCGCGAACCGGCATCTGATGTCCATGTCGCTCTACGCAATGCAGATGACGAACGCAGCTGGAAACGCGACACCGGACGGCTGGACATATCTCGGCTCGGAGTGCCGCAAGCCGTCCGACGCTGGCCCGACCCAACAACCCCGGGTGCTGACCTGGACCGATGTGCTGTCTGCCATCCGGCAGGTAGGTGTACCGGGCGCGAGCGTGCGCGGGCCTGACTTCACGCTGGTCAACCTCAAGACGACCTTCTACACAGTGCCGACAATCATCGACCGGCCGTTGACGATCATCGGGTACAACGTCGACGTTCATGTCTCGCCGTCGACGTACACGTGGCACTGGGGTGACGGAACTACGGGGACAACCGACACGCCGGGCCACCCTTACCCGTCGACCGACGTCACCCACATGTACGTCCATGCCACACCACCGCATCAGCCGTTGCAGGTGAGCGTCGACGTGACCTACAGCGCGAGGTACCGCGTCGATGGAGGCGCCTGGCAAGACATCCCGCAGGCACTGACCATCACCGGTGAGCCACGCAATCTGCCCGTCAAGCAGGCCAGCGCGGTGCTGGTTGCAGGGCAGTGACACATGCCACGGAGTCGCAGACAGGCTGGGAAGAATGCGCAACTTGTACCATCTAGACTGAGCCGCATTCGCCCTAGACTGAGCCGCATTCCCGCGGCGACCTCGCCGGGCGCCAGTTACAGGAGACAGCATGCAGATGGGCGGTGACCGCCGCAGTCGTCATGTGCGCAAGCAGGCGGCCGCTGTCACCGCCCTCGCGGTATGCATGGCACTGGGTTCCTCTCCGGCGAACGCCGAGCCTCAAGCCAAGCATCCAGAGACACGGCAAACCCCAACGCTCGGGCACCGCCTGGCCGAGCTTTCCCACGGCCAAAGCGATCAGCGATCACGTGTGCCAAGAGACGTGCGACTCGTCCGCACCCGCACCTCGCTGCTCGGCCGGCACCTCTGGTACCGCCAGGTATGGCACGGACACTTCGTCGTCGGCGCCTGGTACGCCCGCCATATCAACAAGTCCGGCAAGGTGACGGTCTGGGACGGCCGGAAATCGGTCGCAAAAGTCACGCCAGCTCGCGCAGTCATCAGCGCCGCGCAGGCCGAAGCAATGGCTGGCAAGGCAGCCCCGACGAAGCCGCTGCAGGTCAGCACCGAAAGACCCATGGTGCTCCCGACGGGCACCGGAGCAGCCGGTCGGCTGGTGTGGCCCGTCAACACCGTGACGGGCAAAGGTGCCACCACGGCGTACGTCGACGCCGGGACTGGCCGCATCCTAAAGACCGTGAGCAGCCCGCAGATGGACAGCCAGCTATCCCACAAGCCATCATCTCTCCGTGGACGCGGTCGCGTCTTCGACCCGAACCCCGTGGTAGCCCTGCAAAACGAAAATCTCGCTGACCACAACGACTCGGCGTCAGCAGTCCCCAAGTCGGCGTATCGCACCGTCGCGCTCCCCCGCCTCGACCACTCACATTCCTTGGTCGGCCGGTGGGTAAAGATCGTCAACCGCAATCTGGCGAGGTCGAAAACGAACCGATACCTGTACTACCGCTCCAACGATCGGTTCGAGCAGGTCAGCGCCTACCACGCCGTCGACGCAGAACAGAACTACCTGCAGTCGCTCGGATTCCATGACGTCAACGCCCAGCAACAGAAGGTCAAAGTTGACGCTTTCCCTGACGACAACTCCTTCTACAACCCCGCCACGCAGAAAATCTCGCTAGGCCGGGGTGGAGTCGACGACGCCGAAGATCCCGAGGTGGTGTGGCACGAGTACGGTCACGCCATCCAGTCCGACCAGGTGCTCGACTTCGGATGGACCCAGCAAGCCAAGGCGATCGGTGAAGGGTTCGGCGACTACATGGCCGTCACCATGAGCCAGCTCACCGCCAAGGACACCAAGCTGACGCCGCTGGCCTGCGTCATGGACTGGGACGCCACCGCCTACACCCCGAAGGCTCCCCACTGCCTGCGCAGAACGGATCTGAATCTCATCTATCCCAAGAATTTGACCGGTGAGCCGCACGCAGACGGCCAGATCTGGTCACGAGCCTTGTGGGACATGAACCGCGAACTGGGCCGCAACAAAGCCACCAAGATCATCATCGAGGCCCAGTCCTGGATGAATCCCAAGGTCACCATGCCAACCGCCGCACAGATCACGGTCGCGACGGCGCGCAAGCTGTACGGCGACACCACCGGCGCCGTTGCTCACCGCGCGTTCGCCCGACGCGGCATCCTGTAAGCCCGGCCAGCCCTCGCTCCGGCGGCCATCTCGCTGACGGCACAACCCGATGTACGCCCGCAGCGCTATCGGACCGGTGGATGGCCGTCGGGACGACGTCACTGCCGAGGCAGGTAGAGAAGCTGACCCACTCGAACACCACCCGGATCGGTCAAGTTGTTGAGGTCCATGATCTCGGCAACGACCTGGCGAGGATCAGCGCTCGAGTCAACGCGTGCCGCGATAGTCCACAGGGTTTGGCCAGGACGGACGACGACAGTCGGGGCGGTCGAGTGGTGTGACACGGCAGTTGAGGCTGCCGGGCTGCCCACGAACGTAAAGACTGCGGAGGCAACCGCCAAGACCATCAAAATCAGCACCAGACGACCTCGACGCGTGAACCGGACCGAGCTGCGGCTGGATGCCGGGGCTCCAATGGCTCGCTCCCTGGCGCGATTGCTCGGAGTTCGTGCAACTCGGACGGTGCCACCACCTCGGACGGACGCCGTACCTACTGCCGTACTACCCATGTCTTGCTCCTCTATGGTGCAGACCGTGCGTGCGAATGTGTGTTCGCTTGTCAGAGAAAGGTGTATCGCGGTGCGCCGACAAAACTGAGCTCCGCAACACGCCGGTTCGAACAGGTGTTTGAAACTGTCGGCGAAGCCGCTTAGCGTTTTCCCATGGCGCACACTCCGACCAAGCCGGCAGTACATGAGTTCCCCGACGGGCCGCCCGACGACACCGGGCTGACGCCTCGACAGCGCCGGGTTCTCGCGTACATCAAGAACTCCGTCACCGAACGCGGCTACCCACCGAGCATGCGCGAGATCGGCGTGGCAGTCGGCCTGACCAGCTCTTCGTCGGTGGCGCATCAGCTGCGGGTGCTGGAGTCGAAGGGATTACTCCGCCGAGACCCCAACCGGCCACGAGCTCTTGAGGTGCTACTTCCGGAGAGTTCGCCCAGGCCGATTCGCGCAACTACTACAGCGTCGTACGACGACATCGGGGGTGGCGCCGCCCAGCCGCAGGCGACGTACGTTCCCGTGCTCGGTAGAATCGCCGCCGGGGCGCCGATCCTTGCCGAGGAACAAGTCGAAGACGTCTTCCCGCTGCCCCGCCGACTCGTCGGCGACGGCACCCTCTTTCTGCTGGAAGTGCGTGGAGACTCGATGATCGGCGCAGCGATCTGTGACGGCGACTTCGTCGTCGTGCGCCAGCAGCCGACCGCTGAGAACGGCGAGATCGTCGCGGCCATGATCGACGGCGAGGCGACCGTCAAGACGCTGCAGCGCAAGGGTGGAGACGTCTGGCTGCAGCCACACAACGACGCCTACGAACCCATTGACGGCCATGACGCGGTGATTCTGGGCAAGGTCGTCACGGTGATGCGCCGGGTCTGACCTCGGGGGCTAGGCCGCCGAGGCGAGGCGACGAAGCGCGGCGCGCACGGCGTCACCGTCGTACGTCGTCCACATCGGCGGTAGCGACGCGCGGATGTACCCGCCGTATCTGGCAGTCGCCAAGCGAGAGTCGAGAATCGCCACAACACCGCGGTCGTGTTGAGTCCGGATGAGCCGGCCCGACCCTTGTGCGAGCAGCAGCGCAGCATGAGTGGCCGACACCGACATGAAGCCGTTCGACCCAGCCCGATCGGCCGCACGAGCCCGTGCCGACATCAGCGGATCGTCCGGGCGAGGAAACGGTATGCGGTCGATGATGACCAGCTGGCACGTGGCGCCAGGCACATCAAGTCCCTGCCACAGCGAAAGCGTGCCGAACAGGCTGACGGCCGGATTGGCCACGAATTCGGCCTGCAGATGCGACAGCTGGCCGTCGCCTTGGCACAGCACCGGAAGATGCGGCCGCGCGTCTCGTAGGGCAGTGGCTGCCACCTCCGCGGCTCGTCGGGACGAGAAGAGGCCGAGGGTCCGTCCGTCGGCGGCTTCGACGAGTCCAACGATCTCGCCGATCTGCGCCTGACTGAGCCCGTCGCGGCCGGGCGCAGCCAGATGCCTGGCGACATAGACGATGCCCTGCCGCGTGTAGTCGAAAGGCGACCCGACGTCGAGCCCCGACCACGGCATCGACCGCGCAGCGTCCTCGTCCGACGCCTGCGCTTCGTCTGACGCCGGCGATGCGTCGTCTTCATCGCCGCTGGCGCGAGCCGGCGTCGTGACCCCCTCGCTCGACTCCGACACCTCAACGCGCTCGCTGGATCTCAGCCCGATCGCGGTCGCGAGCGGCGTGAAGTCGCCGCCCAGCTTCAGCGTCGCCGACGTACACACGACGGTCTTGGTGCCGAGCAGGCGCTCACGCAGCTGACCCCAGACGTGCAGCGGGGCCACGCACAAGACGCCGCCCCCTCTCGTGCGGTCTCGCTCAGCGACCCACAGCACGTCGTCGTCGTTGTTGCGGGTGAGTCGCTCGGTGGTCTTGCGGACCTCGTCGACCATTCCCCGCGCCTGCTGGCGTGCAGCATCGATGTTGGAGTCGACCGGCTCCCTCGGAAACGCCGAGAAAGCCGTGCGGGCAGCGCTCTGCGTTCGAGCCAGAGCAGCGGCCAGCCCGTCTGGCAGTACGTCGACGCGACCTGCGCTCGTCGACTCCACCGCCGAGCGCAGGCCGTCCGCCGACTCTGCGAGTTCGTCGGCCGTTTCAGGTCCGACGAAAGTGCGAGCTCGCTTGGCGGCCCGTTCCACCATGGACGGTGACAGCTCTTCCGTTGCGGCCTGCGTGACGCGCGCGGCCAGCTCGTGTGCCTCGTCAACGACCACGACGTCGTACTCGGGAATCATCGGGACGCCGTCGATGGCGTCGATCGCCAGCATCGAGTGGTTGGTGACGATGAGGCGCGCGGCGGCGGCACGGTCGCGGGCGCGCTCGGCAAAGCACTCGACGCCGTACGGGCACTTCTGCGCGCCGAGGCACTCACGGTGGTTCACCGACACCTGGTGCCACACCCGCTCGGTGTGGGACGGCGCGCTGTCGCGGTCGCCGACTCCTCGGGTGCGTGCCTCCTGCTCGGCCCACTGACGCAGCTTGACGACTTCTGAGCCCACACCGGTGGCGGGTACGTTGACCAACATGCCCTGGTCATCCGGTACGCCCTCACGGATGCGGTGCAGACATGCGTAGTTGCTGCGCCCCTTGACCACCGCGTACGCAGGGCGTTTACGCAGCACGTCGGCGACCGCGTCTAACAACGCAGGGATGTCTCGCTCGATGAGCTGGTGCTGCAGGGCCAGCGTGGCCGTTGCCACCACCACCCGCTCGTTGTGGAGGATCGCCGGAACGAGGTAGCCGAGCGACTTGCCGGTGCCCGTGCCTGCCTGCACCAACAGGTGCCGACCTTCGTGCAGCGCGTCGGCCACCGCTTCGGCCATCCTGATCTGACCTGGCCGCTCCTCCCCTCCGAGCCTCTCGACTGCGGCCTGTAAGACCTCGCGCACCGATGCGGCCTCGTGCACCGGTGCGGAGGCAGCCTTCTGCGGAGGCTCGGTTGGCGGACTCGTGGCAACGACGGATGCGGCCGATGAGTTGGGCACCGGGCGACGGTAACCCACCTAGCCGACAAGCCGGCGGCGGTCGTCCACAGTCGCTGGTGAGATCAGCCGACCGGTACGGCGAAAGGCTCCAGCTCACTCGCCAGGCCGGCGTGCACACGCGCCTGCACCCTGGTGCCGTCTGGCGTGTGTTCCACGGACAGCACTTCTCCATGCACGTGCATTTGGTGAACGAGATCACCTCGCGCGTACGGCACCAGAGCATCGACCTCCACAGCCGGCCGCGGGAGATCTGCCTCGATGGCCGCGAGGACTTCGCTGAGGCCGGCCCCGGTGCGCGCGGAGCACACGACGGCGTGCGGCTCACGACTCAGCAGGTGGCTGATCGTCATCGGTTCTGCCGCATCGGACTTGTTGACGACGAGCAGCTCGGGAACCCGGTCGGCTCCAATCTCCGCGAACACCTCACGCACCGCGGCGATCTGACCCTGCGGGTCGACGTGAGACCCGTCGACGACGTGCACGATCAGGTCAGCCTCAGCGACCTCCTCCAGGGTCGAACGGAACGCCTCGACGAGCTGGTGGGGAAGGTGCCGCACGAAGCCGACGGTGTCGGAGAGCGTGTAGACGCGGCCGTCGCTGGTCGTCGTACGGCGTGTGGTCGGGTCGAGCGTGGCGAACAAAGCGTTCTCCACCAGTACGCCGGCGCCGGTCAGCCGGTTGAGCAGAGAGGACTTGCCGGCGTTGGTGTAGCCGGCGATCGCGACGGAGGGGGTGCTGCGTCGTACCCGCTCGGTCTTCTTGGTGACCCGGGCCTTGCCCATGGTTGCGAGCTCGCGCCGCAGCTTCGCCATCCGTGCGGTGATTCGTCGGCGGTCGGTTTCGAGCTTGGTTTCACCGGGACCGCGGCCGCCGATGCCGCCACCCTGAGACCCGACGCGGCCTCCAACCTGCCGGGAAAGGTTTCCGCCCCAGCCGCGCAATCGCTGCCGCTGATACTCCAGCTGCGCGAGCTCGACCTGCGTCTTGCCCTCCTTGGACCGGGCGTGCTGCGCGAAGATGTCGAGGATCAATGCCGTGCGGTCGACAACCTTGACGCCCACCCGGTCCTCAAGGTTGCGAAGCTGCGAGGGGCTGAGCTCGCCGTCGCAGATCACGGTGTCCGCTCCGGTCTCGGCGACAACCAGCCGGACGTAGTCGACCTTGCCGGGTCCGATGTAGGTCGCGGGATCGGGACGCTGCCGCCGCTGCGACAACGCCTCGAGCACCACAGATCCGGCGGTCTCGGCCAGCAGCTTCAGCTCGGCGAGAGAGTTGTCGGCGTCGCCGACCGTGCCCTCGGTCCACACTCCGACCAGGACGACACGCTCCAGCCGCAGCTGGCGGTACTCGACCTCGGTGACGTCTTCGAGCTCGGTCGACAGGCCACCCACACGTCGCAGCGCCTGGCGCTCCTCAAGATCGAGCTCACCTGGGTCTACATCGTCGTAGAAGACACTCTGCGTGCCCGACCGCTGCCGAGAGTTGGCTGGCGGGTCCTCGCCGAGGTCGTCCAACGCAGCGTCGTCCAGCTCGATGGTGGCCGACGGCTCGTCGCTCTGAGGCAGGCTGGGCTCGTAGACGTACTCGTCGTCTTTGTGCGCAGTCATCGTCCATCCACTCTACGGCGGGGTAGCGTCGGCAGCGACGCGTTTTCCGCGCGGAACGGCTCAGGCACGCCAGGTGCCGTCGGCCACCAAGACCGCCGCTCCTTTGAGGTGAAGGTCAGCGGCGTCGTCGACGGTGACGGTGAGAGTGCCGCCCAGGACCTCAACCGAGTACGCCGGCGGGTTGGCGCTGTCATCCGCTGCGCGGTGGGCTGCCACCGCCGCACAGGCACCCGTGCCGCACGACAGCGTCTCGCCGACGCCCCGCTCGTGCACGCGCATCCGCAGCCTTGTGGAGTGGGCCAGCTCGACGAACTCCAGGTTCACACCGTCGGGGAAGCTCTCCGACGCGGCGAGCGGCGCGCGCAGCTCCCCGATGTCCTCCAATGTGTCCACGAAGACCACTGCGTGTGGGTTGCCCACATCGACCTGTCGCCCCGGATACCAGCGACCGCCAGAGTCGATGTCCACAGGGTCACCCACGCGCGCCGGACCCATGTTGACGCTCATCTCGCCGTCGTCGCACAGCGTCACAGCCTTGACGCCGTCTCGAGTATCGATGAGCAGCTGCCCGTCGGAAGGGTTTGCCTCGACGAGCCCCGCGTCAAGCAGGTACCGCACGAACACTCGAACGCCGTTGCCGCACATCTTCGAGACGGACCCGTCGGCATTGCGGTAGTCCATGAACCAGGTGGCGTTACCGCTTTCGCGCCGCAGCACCCGCAGCACGCCGTCTGCACCGATGCCTCGCCGGCGGTCGCACAAATGCGTGACCAGCGCGGGGTCGAGATCTGGGTGTATCGATCCGTCCAGGTCGGGCAGCACCACGAAGTCGTTGCCGGTGCCGTGGCCCTTGACGAAGGGGAAGGTCACCTGCGGAATCGTACGGCGAGCGGCGCCCGGCTGCCCGAGCTTCACCGGGTTCATGGTGGCGCTGCCTCACTCTCCCGCGTCGCGGCGGCGGCGTGCGCCGCCACGGCCTCCAACGCTGTCAACGCGAGGTCGCCTCGGTCGTGCCCCAGCCACACGACTCTTGAGTCGCGTCGAAACCACGCGAGCTGCCGACGAGCGAACCGCCGGGTCGCGACGACAGTGTGGAGCCGGGCCTCATCCTCGGCGCACTCCCCGGCCAAGAAGCGGAGCACCTGTTGGTATCCGAGTGCCCGGCTCGCGGTCCGTCCTCGGCGAAGACCGACACGCTCGAGCCGGCGTACCTCGTCGACGAACCCATGAGCCCACATGCGGTCGACCCGGGCAGCGATCCGTTGGCGAAGCACGTCAGGTGGCACGTCGATACCGATCTGCACCACGTTCGGCAGAGCGTACTCGGGCTGTGGAAGAACGGCCCGGAACGGCCGCCCGGTGAGCTCGATGACCTCCAGAGCCCGCACGACGCGCCTGCCGTTGTTGGGGACTATGACCGCCGCCGCCGCAGGGTCTGCCTGGTGCAGCCGGCGGTGCATCGCCTCGGCGCCCTCCGCAGCGAGTTGCCCCTCGAGCCGCCGGCGAAGCTCGGGATCTGTGCCCGGGAAGTCGAACCGGTCGAGCACCGCTCGCAGGTACAGGGCGGAGCCGCCGACTATGAGCGGCGACACTCCTCTGCTGCGGCAGTCGGCGATTGCAGCCCGCGCGAGCGTCTGGAACTCCGCCACGGTGGCCGGCTCAGTCACGTCAAGAATGTTCAGGAGATGATGCGGCACGCCTCGTCGCTCGGCCCGCGGCAGCTTCGCCGTACCGATGTCCATTCCGCGATAGAGCTGCATCGAGTCGCCGTTGACGACTTCACCGCACAACTCGAGGGCGAGGTCCACAGCAAGCTCGCTCTTGCCTGCGGCGGTCGGTCCGACGATCGCGATCACGGGCAGCTGACCCGAGAAACGGTTTGTGACCGTGTCCGTCACCGAGGTGTGCGTGGAGAGTCGAGCCACCTGTGGAGCAGAGGCCGGAAATCCTCTCCAGTCTTCGACTGCAGCCAGTTGGCGAAAGTGCCGCGGTCGACGTTGGAGTTGCTGTGCTCGGCCGGCCACTGCTTGACCAGCCGGTTGAAGTCGCGGTTGCCGACCCGCTTCCTGATGTCGTTCAGCATCATCGCCGGCCCGAGGTAGACGTTGACCTCGGCGAAAGACTGCGGGTCGTAGTGGCCCGGAGGGCCGTAGTGGCGCCGCCCCGTCAGGTCAAGGCGTCGCCACTTCGAGATGCCGCCCCCATAGACGTGGCGGCCGGTGTCGGCCTCGTACCACTGCTGCATGTACATCGCCCAGCCCTCGTTGAGCCACAACCCCCGCCAGTCGACTGGGGTGACCGTGTCACCGAACCACTCGTGCGCCATCTCGTGCTCGAGGGTTGAGCGGAGGGCATACCGCGCGGCACCGCGGCTCAGCGTGATCAGCGTCTGCGTCTCCATCGCGCTCGATCCGCCGACCACCACGATGCCCAGCGTCGAGAACGGATAGGAACCAGTGTGGCGGATCAGCCACTCATAGGCGCGTGTGGCCTCACGCTCGAGTGGCGCGAGAACCGCCTGGTCTCGCGGCTCCAGCCAGAACGACAGCTTCATGCCGCTCGGGGTTGTGGTCGAATGCTGCTCGTACGGCCCGATGGCGAGCGTGATCAGGTACGACGCGGCTGGCTGGTCGAGGTGCCAGGTCGTTGTGGTGGCGCCGGCGGCGGTGTGACGCGACGTCAGCGTGCCGTTGAACACGCCGATGTCCCCGCGTGGCGTCGTGATCCTGGCGTCGTAGAGCGCCTTGTCGGACGGGTGGTCGTTGACGGGATACCACGTGAAGGCGCCGAACGGCTCTTGGAACGTATGGACAGAACCGTCGGGGTCACGCACCCACCCCAGACCTTCGGCCATGTCCGGCCGGCTGCTCGGCGCCGGTGTGGAGTGGGGAGTGCCGGAGTAGGTGATCGTCAGGGTGTACGTCGATCCGCGCGCGATACGGCCGGTGTCGATGACCAGCGCATCGTGCGCCTGCCGGAAGTTGACGGAACGGCGGTCGAGGCGCACGGTGCTGACCTTGAGCGCCCGCGACAGGTCCAGTTGGACCGCGTCCGCCGTCTTGGCCCCTCGCGCCGTGATCGTGGTGCGTCCTTGGAGGATCGACCCATTCCAGGAAAGGTCGAGAAAGTAGTGCAGGACGTCGATCTCGGGATTGCTGGTCTTCGCGTAGTAAGGGTCTTCGACCGGTGTTGACAGCGCTGTTGCAAGCTGTGCGGCAGGCGGGACAACCGGGCTGGCGGTCGGCGGCGGTACCGAAGCGATTACCGGCGTGTTGAGCGTAGGGACATCGCGGGAGGGGCTGACGCTCGGCGTATCCGGTCGTGGAGGACTCGACTGTGTTGCGGAGTGCGTTGTAGCCGCTGTGGTTGACTGCCCTCCTCCGCACCCACCGAGCGCGACGGCAGAGCACGCGGCTAGGGCAGCCACGAGCAGCCTCCTCCCGGCATTCACCTGCCGACCTCCCTCGAGAAAGGACCGCTCGCGCGATCACCGTTGCGTGCGGTGTGTCGCTTCAGCCTAAAGGCGAGCGCCGACGGCATCCGATGACTGCGGTCCGCGGGGAGGCAGGTCTAGCTCCGCGTAGGGTCGCTGCCTGTGACTCACGGGTTCCGGCTCGTCCCGGCTGCGTATGTCGCGCTCCGAAGCGATCGTGGCGTGCTGCTGCAGCTGCGGCAGAACACCGGCTACATGGACGGGCACTGGGCCATGGCCGCGGCGGGGCACGTCGAAGCGGGCGAGTCGGTGTACGACGCCGCTTGTCGTGAGGCACGCGAGGAGTTGGGCATCGACGTCGAGCCTGCTGCCTTGACGCCGGTGTGCGCGATGCACCGGATCGGCCAAACGACTCGACCCGTCGACCAGCGGGTCGACTTTTTCTTCGAGTGCCGGCGATGGTCGGGCGACCCGCATCTGCTTGAGCCTGACAAGGCGGCGGACCTGCGATGGTTTGCGCTGACGCGGCTACCGGAGCCGGTGGTTCCGCATGAACGCCTTGTGCTCCAGGGCTTAGCCACAGGCTCCCTGCCACCCGTCGTCACGTTCGGCTTCTCCAGCCGCTAGCCGCAGGCGCTGACGAAGGCCGCCTCCCGCAGCGGTGGGCCGACTGTCGGCAGCCCCAGCGAGACTGCTGAGGGTCGAGGTGACGTCCCGGCCTCCGAAGCGTCGCCGGTCCGCGTCCGTCGTACCGACACAACTGGCGCGTCCGACACGAGATGATGCGGTGCCGCATGGGTCACTCGAACGCTCACGAAGTCACCGGGTCGCACCTCGGCGTCCCCGGGTGCGAAGTGCACCAGCCGGTTGTCCGGGGCCCGCCCCGTGAGGCGCTCAGTCGACGCGTCCTTGCGGCCCTCGCCGGTTGACACCAACAGTTCGACCTGGCGCCCCACCAACACACGGTTCTGCTGCCAGGCGATGTCGTTGACCCGAGCCACGAGCCGCTCATAGCGCTCCTGCACGACGTCATGCGGCAACTGGTCGGCCATCTTCGCCGCTGGGGTGCCCGGGCGCTTGGAATACAGAAACGTGAACGCCCCGGCGAACTGAGCCTGCTCCACGAGATCCATCGTCTCGGCGAAGTCATCCTCTGACTCGCCGGGGAAGCCCACGATGATGTCGGTCGTGATCGCCGCATGGGGAATGGCTTCGCGCACCCGCTGGAGGATGCCGAGGTAGCGCTCTCGTCGGTAAGACCTCCGCATGGACCTCAGCACAGCGTTCGAGCCGGACTGCAACGGCATGTGGAGCTGCGGCATCACGTTGGGCGTCGTGGCCATGGCCTCGATCACGTCGTCGGTGAAGTCGCGGGGGTGCGGTGAGGTAAAGCGCACCCGCTCGAGTCCCTCGATGTCACCGCACGCGCGAAGAAGGTTGGCGAACGCCGTTCGGTCGCCGAACTCGACGCCGTACGAGTTGACGTTTTGCCCGAGCAGCGTCACCTCGAGCACTCCGTCGGCGACGAGCGCGCGGATCTCAGCCAGCACATCGCTTTGCCGCCGGTCGCGCTCCCGGCCGCGCAGCGACGGGACGATGCAGAACGTGCACGTGTTGTTGCATCCGACGCTGATGGCAACCCACGCGGCGTACGGCGACTCGCGTCGCGTCGGGAGCGTAGAGGGGAAGACCTCCAAAGCTTCCTTGATCTCGACCTGCGCCTGCTGCTCAACCGCGGCCCGCTTGAGCAGGACCGGCAGGGAGCCGACGTTGTGCGTTCCGAACACGACATCGACCCACGGCGCTCGACGGATGATCTCGGCTCGATCCTTCTGCGCGAGACACCCACCGACCGCGATCTGCATACCGCGTCGTGCCGCCTTCACCGGCGCCAGGTGGCCGAGGTTGCCGTAGAGCTTGTTGTCGGCGTTCTCGCGCACAGCGCAGGTGTTGAGGACAACCAGGTCAGCCTCGTCCGTGCTGTCAGCCCGCTCGTACCCGGCCCCTTCTAGCAGGCCGGAGATGCGCTCGGAGTCGTGCACGTTCATCTGGCAGCCGTACGTGCGGACGGCGTACGTGCGGGCTTCGGTCCGTGGAGGTTCGTCCATGACTTACCCGAGTATGACAGTGCGCCGGAGGCTGTACGTGGTGGCGATGGAGCGTGGATTGCGTCAGTCGACTTTGCTGTCCTATGAACGTCTACTTGTTCAGGCTTGATTGAATGATGAGGTAGACCCTTCTCAAGACGTGGTGCTGAAACGCCTCTGGACCCTCGACAATCCCACACTCGACGCGCTTACGTTATAGCAGTTAGGTCTGTCCTCGGCTACAAACTCAGGGTTCCTCGCGCTGTCCCAAGGCGATAC
>JBBSHN010000066.1:0-13848 GCA_038252945.1 Propionibacteriales bacterium | reverse complement strand
GCGTGCGGCGTGGGTGGGATAAGCTGACCCGGCTGCGCGGCCGGGTGCTGGACGCGTGCGGGAACGATCCCCCGTAGCTCAATTGGCAGAGCATTCGACTGTTAATCGAAGGGTTACTGGTTCGAGTCCAGTCGGGGGAGCTGAAGGCCCCGAATTCCGGGGCCTTCTTGCATTTCCGGGATGGATGCACGACCCTAAGTCATCTTTTACTCATCTTTTAGTGGGTGACTTGGGGGTGGCTCGTGGGCCGTCCGCCGTTGCCGATCGGCACCGCCGGCAGGACTTTGTTCGTCTCGCTGCCGAACGGCCAGATCCAGGCCCGGGCGAAGTTCCGCGACTTCGACGGCCGCATCCGCCTGGTCGCCAAGCACGGCCGATCCCGGGCAGCCGCGGAACGTGCGCTGAAGCTCGAGCTGACGAACCGGCAGACACCGGCCGGTGGCGGAGCGATCGCCGGGTCCACGCGTGTCTCGGAGCTGGCCCGGCTCTGGCTCGATGCGCCGCACGGCTGGTCGACCGGCACCGAGCGCACGTACCGGTCCGTGATCGGCAACCAGGTTGTGCCGGCGCTGGGTGAGCTGCGGCTGCGCGAGGTGACGACCGGCGTGGTAAGCCGGGCGCTGCGCGCGATATCGGAGCGGCATGGCCCGAGCGCGGCCAAGTCGGCCAAGGCCTGCCTGTCGGGCATGTTCCGCATGGCGATCGAGGACGGCGCCGTCTCGGTGAACCCGGTACGCGACTCGTCGACGCGGATCAGCATCGGCAAGAAGGCACCCCGCGCACTGACGCCGCAGGAGACGATGACGCTCACTAGATGGCTGCGGGCGAACGAGCGCGCCATCGCGCTCGACATCCCCGACCTCGTCGACTGGATGCTGGCCACCGGCTGCCGCATCGGCGAAGGCCTGGCGCTGCGCCACGGCCCGAATGCCGACGGCAAGCCGCTGCTCGACCTCGAGGCCAATACGTGGGAGGTCAACGCGACCGTGGTGCGGGTGCCTGGACAGGGGCTCATCGTGCAGCCGCGCCCGAAGACCGCCGCCGGCTGGCGCGTCGTGGCCGTGCCCGACTTCGCGGTGCGGATCGTGCAGGGGCGGGCTCTCGGTGCCGATGGGGTGGTGTTCACGGCACCGCTCACGACAACGTTGCGCGATCCGTCCAACGCCTCCGGTGACCTGAGGCAGCTGCTCGACTCGTTCGACTGCGACGTCTGCGGCCAGACCGGCTTCCAGCTCGAGGCCGACGGCTCGTTCAAGACCGGCACCCGTGGCCAGCGGCTGCGCTGCGATCGGGGGCCGTGGTCGTGGGTGACCTCGCACGTCTTCCGCAAGACCGTCGCGACCCGACTCGATGAAGCCGGCTTCACACCACGTCAGGTTGCCGATCAGCTCGGCCACGCCAACCCATCGATGACCCTCGACGTCTACTTCGGGCGCAACGTGGTTAGCGCTGCGGCGGCCAAGGTTCTTGACCGGTAACCCGGCCGCGAGTATCCGATACTCATCGGTCTCGATTCTGCGCGAGGCGTGACGTCAGACGCGCTGACCACGAACGTCGTCGTGTATCGCCGATGATTAGCAACGCTCAACGAGCGGTTGGGCTCCCATGCCCGTGCCGAGTTTGGGGACGAGCGATTGCACGGACATGCACCTCTGGTCGAGGTGATTAGGTGTCAAGATTCGAGCGGCGTTGACAAACGCGCAGATCGAGTCGTAGGTGTGTGGGCAACGTCTAGTCGGGGCGCACATCACGCTCCCGGCGCACGCGACACTTATGAAGCAACGCAGAGCGTGCGAGATGTCGCGCCCTGCGGCAGAGTGGCTGGATGCAGCGCATCCGCCCGAAGCGAGTCGCATGACCGAGCGGTACATCACTCCGTCGAAGATCACCGCGTGGCTGGACTGCGCGCACTTCCTTGCGCTCAAGCACCAGGTCGAGGATGGCCTGCGAGAGGCTCCGGCCGGTGGCATGAGCTCGTTCGCTCAGCTCCTGGCCGACAAGGGCAACCAGCACGAGACTGCCTGCCTTGAAGAGTACGAACGGCAGGGCAAGCAAATCCTGCGCATTCCCAGTCGACAGAGAGGGGAGTCCTTCAACACTTGGGTGACCAGAGTGGGCAATCCATTCGAAGCCGGCTGGGACCTGATCTACCAGATGCCGTTCGTGCACGACGGAATCCGGGGGATCGCGGACTTCCTGGTACGTGTGGTCAACGGTGAGGGCATCGTGACCTACGAAGCCGTCGACGCAAAGTTGGCGCGAAACGAGGCCAAGCCGGGTCACGTCCTTCAGCTGTGCTTCTACGCAGACGCCATCGAAGCGAGCACTGGGCGGCGCCCGGCGCAGATGCACCTATGGCTCGGGTCGGGCTTGCAAGAGACGCTCGCGGTCGAGGACTTCGGCGCGTACTGGCGGCGCCTGCGGGTGCAGCTTTCGGCCGTGATGGGCGCGCCTGTGGGGCAGCTAGAGACTTCGCCTGAGCCCTGTAGCCATTGCGCCTTCTGCGAGTTCGCCGACGTCTGTGATGCGCAGTGGCGAGACGAGGATTCGCTGATCTACGTCGCAGGTCTTCGCTCGCCCGAGCGACTGACCCTCCAGGCGGCAAACGTGTCGACGATGGCCGAGTTTGCCGGACGCACCAGCCCGATCGACGGCATCGGACCGGAGCGGCAAGCGAGGCTCGTGTCGCAAGCGCGGCTTCAACTACAGGCCCGCCAGGACGAGACCGCCGCACCGCCGCATCTGATCATCGCTCCCGGTGTGGACCCGACGTGGGGTCATGGCTTCGACCAGATGCCAAAGGCCGACGACGGTGACGTGTTCCTCGATTTCGAGGGGCACCCGTTTTGGCGTGCCGACAGCGGTTTGTTCTTCCTCTTCGGCTTGATCGAGCAGGATCAGATTGGCCACTGGAACTACCGCACCTGGTGGGCTCACACGCAGGAGGAAGAGCGAACGGCCGCGCTCAGACTCATCGACTACCTGTCCGCCCGACGGGCGCAGCACGCAGGCATGCACATCTATCACTACAACCACACCGAGCGGTCCTCGCTGGAGCGGCTCGCGGCGGACTACGGCGTCGGCGGTGTCACCCTCGCCCGCCTCGTAGTCACAGGTGCGTTCGTGGACCTGCTCGTGGTCGCCCGGAACGCCATGCAGGTAGGCACGGAGTCGTATGGATTGAAAGCTCTGGAGCGACTCGCCGCCTACGAACGGGGCCATGACATTGACCAGGGGGTAGGCGCAGTTCTGGAGTACGAGAAGTACATGGTTGAGGGCGACGCCGGTGCCCTGAACCGAATCGCGTCGTACAACGAGGACGACGTGCGGGCCACCCGAGCACTGCGAGATTGGCTTCTCGAACGCCGACCCGCTGACTTGCCCTGGCGGACTGCCGAGCTCGAGCCGGAGGACGAGCTTCCCGAACTCGACGAGCAGGTGGCGCACCTTCACGCGTTCGGCCCGGGCTCCGCAGAGCACCTACTCGGCGACGTGCTCGGGTATTGGCGGCGAGAATGGTCCGCCCACCTCGGGCCCCTGCGCGCCCGCTGCGAGGCTGCGCTTGAGGACCTTCTCGAGGACCCGGAGGCCCTCGCAGGGATCACCTGCCTGGGCGAGTTCGAGCGCCTGGGCAAGACCGGCAAGATGGTTACGCCGGTCATGCGTTTCAGCCTTCCGGAGCAGGCGATCGGCGCCTTCAAAGGCGTCGATCAGGTGATCTTCACAACCTTAGAAGGCAGCGTGGGGTACAGCTCAATCAACCGTTTGGACGTTGATGCGGGCGAGGTCGACCTCGTGTGGTCGGCGGCGGCCGCGGAGCTCGGCTGCATTCCGAAGGTGGTGATCCGGAACGACTGGGTAGCGCCCAAGCCAAAACCGGCGGCGTTGTCGGAGCTGGCTGCATGTGTGCTCGCGAGCAGCGCGCCGAATCCTGTCGCGTTGGCGCTGCTGCGTCGCGATCTGCCCTCGTTCCTGCCGGGCGGCGGGCCGGCTGATGGCCTGTTCAGCGACGACCTCGACGAGATGCTCGGCTGGGCCACTCAGCTGAACGGCTCGTTCGTGGCGATCCAGGGACCCCCCGGAACAGGCAAGACGTTCCGAGGCGCCCACCTTGTGCGTGCTCTGCTGAAGGCAGGCAAGCGGGTCGGCGTTACGGCCATGAGCCACCACGCGATCGACAACCTCCTCGAGGCGGTGGTCGAGGTGTTCGAGGACGCTGGCGACCTCCAGGAGCTCCGGGCCGTGAAGAGAGGAAACCAGCCCTCGCGCGGCGGACTGAGCGGACTCGACTACGCCGCCAACAACAAGGCAGCAGCCAAGGCCGGCTTCAATCTGGTGGCGGGTACGACCTGGCTGTTTGCCGGCGCCGACATGCTTGCACAACCGGTCGACGTCCTGCTCATCGACGAAGCCGGACAGCTGTCATTGGCCGACGCTCTGGCGGCCTCTCGATCCGCACGCAACCTCATGCTCCTGGGTGACCCGCTGCAGCTGCCCCAGGTCGCTCAGGCCGCACATCCGGGCGGCGGTGGGCGCAGCGTGCTCGAGCACGTGCTTGGTGAGGACGCGACGATGCCGGCCGACCGGGGCGTGTTCCTCACGGAGACCCGTCGCATGCACCCGGACGTCTGCACGTTCATCTCCGATGAGATCTACGAAGGTCGGCTGACCAGCCACCTGAGTTGCGCTGGCCAGACGACTGAGCTCGGGACGGGACTGCGCTGGCTCCGCGCCCACCATGCTGGGCGCGTAACCGAGTCGGAAGAGGAGGCCGAGATCGTCGCGGCCGAGATCGCACGCTTGCTCGGCGGGACGTGGACCAACCAGACGGGCGAGCACGCACCGCTCGGCGTCGACGACGTTCTCGTGGTGGCCCCGTACAACGACCAGGTCGCCCTGCTCCGTACCTGTCTGGACGCCAACGTAGCGACCTCCGGGATCGCTAGGGACGGTCGACAAGTTCCAGGGCCGGCAGGCAGCGGTCGTCTTCTTCACCATGACGACGTCAACCGCGGCGGACATGAGCCGCAGCGCTGAATTCCTGTTCTCCCGAAACCGCTTCAACGTCGCGATCAGCCGGGCCCGGTGCCTGGCCTACCTGGTCTGCACGGAGGAGCTGCTCAACAGTCGGGGCCGGGACATCGACGAGATGCGCCTGATCTCGACCATCTGCGCTTTCGTGGAAGCCAGTGAGCGCCAGCACGATGAGGCTGTTGAGGGTGCGGTTCGCGCACTCTGAGCGCAGATCGCCGATCAGTAGCCGCTACCGTGCTGAGAACGGGTCAGGCAGCTGCGAGCCTCCGCAGGAGTTGCATGCCGTCGACGTCGCTTCTCACTGCGGCGAGGGCGCCGACATAGGCGCTATTGAGCTGCTGGACGCGATGGCGGTCGAGCCCGTAGGCGGCAGCCAGCTCGCGTAGGTCTGCCGCCTCGGTATCGGACAGGCGAAGGTCCGCCAGCGCGCGGTCGAGCGCGTCGAGGTACGCGTCGTCAGCCGGCGTGCCCCGCCGTGCGACGTCTACTCGGAGGGCAAGTCCGGTGTCTGTGTTCTCGGACGAGGCTTCGGTTCTCTCGTGGACTCGTCCAGACGGCGGCCCGGCGGTCCACACGGGCGGCATGACGAGCGGCCGCGTGCCGAGCGCGTCGAGCTGCAGGCCGGCCGCACGCGCGTCCGTCAGGTAGTGGCCGAGCAGCAGCGCGGTCATGATGGCATCGCCGAGGGCCGTGTGCGCGCCGAGAATCTCGATGCCCTCCTCGGAGGCGCAGGCTGTTAGTTTGCGTGGACCGTCCGGCCGGAGGACATAGGCCGCATCGAGCGTGCACAGCGTCGGCCAGGGGGGAAGCGGCCGACCGGCGCGGGCGAACTCGGCATGCAGGCAAGCGAGATCGAAGAGTGCGTTGTGGGCGACGACGATGCGCCCTGCGATCAACGAGGCGATGTCGCCGACGACGTCGGCGAAGTGAGGGGCGTCGACGAGGTCAGCTCTCGTCAGGCGATGGATGTGCGTCGGTCCCGGGTTTCGGTCCGGGTTGATCAGCGTCGACCAGGATCGCCCCACGCGACGATGCCGGTCGACCTGCACGATCGCGATTTCGATGATGCGGTCGCCGCGGTTGATCGCGAGCCCTGTGGTCTCGACGTCGATCACCGCGAAGTCGCACTCCTCGAGTTCGGCGATCGTCGCGGTGTCGCCTTCAGCGACGTCGATGAGGTCGACGAGCGGCTCATCGAGCACCACCGGGCCGGCGTCATTAGCGATCTCGCGCAACGTCGCCCAGGCACCGGGCACGTCGAGTGAGGCGGCGAACGATGCCGTCAGCAGATCCTCGTCGAGGTAGCGGTCGTGCTTGTCCCGCTCCTTGTACTTCACGAGCGTGGCGAGCTCGCGTGGGTCGGGCGCTTGCTGCGCGGCGATCTCGGCCGCGGCGGCCCGGGTGACCTCGGGCGAGGCAACGACGGTCAGAACGAGCCCGTCGGCGGTTGCGGGCAACCCGTACCTGGTGAACGCGAGGGCGAGCGTCGCCATGATGTCGTCCCCACGCCAGGGCAGGACGATCGTCTCGGTCTCGGTTCCGAGGATCGAGTGTGTGTGAAGGTCGAGGTCTCGGAACGTTGCGCGGGCTTCGGCGACGAGCGTTTGTGCAGTTGCGTCCAGATAGGTGGGAACTTCGGTGCGGGTGAGGACGTGCCGCATCTGCCGCCTGACCCGATCGGCCACGGTCGGACCGTCGCCGGTGAACCTCGGCGCCTTGCCACCGCGCGCACGAGTGAGCGTGATGACCTTGCGCGTTGTGTCCACTGTGAGCACCCGCCAGCGACGCCCGCCGAAGATGAGTAGCGAGCCCTCGACCAGCAGCTTCTCCACGGGCAACGACCCGATCGGCCGACCATCAGCGATGAGCCGATACTCCTCGGCCGAGGCGAACGCGGCGTAGAAGCTGTAGTGATTTACCAGCCGCTCACCGAGCGTGCCGTGAAGCAGAAGACCTGATGGTTCCTGGACAACCAGATCAGCAGCGCCCATCGCGCGCAGGAGGTGCGCAAACATTGGGGAGTCGACTCGCCTGAACGGACCTTCCCGGCACAGCGCCGAGTACACCTGAGCCGGTAAGACGCCGCCGTGTTGGGCGATCATCGACAGGACCTGCTGCATCAGGGTCGACAGATGCAGGGCCTTGCTGTTGGGACTCTCGTACCAACCTTCCAGGAGAAGGTCGACCATCGCGATCGTCTGCACCAGCTCCGAGCGAAGTTGGTCCGCCAACGAGGTTCGCGAGTCCAACGCATGTTCGGTGACGTAGGCGCGCAGGACAGCGGCTTGCCCGGCGCGACGTCCGGACCGGCCGAGTCGCTGTCTCAGTCCTGAAACTGTTCCCGGCGCTCCGATCTGGGCAATGGTGTCGACCGAGCCGATGTCGATTCCCATCTCCAGGGTCGACGTGCAGATCGCTGTGGTCGGCCGGGTCGGGTCCTTTAGACGCATCTCGGCGTCTTCCCGCATCTCGCGAGACAGGTTGCCGTGATGTGCCACGAACTCGTTCGGGACGCGGTTGGTCTCGCTTCGTCGGGTGAGGCGGTCGGTGAGTTGCTCGACTTGTCGACGTGAGTTGGCGAAGGCGAGGTTGTCGTGGCCCCGAAGTATCCGGTACAGGTGGTCGGCGATCGACCCTTCCGCGCCGTCATCGTCGTCGGCTTCCTCCTCCTGGTCGTAGAGGGCAGCGACGTCGGGGTCGGGCGGCGTGTCGATGTAACCGCGCAGTTGCAGCTTGACTTCACCGGCGTCGCCATCTACGTCCTCAATGACCTGCACGCCGTCGGCACCACCGGGACGGAGGAACTCACGCGCGACGCTGAAATCACCCAGTGTGGCCGACAGGGCGACCCGAGGGATTCGGCGACGGAGGGCGAGCTCGATGCGATGTAGCAGCGACTGCAGCTGGGCGCCGCGCTCGGTGCCGAGGAACGAGTGGAGCTCGTCGACGACGATGTGGGTCAGCCCGCTTAGCAAGGATGCGATCTCGGTGCCGCGGTTGACGAACAGCGCCTCGACCGATTCGGGGGTGATGAGCAATAGACCGCTCGCGTCGCGGAGCAGGTTCGTCTTCTGCGAGCCGGGCACATCCCCATGCCATCGATGCACGGGCAGCTCGAGGACCTGGCATAGGTCTCCGAGGCGAGTGTGCTGATCGTTGATGAGCGCTTTCAACGGTGCGATGTAGAGCGCCTGGATGCCGGAGGCAAATCGCTGCGTCGTGTCGTCTTGGCCGATGCCGTCGGCCCGGGCAAGCTGCGAGCAGATCGGCAGCCACGCGGCTTCGGTCTTCCCGCTCGCAGTGGGCGCAGCGACGATGAGGTCACCATCAGTATCGAGGATGGCGATAGCGGTCTGTTCCTGGATCGAACGAAGGCTGGTCCATCCTTGATTCCACAGCCAGCGCTGGACCCCGGGATGGAAGCGCTCGAAGGCCGGCGAAGTGGCGTCAGAGTCTGAAGGTCCGGAGCTCATCGTCATCCGTCGTCGTGATTCCGCTGCCGATCGGTGTTGCTGGCTCGTCCAAGTCTTCGAGCGGTTCCAGGTCGGGGTTTACGTCAGGTGCGATGTCGATGGAGCCGAGCAGTTGCTGCCAGCTGACACTCGGGTTCTGCTCGAGTACTGCAAGTAGGTCCAGGAACGCTTTGATGGTGGTGCGTGGCGTCCGGAAGTAGGCCTCACCGATTTTCGCGGAGCAATGGCGCATGAACGCGACGACCGCGTCGTCGTCGAGCGCCGGTCGCGCGGTGTCGCCGGATACGTACACGGCGGCAAGTTTCGTCAGCAGGACGAAGAAGTCTTCCTGAGTCAGGCCGGACAAGCGCAGAACTGGGCCACTGGTATCCAAAACGCCAGCGGTGGCGAACGTGTTCTCGGCGAGTCGGGATTGGAGCGCGGCGTACGAGTACATGCCGCGACGGGTGTCGGTGAGGAACTCCGGTGTGCCGCCGAAGAGGAACCCGAGGTGCGAGGCAGCTCCTTGGTGCGAGTCGTTCACGATCCGCAGGATCTGCTCGTAGTTGGCGTTGCGGGCTTGGGTGTTCGCGAGCTTGTAAAGGTTCACCATCTCGTCAAGGCACACGAGCAGGCCGCCGTAGCCCGCCATCGTGGCGAATCGAGCGAGCAGTTTGAGCTGGTCGTAGAAGTTCGCGTCATCGACAATCGTCCGGACCCCCAGCGCCGCCCGTGCGTCGGTGCGCGTCGAGTACTCGCCGCGAAGCCAGCGCACGGCCGCGCTCTTCAGCGATTCGTTGCCGGTGTCGTGGCCACGCCAGTAGGCGGCGATGACGTCAGCGAAGTCGTAGCCGCCGGTGAGCTCGGATAGTGCGTCGAGGCGGGCACGGATGACCTGCTCAGGTGCCCGACTGTTCTTGCGCGCCTCGTCGAGCGCTTCGGCGACAAACTTCTCCACCACTGCGCCGAGTGCCCCACCGTCGGGCTTGGCACGGGTGGCCATGTTGCGGGTCAGCTCCGTGTAGAGGCTACGGGCCTGCCCGCCGGTGGCATGCAGGCGTCGATCGGGGGACAGATCCGCGTGGACGGTGACGAGCTTGGACTGCATGGCGACTGCGCGCACGACGTGGAGGAAAAACGTCTTGCCCGATCCGTAGTCGCCGATCACGAATCGGCTGCCTGCGCCTCCGTCGGCGATCCGGTTGATATCAGCGACCAATGCCTGCACTTCGGCGCTACGCCCGACCTGTATGTGCTGCAGACCGGTCCGAGGGACGACACCGGCCCGCAGCGATTGGACGATGGCGTCACGGTCGCGGGGGCGGACTCGGGTAGCCGAGTTGGTGCCGTCGGGTGCGGCATGAGTCATTCGAGCATCTCCGTCAGTGCGTACTGATTGACCGTCAGGCGTTCTGCGCCGTCCAGAAGCAAGTCATCGCACACGTCCAATGCGGCGTTGTTGAGCAGCTCGAGCGCAGCATCGGGTAGCAGCCCGTTGTCTGCAGCGAGCGCTTCGAACTGGACGCGGAACCAGGTCGTCTGCGGCGCCAGTGCGTCAAGCAGGGCGCTGTGGGCCGCGTCGAGGCCGGCGTGGAACGTCCCGCCGGGTCGAGCGGTGCCGCTCGACACTCCGGCTACAGCAGCTTGGGGCGCCGTCGGTGCCACCGCACCGTGCATCTCCGGAGCACGGGTTTGCGCGGCCTGCAGATGCGGGTGGGCCTCGGCGTCGACGGTCAAGCGCTCAACACCGGAGATGAGCGCGCGTCCCGAGGCGGCGACCGAGGCCTGATTGAGTGCGGTTAACGCCTCATCTGGATCAAGATGGTTCGCGGCGGCGAGCTTGTCGAACTCGACCCGGTACCAACTGTTGCGCTCAGCGAGCGCGTCCAGTAATTCGCGGTGGCCGGCGTCGAGAGGCGCCGGTCCGTCGGCAGTAACCGACTTCATTGGATCGGGCCGTTGCGAGCTCGTGGCGGCTGAGATCGTAGAAATCGGGTCGCCGGGCGGCGTATCGGGATCGTCGTCGAAGATGCGCGTCAACAGCGCAGCTACCGTCGCCGTGTCGGCTCGGCGATCAGCGATCAACTGTTCATCGAGAACGAATCCGCTGCTCGCGACAACGGCTGCCTCTGACGGGCGGCCGTGTCGGCCGGCGTAGCTGGGCATGGCAGAGTCCGGCTGGGGAGCGGGTGGGATCGCGTAGCCGGGTGCCGGCGAGGTAGCTGTGCGGATGGTGACTGGTTCCGAGACGACCGAGGCGACCGGTGCGTTGGCCGCGCGGGCGGTAATCGCGTTGTGGAGGCGGCGGGCGGCACCGGTCGGGTCGAGGCCGAGCAGAGTGTGGATCTTGTCGACGGCCCGGGATTCGGTGGCAGTGATGACGCCGTCGGCGGCGGCCACGGCGGCAACGAAGTCGGCAAGGGTTTCGCGCTCTCCGGTAGTGAGCGGTTCCAAGCGCGTCTTCAACCCGGTCAACTTGACGCCTGTGGCCGTGAGCCAGGCGATGTGCGCGGCCAGCCGCTGATGTTCTCCGTCAGTCAGACTGAGCGCGGACTTGAGCTGGTGGGTGATCTGGTCCAGCTCGGCCTGGTCGACGTGACCGTCGGCGGCCGCGACCGTGACCCCCAGATGCGCGACGAGCGTCGCAGCGCTGTAGCTCCGTCCAGCGGTGTGCGGAGTGTCCGGCTTGGCGTGGAACAGGACCATGGGTCCGGGCACGAGCGTCGGACCACCGCAGCGGACGTCGGGCTCGATCCCGTAGCCAAGCTTCTGCAGCAGGTTGGCCAAGGCAACGGCATCGGCCTTGCCGAACTTCGGGCTGCTCCACAGTTGAAGCGCGGGCCGCGAGTCGATGACTGCTGACTCACGGCCGGAAACGGCATCGGAAGCCCACATGACCAGACTTGCAAGTGTGGCGCTGGCGGTGGTGTCGACGAGCTCTACCGGCAGTGTCGCGATCGCAGCCAGGCTCGTCTTGTCGTCCGGGTGGCGACCGAGCCACCGGCTGAAGGCATCGAGGTCATTGCTGACCTGCTCGGCCAGCGCTGCCAAGACCTGTACGGGACGCTCCTGATCGCTGACCTCAGGCAGTGCACTGATTTCGATCGGTTTGTACCTGGAGACGATGCTGGCCCCCTGGTAGTCGAGCTTCACCTTTCCCTTGACCGACCGCACGCGGAGTCCATCGCCGTTACGCGCTGTATATCGGAGCTTGAATAGGGTGTCGAACTCCGCCCGGCAGCGCCGCTGCGGGGTCCTGGTATAGATCCGCGGATGGAGCCAGGCCCACGCCAACGCCCAATCGGCCGAAATGGGCACCCTGTCGCGCGCCATCCGTCCAAGCGCAACCTTCAGCGCGAGAGGCATCTGCCAGATATTTGGTCCGTACTCCGGGATGGACGGGAACGTATCGGCGTTGGCGGCGGTGATCGCGTCGATGACGTCGACGAGGGAACTCGAATAGCGGTCGAATGAGCTCCCTGAGTGGTCGGCGGCGAACTCGTCCGCGTACACGGTCCGCAACCCCTCGATCTCGGCACGGATGGTGGCGAGCTCGTCGAGACCCGGTCTCGTGTGGGCGGTCTGTAGGTCGATGGCATCGAGAACCCGACGTTCAAGACCGTAGAAGAACAGAAACACGTAGCTGATCGGCACGCCTGGGGAACGCCGCCCGTGTGCCAGCCAGGCCAGGTAGGCCGCTCGCTGCCGGCTCGTGATGTCGCTGTAGGAGGGCCAGTACGAGACGCTCGTCGCTTCCCAATCCGGACGGCGCATGTCGACCGCCAGCTGCGGGTTGACCAGAGCTGGGTCGACCTGGCCGTAGCCATGGGTCATCGTTGCCCCGACCCAAACCATGCCGCCGGGGATCGTGTGCCCGGAGACCGTGATCGATCGCCCAGGTGCGACCCACTGGGCATCGCCGGTCCACGACCGGCGGAGCTGGGGTGGGGGTGGGGCCGGCGGAGCCGGTGGGATGGGCGGAGCTACGGGGCGAGGAGCTGGTGCCGGTCCGGGCCGCTGCACGGGAGGCGTCGGCGTCCACCGTGGCGGCATAGAGGGTCCGACCTGGCCGGGAGGAGGGGTATTCGCCGGCAGAGCGGGGTCATCCCCTCGCTTGCGCCCGAAGATTGGCAATGCTCAGCGTGCCCTTCCTTTACGTGTGCCCCGTTCCCGGGACTAGATCATGTTCTGCGAACCCAGGCTAGGCAGTGTCGCTGACAGATTTGGGCTTCGGGCTTCCGTCCGATCATCAGCTGGATCCATCCGAAAGTCACGCACGCGGATCTCGCTTCATCGAGACCTCGACGGTGACGATCTTGGAGAGGCTTGCTCGGATGGTGACGCTCGATGGACGAAGCGCGCGGACGAGTAGTCCGATATCGACGACCAGCGAGATGAATGTGGCAACGGAAGTTAATCCGGGGTCACCCTCGACAGCACGGCTCGGAACGTAAGCGGATCAGCCAGGGCCGCGCGCTGATCATCCTCCGGTAGCTCGAGGAAGGTTCGGGCGAATTCCATCAGTAGGCACATCTGCCAGTAGCGGCGGTCTTGAATGCCACACCGCCGTTGAACACGCCCCCGTCGAGGTCCGGTCGACCTCGGCGGGGACGGAGACCTGCGAGCGGAGCTCGCCCAGCCCGCCGTTGATGAGCGATCGCTGCATCCCGCCCTTGTAATCGGACAGGGGTAGCAGGTTCAGGTAATACAGTTCGGCGAACAGCAGCCGAGCATCGTCGGACGCGTCGCCCAGCTGAACCGCAAGCTTCTCGTCGAAGCTCAACCCGGTGACGTCGGGGCGAACGACGAACAAGCGTCGCAACTCGTCGACGTTGCCCGCCGTTCAGACGGCGCGCTCGGGCGAGAACGCGGATCGATGCTGGCCCAGACAGAGGTGACTGTCCCACGCGCCACCTGCTCGACCGCCACGGACCCGGCCCGCCCCAGGGTCGGCCCCGCCACCACGCCTGGCTCTGTCATGTGCTACCTCCCACGCCGGCAATCCCGAGGCAGCGTTCTGGTCCCATTGGCCCTCCCGGCAGGCAGCGTCGCCCTCGTGACGGTCGTCCGCGCTACGGCGGGGAACTTGCCAGATCGACCCGGGCTGGAGCGGGGCACAGACTCCGCTTGGCTGCATAGAGCCTGTTCGCCGCGGGGTAGCGGTAGCGGGCCGATTCACTCGGTGCGCTACACCGGGCAAAGGACCCGCACCGCCCGGCACGGAGACTTCCTGCGCCGCACCTCGTAAATTCGATGCCAAAGACCCCTGAATCGCTCGACCGTCAATTACCAACGGCAATCCGCTGTTTCCAAGCCTTTACCAAATAGCGGCACGAATGCTACCAATATTGGTAGGGAGGTC